>NZ_LAJE02000205.1 GCF_000970465.2 Devosia insulae DS-56
AAGTTAGGGTCGTGCCCCACCCACCGGGTCATTCCCGCGAAAGCGGGAACTTCTGTTTTCTTGGCCTGCGGCACGATCGCAAACGGAGTTCCCCGCTTTCGCGGGGATGACACCGAGTTTGGGGAGACCTGCAGAGCCTCGGGTCGCATACCCGGCGTCACCCCATTGGGGAGCTAAGGTGGCGTCCATCAGGCCAACCGAAATCGCTAGCTTAGCGCATATGAGCGAAAGCTGGGATGACACCGGTGGTGGGGTGAAAGTAGCGATGACGAAGCTAAGCGCCACCTGGATACGCCACATAGGCAAACCGCCGGCTGTCCGGCGCCCAGGAGTTGACGTTGATCGTCCCCTGGCCGCCGTTGAAGCCGATGATGTCGCGGGTGCCGGTGCCATCGGGGCGCATGAAGCGGAGGATTACGTCCTTGTCGGCTGGGTGGCCCTTGGTGCCGGGCGGGTAGCTCAGATAGGCGATCGACTGGCCGTCGGGGGCGAAATGCGGGAACCAGTTTACCCGCTCGTCGAAGGTGATCTGGGTCAGCTCCGAACCGTCGGTGCGCATCTTGAAGATCTGGGCGTGGCCGGGCGAGCCCTGCTCGGAGTTGAACCAGATCCACTGGCCGTCGCGCGAATACTCGGCCCCATCGTTGGGCAACAGCACGTCGGTCAGCTGCGTATCCGGGCCGCCGGCGGCCGGGATGGTCCAGATGTTCACCTTGGCCCACTGGTTATTGCCCACCGCATTGATGCCGACATAGGACAGCGTTTTGCCGTCGGGCGAGATGCCGTGCAGGTAATAGTGGTGACGGTGCGGATAGCTGTTCGATACCCGCCGCGGCGTGCCCCCGGTGATCGGCAGGGCATAGAGGTGCCCGTCGTCGGAACTCACATAGACCGTAGAACCATCGGGCGACAGCACATGGTCGTTGTTGAGGTCGCTGAGTGGTCCGGTGTCGAGCTTCTCGATCTCGCCAGTGCCGTCGGCGGCGATGGTCCAGAGCTCGCCACCGGCGTTGAACACCAGGGTCTTGCCGTCGGGCGTCCAGTTCGGGGCTTCGATGATCTCGTCGGCGGTGAACAGCACCTGCCGGCTGCCGCCATCGAGGTCGATGATAACAAGTTCCGAAACCTGGCCCGGCAACAGGCTGCGGCCGCGGCGGGCGAAGTTGGGTCTCTGCGGCACGTCGAATCCTCCCCGGGGGTTTTCCGGATAGTGGCAGTGGAACGGGCGGCAGCGGAATGGTTCCCGCGGCGATTTTTCTTTTCACCATGGTAGCGGTCGGCGCGAAGCGCGTTATGCATGTCCGATCCGGAGGCCCGATCGCATGACATTGCCGCAGATGCTGTCCTTTGCCGTGGTCGGGCTGATGATGGTGGCGTTTATCTGGGGCAAGCTGCGCTACGACCTGGTGGCCGCGCTGGCACTGCTGATCGCGGTGATAGTGGGCGTGGTGCCAGCGGAGAAGGCATTCTCGGGCCTGTCGGATGATATTGTCATTATCGTCGGCAGCGCGCTGGTGGTGAGCGCGGCGGTGTCGCGTTCCGGCATTATGGACATTGCACTGGCGCGGATCGCGCCGAACGTCTCGGCGCCACGCATGCAACTGCTGATCCTCGTCACCGTGGTCGCGGTGCTGTCGGCCTTCGTCAAGAATATCGGGGCGCTGGCGATCATGATCCCCATCGCGTTCCAGATGGCGCAACGCTCCGGCGTCTCGCCGTCGCGCTTCCTGATGCCGATGTCGTTCGCGGCGCTGCTCGGCGGGCTGATGACGCAGATCGGCACATCGCCCAACATCATCGTGTCGCGGGTGCGTGAGGACCTCACCGGCACCAGCTTCCACATGTTCGACTTTACCCCGGTCGGGTTGGCGCTGGCTGTCGCCGGGGTGATCTTCCTCGTCTTCTTTTACTGGCTGCTGCCTGAGCGCAAGCGCGAGGGGTTGGCGGTCGGTGAGGCGATCGAGATCAAGAACTACACCACCGAAGCAACGGTCGGCGCCAACTCGGCCGCGCTCGAAAAGACCGTCAGCGACCTGCACAAGATGGCGGGCGGCAAGGCGATGGTGACCTCGATCGTGCCGGCCAAGGGCGGCCGGCGAACGCCGTTCCCCGATGCGGTGCTGCGCGATGGCGATCGGGTGATCGTCGAGGGCGAGCCCGAGGCACTGGACCGGATGATCGAGCGGGGTGGGCTGTCGCTGTCGGACCGGACGCACGCACCGGGGCTCGACCTCGTCACCATCGAGGCGATCATCGGCCCGAACTCGCCGCTCGCGGGCAGCACGGCGCGCGACTTCGCGCTGTTCGAGCGCACCGGCATCAACCTGTTGGCGGTCAGCCGGCGTGAGCGGCGGTTCTCGGAGCGGCTCGGGCAAATCCAGTTGGAGGAGGGAGACGTGGTGCTGCTGCGCGGCAGCCGGGCGCAGATGGGCGAGCAGCTGCGTGATCTCGACGCGCTGCCCTTGGCGGAGCGCGACCTGCAACTGGGTAGCGTCCGCAACCGACTGCTGCCCATCGGCATCCTCGGGGTGGCGATGCTGGCGACGGCACTGGGCTGGGCGCCGGTGCCGGTCGCTTTCTTCGCCGCAGCGGTGCTGATCGTCGCCAGCGGGGCGCTGCCGCTGCGCGACATCTACCGGCAGCTCGACGGGCCGATCCTGATCATGCTGGCGGCGCTGATCCCGGTCAGCGACTCGTTGCGCGAGACCGGGGCGACCGACCTGATCGCGGCGTGGCTGGGGCAGGTGTCGGTGGGGCTGCCACCGATCGGCGCCCTGGCGGTGATCCTTGTGGCGGCGATGGCGGTGACGCCGTTCCTCAACAATGCGGCGACAGTGCTGGTGATGGCGCCGATCGCCGCGACCTTCGCCACCGACCTCGGCCTTCGGCCCGAGGCGTTCCTGATGGCGGTGGCGATCGGCGCCGGCTGCGACTTCCTGACGCCGATCGGGCACCAGTGCAACACGCTGGTGATGGGGCCGGGCGGCTACCGCTTCGGCGATTACTGGCGGCTCGGGCTGCCGCTTTCCATCCTCGTCATCGTCATCGCGGTGCCGCTGCTGCAACTGGTCTGGCCGTTAACCTGAGGTGGTGTTGCCCCGCGCGCCCGCTTCCCCTACATACGGCGCTCGCAATTCAAGCTACCAGCGGCGGGAGCAGTGCCCTCATGGCGCGCCAGTTCATCTATCACATGCACGGAATGTCCAAGGCCTATGCCAGCGGCAAGAAGGTGCTCGACAACATCCATCTGAGTTTCTACCCCGACGCCAAGATCGGCGTGCTGGGTCCGAACGGCTCGGGTAAGTCGACGCTGCTCCGCATCATGGCCGGCATCGATACCGAGTTCACCGGCGAAGCCTGGGTGGCCGATGGCGCCAAGGTGGGCTACCTGGCGCAGGAGCCGCAGCTCGACCCGGCGCTCGACGTCAAGGGCAACGTCATGACCGGCGTCAAGGAGAAGAAGGACGTCATCGATCGCTACAACGAGCTGATGATGAACTATTCCGACGAGACTGCCGACGAGGCGACGCGACTGCAGGACATCATCGACAGCCAGAACCTCTGGGACCTCGACAGCCAGGTCGAAGTCGCAATGGAGGCGCTGGGCTGCCCGCCGGGCGAGTCATCGGTCGATACGCTGTCGGGCGGCGAGAAGCGGCGCGTGGCGCTCTGTGCGCTGCTGCTGTCGAAGCCCGACCTGCTGCTGCTCGACGAACCGACCAACCATCTCGACGCCGAGACCACGGCGTGGCTGGAAAACCACCTGCGCGAGTTCGCCGGCGCGGTGCTGATCATCACCCACGATCGCTACTTCCTCGACAACGTCACCGGCTGGATCCTCGAGCTCGATCGCGGTCGCGGCGTGCCCTACGAGGGCAACTACTCTGCCTACCTCAATGCCAAGGCCAAGCGGTTTGCGCAGGAGCAGTCGGAAGACGCGGCCCGCGCCAAGGTGCTGGAGCGCGAGCGCGAATGGATGGGCCAGAGCCCGCAGGCCCGCATGGCCAAATCCAAGGCGCGTATCCGGGCCTATGACGAGCTGGTGAAGGTCAACGAGGCCCGCACCCTGTCGTCGACGGCGCAGATCATCATCCCGCCGGGTGAGCGGCTCGGCCAGAACGTCATCGACATTGACGGGGTCACCAAGTCCTACGGCGACCGGGTGCTGATCGACAACCTGACCTTCAAGCTGCCGCCGGGCGGCATCGTCGGGATCATCGGCCCGAACGGCGTCGGCAAGTCGACGCTGTTCCGCATGATCACCGGGCAGGAGAAGCCGGATTCCGGCGCCATCACTGTCGCCGACAACGTCAACCTCGGCTATGTCGACCAGAGCCGCGATACGCTCGCGCCGAACAAGACGGTGTGGGAGGAAATCTCGGGCGGCAACGAAATCCTGATGCTGGGCAAGCGCGAGATGAACTCGCGCGCCTATACCTCGGCGTTCAACTTCAAGGGCGCCGACCAGCAGCAGAAGGTAGGCAACCTCTCAGGTGGGCAGCGCAACCGCGTGCACCTCGCCAAGATGCTGAAGTCGGGCGCCAACGTGCTGCTGCTCGACGAGCCGACCAACGACCTCGACACCGAAACTCTCGCGGCGCTCGAAGAGGCGCTGGAGGAATTCGCGGGCTGCGCCGTGATCATCAGCCACGATCGTATGTTTCTCGATCGGCTGGCCACGCACATGCTGGCCTATGAAGGCAACAGCCACTTCGAGTGGTTCGAAGGCAACTTCCAGGACTATGAGCAGGACAAGATCCGACGCCTGGGCGCAGACTCGGTGAACAACCACCGGGTCACGTACAAGAAGCTGACGCGGTAACTATCGGCTGGAGGTTGGCTGCTCATAAGAATAGCCAACCTTACGTGGGACTATTCGCAGGGCGCCGTCGACCGGTCGAACGCGCAAAACGTCTCCGTCTCCGGCCTCACGCGAGTGTGGGCTCGATCGTTGGCAGCGTCCTCGACGAGCTAGGTGAGTTCACCATCCACAACGAACCTATGGGCCGCCGCCTCGCTAGGAAAGCGCGCGACGGCCTTGTACTCGGGGTAGTGTTCGGCGGTTTCCGGAGAGACCAAAACGACGAACTCGTCGCCATCTTGCTCGATCACCTCGGTTAGGTCTTCGCTTTCATGAGGGGACCAATGGCGCGATCCGGACGCCGGGCAGTCGTCGTCGCAGCAACAGGACCAATCATCCTCCCATTCGGTATCGCAACTGTCACAATGATAATGGTTGAGATACCATGCCATTTGCGCCCTCGAAGCTATCGACCCAGGCGCAAACGGTACTGCCCCCTTCCGAGGAAATCCAGATAGCCGTTGTCTCTTAACACTTGCAGTTGTTGACGGATTTTTGGGCGAACGTTGTTGTTGTTCGGGTATGCTGTGTGGAGGCGCTGCTCGAACGCATAGACATCTTCCAGTGCGAACTCTGGCCGGTCGATTGCCTCGACGGCCTTCATTACCTCGATCAGCCAGCCACGCGCGTCGACTCCTTGGTTGCGCAAAAACAGGGTCTGCTGCCACTTGGCCAACACCAAGTCCTTCGACTCCGGCTGGCCGTTCCGAAGAACGAATATGCGGCCGCTTTCGGGGACCTTGCTTAACAGGATGTTCGAACCGATCCAGCCGGCGCGACGCGCTGTTGCACTCAACGGCTTGCGCTGCTCGATGATGTCAGGAACGAAGAAGTGCTTGGGAACGACGCAGACGTTGCGGACCTCACGCTGGTCCCGGTCATATTGGAGCAACATTAGGTTTGGGTTGCTTGCAGATGCCAGACGCTCGATCTTCGTGAAGTAGGCTCCATCCGCGACACGCGAGCCGAAAACCTTACGCTGCGACTTTACTTCGTACTGATCGGAGCAATTGGGGCAGAAGAAGTCGGCCACTGGGCTGTTAGCCGGGAACTGGCTGAGGCGCGGCGCGCCGCAGTTGGTGCAGAACATCCAGTCCGCAACCCATCGCTCCGTCCAAACGCGTGCCTGTTGGGACCCGCTATCGAACGGACTCTGCGATTCTTCGAACCCAAGTTTCATAGCCTAACGCTAGCATGGCGAGCGCAGCACGCCAGCGCAGCAGGAACTGCTTTCCTGCCCCGGAACCGCGCTATCACAGTCGGACAGCGTCGGTATCTCTGCCAGGTCGTCAGTCCCTGTCGCTGTCCAACCGAAGCATATCCCCGCCTTCGCCCAACGAGATCAGCCCCGTCTTGCTATAGAGATCCAGCTTGGCGCGGGTGTCGGCGATATCGAGGTTGCGCATGGTGAGCTGGCCGATGCGGTCGGCAGGCGTGAACGGCGCGTCCTCGACCTTTTCCATGCTCAGCCGCTCCGGCGCATAGGTGAGGTTCGGGCTCTCGGTGTTGAGGATCGAGTAGTCGTTGCCGCGGCGCAGCTCGAGCGTCACCTCGCCGGTGATGGCGTTGGCCACCCAGCGCTGGGCGGTCTCGCGCAGCATCAGGGCCTGCGAGTCGAACCAGCGACCCTGGTAGAGGAGGCGCCCCAGGCGCATGCCGCTGATGCGGTATTGCTCGATGGTGTCCTCGTTGTGGATGCCGGTGACCAGCCGCTCGTAGGCGATGTGCAGCAGCGCCATGCCCGGCGCTTCGTAGATGCCGCGGCTCTTGGCCTCGATGATGCGGTTCTCGATCTGGTCGCTCATGCCGAGGCCATGGCGGCCGCCGATGGCGTTGGCTTCGAGGAACAGCGCGACGGGATCGGCGAAGCTCTGGCCGTTCAGCGCCACCGGCTGGCCCTCCGCGAAGCGCACCACCACCTTCTCGGCCGGAACGCTCACGTCGTCGCGCCAGAACGGCACGCCCATGATCGGATTGACGATCTTGATGCCGGTGTCGAGGCTCTCGAGATCCTTGGCCTCGTGCGTGGCGCCCAGGATATTGCTGTCGGTCGAGTAGGCCTTTTCGGCGCTCATCTTGTAGGCGAAGCCGCGCGCGGTGAGGAAAGCCGACATCTCCGAGCGGCCACCCAGCTCGTCGATGAACTGCTGGTCGAGCCAGGGCTTGTAGATGCGCAGGTTCGGGTTGGTCAGTAGCCCGTAGCGGTAGAAGCGCTCGATGTCGTTGCCTTTGAAGGTCGAGCCGTCGCCCCAGATGTTGACCCCGTCTTCCTGCATGGCCGAGACCAGCATGGTGCCGGTGACGGCGCGCCCGAGTGGAGTGGTGTTGAAGTAGGTGATGCCACCGGTCGAGATGTGGAAGGCGCCGGACTGAATGGCGGCGATGCCTTCGTGCACCAGCTGGGTGCGGCAATCGACGAGGCGCGCGTTCTCGGCGCCGAAATCCATCGCTTTGCGCGGGATCTCGTCATAGTCGGCCTCGTCGGGCTGGCCGAGATTGGCGGTATAGGCATAGACCTTGGCGCCCTTCTGCTGCATCCACAGCAGGGCGGCGCTGGTGTCGAGGCCGCCGGAAAAGGCGATGCCGACTTTTTCTCCCTTGGGCAGGCTTTTCAGGATCGTGCTCACGGGGGGACTCCAGTCGGCTCGAAGGTTTGGCGGGGACATTCTTGGCCCGGGCGAATAACAAATTCCGCGGCGCTCGCATAGCGGCGGGCTGCATCGATTGTTCGGCCGCAAGCCTCGCGTTTCACAACTTCTGGGGCGCTGCTATGAGACACCGGAACAGCAACGGGATTTGTGACATGGCTGACTGGTCGCCCTCCACCTACCTCAAGTTCGAGGACGAACGGACGCGCCCGGCGCGGGATCTCTTGGCGCAGGTGCCGCTCACTGCGCCGGGGCGAGTGGCGGATATGGGGTGCGGGCCGGGCAACTCGACCGAGTTGCTGGTCGAGCGGTTTCCTGATGCTGAGGTGATCGGGCTCGACAACTCACCCAACATGCTGGCCGAGGCGCGGCAGCGCGTGCCGCAAGCGAGGTTCGACGAGGCGGACGCCAATAGCTGGGTGCCGGAGGCGGGGACCGACCTGGTTTTCGCCAACGCCATCTACCAGTGGGTGCCCAAGCATCTGGTGTCGCTCACCCGCGTCGCTGCCGCCCAGCCGGATGGTGGTGTGCTGGCGGTGCAGATGCCCGACAATATGGCTGAGCCGTCGCACCAACTGATGCGGCAACTGGCCGCCGATGGCCCGTGGAGCGAGCGCTTGAAGCAGGCAGCCCGGGCGCCGCTGCTGCCGGTCCGCGTCTACTACGACGCCCTGCGTCCCACGGTGCGCCGCCTCGAGATCTGGCACACCAACTACAACCACGTGCTCGATGGTCCGGATGCCATCGTCGAGTGGGTCAAGGCCACTGGCCTCCGCCCCTTCATCGATCCGCTGGAGCCAGCCGAGCGCGAGCAGTTTCTCGCACGCTATCTCGGGCTGATCGCCGAGGCCTACCCGCGGACGGTGGATGGTAAGGTGCTGCTGCGCTTCCCGCGCCTGTTCATCGTCGCGGTGAAGTAGGACATCGCCGCGATGTCTGTGCATTGAGTACTCAGCCCACACCGGCGTCATTCCCGCGTAGGCGGGAACCTAGTGGGATGCTGCGACGCCCGCTAACTCTGAGAGATCCCACTGGGTCCCCGCCTACGCGGGGATGACGCCGGTGGGGGAGGCAGGTTGCCATCGAGGCGGCCACTACTCGCGCTGTCGCCTGCCGCTGGCCACTGGCGGCCGGCAGTGCTAGATGCGGCCTTTGTTTGCTTCGAGGCTGATCATGACCTCCCCCTTTGAAATCGACTTCGATGGTGCGCTGATCCGCGGCGAGGCCGCCGGCTTCGGCATTCCGGTGGTGTTCCTGCATTCCGGCGTCACCGACCGGCGCATGTGGGCCGAGCAGATGCGCCAGCTGGCGGCCGAGGGTTATCACGTCATCAGCTATGACCGGCGCGGCTATGGCGAGACCGAGACGTCCGATGTGCCGTTCAACCACCTGGTCGATCTCGAGACCGTGCTTGACCGGCTCAGCGTCCATGCCGCGATCCTCGTTGGCTCGTCGATGGGCGGCGGCCTGGCGATCGATTTCGCGCTGGAGCATCCGAACCGGACGATCGCCCTGGTGCTGATGGGCACAGCGGTGACCGGGGCCGAGGGATACGACGTCGACGAGGAAGTCGAGCAGCTCGAGGAGGCGTTCGAGTATGCGAAACAGCGCGGCAATATCAGCACTGCCAACCGCATCCAGGCGCATGAGTGGCTCGATGGGCCCTATGGCGAAGCGGGGCGGGTGACCGGACCGGTGCGCGAGCTGTTCCTCGCGATGAACGAGATCCACCTCAACCACGCGCCATTGACCCAGGAGGAACGGCCGGAACCGGCGTTCCACAACCTGTCGGTGATCACCGCGCCGACGCTGCTGGTGGTGGGCGAACTCGATTGCTCCGACATCATCGCCATCCACGAAGACCTCAGCGAGGAACTGGAAAACGCCTTTGCGGTGGTGCTCGAGGACACGGCGCATTTCCCCAGCCTCGAGCGGCCCGACCTGTTCGACCCGATCCTGTTCGAGTTCCTCGAAGCGGTGACCGGGCAGGGCGAGGACGACGGGGAAGACGGAGACGATTGAATGCAGACGACATGTGCTATACATGTATAGCAAGGAGTTTTGCTATGCTTGCTATCAGATTGCCGAAGGACATCGAGGATCGCCTTGAGGCGCTCGCCAAGAAGACCGGGCGGACCAAGACGTTCTACGCACGGGAGGCGATCCTCGAGAAAATCGAGGACATGGAAGACTACTACCTCGCCGAGGAACGCATCCTGACCCCCGCAAAGCGCATCAGTTGGGATGAGCTCAAAGCGGAGATGGATAAGGATACTGGCGAGGAAGCTGCTTGAGCCGCTGGCGCATCGAATTTGATGACCGCGCCGCCAAGCAGTTTCGCCGGCTCGGCGTCGTCGACCAGAAGCGCGTACGCTCGTTTCTCGATGATCGGGTGCTACAATCCGACGATCCCCGGGTCCTGGGGAAGTCGTTGTCCGGTCCCATGGCGGGCCTATGGCGCTATCGAGTCGGTGATCTTCGCATCGTCGTGCGCATCGAGCACGATGTCCTCGTGGTTTATGTCGTTGCGATCGACGATCGGTCGCGCGTCTATCGCTGAACAGCGAGAGGCCCAAAACTGCGCCTGAAGGCGCTGGGGCTGACGCCGGTGCGACTGCGGAAATGATGGCGTAGCGTCTCCTGGCTGCGAAAGCCCGAGGCCTCGGCGATGGCGTCGAGGCCGAAATCCGTGGTCTCCAGCAGTTCCTTCGAACGTTCGACCCGTTCGGCGATCAGCCAGGTGAGCGGGCTCAACCCGGTCGCGTCGTTGAAGTGACGAATCAAGGTGCGCTCGGAAAGCCTTGCCAGCTCTGCCATCCGGGCGATGCTCCAATCCTCGTTCAGGCGCTGGCGCAGGCTATCGAGCAGCGGGCCGATGCGGCCACGGCGTTCCCTTGCCACCGGCCGCGCCACGAACTGCGCCTGGCCGCCGTCGCGATGCGCCGGCAGCACCAGCCGGCGCGCCACGGTGTTGGCGATTTCTGCGCCGAAATCCTGGCGGACGATGTGGAGACAGAGGTCAATCCCGGCGGCTGAGCCCGCCGCGGTGAGGAGGTTGCCGTCCTCCGAGTAGAGGATATCCGGCAGAACCTCGATCGAGGGAAACTCCGAGCGCAGGGTGTCGGCATAGCGCCAGTGCGTGGTGGCGCGCCGGCCTTCGAGCAGCCCGGAGCGGGCCGGAACGAATACGCCAGAGCAGAGCGTGGCGATGCGGGCGCCGCGGGCGTGCGCGGCCCGCAGCGCCGCGATCAGCGGCTCGGGGACCGGGGTCATGGCGCCGCGCCAGCCGGGCACCACGATCAGCCCGGCCTCTGCGAGCCGGCCGAGGTCGTGATTGGCTGCGACACTGATGCCGCCGCTGGCGCGATAGGGGCCGGGCTCGATGCCGACGATCTCGTGCGTGTACCAGTCGAGATGTGCGAATTCCGGCCGCGTGAGGCCGAAGACTTCGACGGCGATGCCGAACTCGAACATGCAGAGCTGATCGTAGGCGAGGATGGTGACGTGGCGGTTGGGCTTATCCATGATGGCGGTATCCTACCGTATATTGGCATTCCCGCCACTGACCTATCATGCCGATTTCCGGCAAGTTCTGGCCATTGGAACGCCTCAGGAGGCCCGAATGACCAGCAATGTCGCCCTTGTCCCTGCCGCCGCACCCGTCGAGGCGCTACAGCACTTTTCCCGCAAGCTCGGTTTCGAGACCGATTGCTGGGATGTCCATGACGCGCTCAGCCGTGCGGTCAACGACTTCGTGTTGCTCGATGTGCGCAGCCCGACGCTCTACGCAGGGGGGCACGTTCCCGGCGCGCTGAACCTGCCGCACGGCAAGATCACGGCGCGGAAGATGGCGGAGTGGCCGGAGGGGACGCTGTTCGTCACCTACTGTGCCGGGCCGCACTGCAACGGTGCGGACAAGGGGGCGCTGCGGCTGGCTCAACTCGGCCTGCCGGTGAAGCTGATGATCGGTGGGGTCACCGGCTGGCTGGACGAGGGTTTCGTGCTGGCGACCGGCGAGGCTGTCGGTGATCTCACGCCCCGGCAAGCGGCGGAATAAGTTCCGCCACTGCTGCAAATGCGCTTGCCAGCGGCGCGACTCCAGCCACAAGCTCCGCCCCGAACTAATCCTTGGGAAGGGCTCGAAGAATGAACCGGATACTCCTCGGCGCCATCGCCTCGGCGGTGGTGCTCATCACGCCGGCACTGGCCTGCGAAACCATCACCAGCGCGAAGGTGAAGCTCAGCGCCTGCGTCGACACGACCGGCTGGGCGACGCAGACGCCGGCCGGCGACCAGGAGTTTCTCTACTATTCCAGCGACGAGACCATCGGCTTTGCGGTGATCAACGAGAACGGCGCCTGGCCTGTCTCGCAGTTCCGCGAAGCCATCCTCAGCAATGCAGCGGCAGCGGCACTCGATGCCAAGCCCGAGAACGTCACCATCGTCAGCGAGCGACTGGAGAATATCGGCGGCAAGGCCTGGAACGTGATCGAGTACCAGGTGCAGATCCCCGACGGATCGCTCTTGTTCCAGAATTTCTACTATGTGCAGCCGGGCTTCGGCTCCAGCCAGTTCGTCTACTGGAGCGCTCCCGAAGGCGGCACGTCGGCGGCGTTCCGCGCCGGCCAGATGCTGGCGACGGTGCAGTTCACTCAGTAAGCGAAGGGGCGGCTCACGGGCCGCCCCCTCCATTGTCGGGATAGCGAGTGGTCTCAGATGGCCAGGAGGCCATCGAAGTGCTGGCCGAGCTGGGCCGTGGGCAGGTTGGTCAGGTCCTTGGGCAGTTCGGCGACGATGGTGTCGCGCAGGCCCTTGCTGAACACCGGGCGGAGGTCGCCCAGCGCCGTCGGCGCCGCGGCGACGATCAACTCGTCGAAGGCACGCTGCTGGTGCTTGCGCTCCAGCTCCTCGGCGACGTTCTCGACGAAGCGCCGTTCGCGCACTGCCACTGGATCCGATGACGGTTCGATGGCGCTGCGGCCATGGCCGACCGATGAGAAGCTCCGCCCGGGGCGATCCGCCATGATCTCACCGGCCTTGAGCGGCGTCTGCTCGAACATCAGGTCGTCCACGGCGTGCAATCCCTTGCCGGGGCCGTTGTGCTCGAACACCTTGGCCGTCGCTCCATCGGCGATGAGGATCCAGGTGATCTTGGCTTTCATGGCGTGCTCCTTTGGTGGGTACAAGAAGGCTAACGCAGGACGTGGCGATTGGTTGGATCACCATCAAGGTGGGTTGTTCCCCTAATCACAAACTCTGATTTGTGCCGAGGGCAGGGGCGCTGCTAAAAGGCGGCTCTCACAAGGCCGCCTCCGGCCCGGAAGGACACGTATTGGCGTCCGTCACCAGCACTGAGACTCAAGGCGGCGAAAGCGGCCTCGCCGCGGGCGTCGCGACCTATGTGCTGTGGGGCTTCCTGCCGCTCTTATTCAACCTGTTGAATCACGTCGGCGCGGCGACAGTGGTCGCCAACCGGACCCTTTGGTCGCTTATGGTGCTGGGCGTCATCATGATCCTCGGCGGGCGGATGGCGGAGGTTAGGGCCGCGCTGCGCGACCCGCGTACTGTGACCTCCATGGCGCTGGCGGCGCTGATCCTCGGCGGCAACTGGCTGATCTACATTTATGCGGTCGAAAGCGGGCAGGTGCTGGAAGCGAGCTTCGGCTACTTCATCCTGCCGCTGGTGAACGTGGCAACGGGTGTGCTGCTGCTCGGTGAGCGGCTCAACCGCTGGCAGATGGTGTCCATCGCAATTGCAGCAGTCGCCATCGGCATCCAGGCGGTCTCGATTGGCGGCATCCCCTATGTGGCGATCGGCCTGGCTCTGACCTTCGCGGTCTATGGGTATCTGCGCAAGACCGCCAAGGTTGGCTCCGCGCCGGGTCTGTTCGTCGAAACCATGGTGCTGGCGCCGCTCGCCATCGCCTTTCTCGGCTACAGTTTTTTGCGCGATGGCGGCATCGGCTGGCACGGCGATCCCTACTCGCTGGCACTGCTGGCGCTCACCGGGCCGGCGACGGTGGGGCCGCTGCTGCTGTTCGCTTTCGCGGTGCAGCGGCTGAAGATGACGACCGTCGGCATGCTGCAATATATCGCGCCGTCGATCACTTTCCTCCTCGCCATCACGCTGTTCGGCGAGCACCTCAACGCCGTGCGGCTCGGCAGCTTTACGCTGATCTGGGTGTCGCTGGTGGTCTATACCGCCGATTCCGTAATGCGCCGGCGGCGCGCAGTGGCATGACGGAGCAGATGCCGGCACTGACGCTCGAGGGCCGGGTCGACGGCACGTTCGTCGTCGAGACGGCAGCCGTCGAATCGACGGAACGGCCGGAACTCGTGCTGACCTATGCCGGCATTGTCGGCGATCGGCACGAGGGGCTGGTGCGGCCCAGCAATGCACGGGAGCCGTGGTATCCGCGCGGTACGCCGATGCGCAACGAGCGGCAGCTGTCGATCGTCAGTGCCGAGGAGCTGGCCGAGGTTGCAGCGGCGCTGAACCTCGAACGCATCCTGGGGCAGTGGGTCGGCGCCAACCTGGTGATTTCCGGTATCCCGCATCTGACGCAATTGCCGCCACGCAGCCTGATGATGTTCCCCTCCGGCGCCACCCTCCGCATCGACGGCGACAACGACCCGTGCCGGAAGACGGGCAAGACCATCGCGGCGCAGCATGAGGGCAGATCGGATCTCGAGTTCGGCTTCGTCAAGGCGGCGATGGGGAAGCGCGGGCTGGTCGGCTGGGTCGAGCGCGAGGGAGCGATCCGGGTCGGCGACGCGGTGAGGGTCCGCACCTGGCGGCAGGTGGCTTATCCGGGGCAGCCATTACTAAGTACATAGAATCGCGTGTGAACTTCCCCTCACCCTGACCCTCTCCCCGGAGGGGAGAGGGGACGCACTTTGCGCGGTCAGTGCCACATCGCCCCCTCTCCCCGCTGGGGAGAGGGTC
>NZ_LAJE02000206.1 GCF_000970465.2 Devosia insulae DS-56
CGGTGTTCATCGGCCAGCTCGCCCGGCCCGCCGCCGACAGCGTCAAGGTCGAAGAGCTGCAGGACCAGTTCACCCCGATCGTCGCCCGCAATTCCGGCCGCGCCATCACCAGCGCCGTCATGAAGGGCATCGCGCTCGGTTTTGGCGGCGGCGGGCCCACCGCCAATGTCGGCCTCGCCGCCGAGAGTGCCTTCCTCGCCTATACCCCCGAGGCCGCCGTAACCAATGCGTTCGACGGTTTTGACGGGCCGGGCTTCCTCGACCCGGCCAAGCAATGGAGCCTCTGGCTCGATGTGCAAGGCTCGGGCCTTATCAGCGGGGGCAGCGGCCAGCAGCTCAATCTCACCGGTGGCATCGGCTATCGCTTCAGCGAAGATTTCATCGCCGGCATCATCGGGGGCCAGGAATCGTTCCGCTATTCCGCCGACGGCGATGGCCTGTTGAGCGGCAGCGGCCTGTCGGCCGGCGGCTATGTCGCCTGGCGGTTCGCCGAGCACGGCACGCTCGATGCGGCGCTGGTCGGCACGGCGCTCGGCTACGAGGTTTCGTCAGGCACCGCGACCGGCCAGTTCGACGCGTCGCGCTGGCTCGTCACCTCCGGCCTCACCGGCGAGTTCGAGCTCGGCGACAACCTGACGATCTCGCCATCGGCGCGGGTGACGGCGCTGTGGGAGAACCAGGAGGGCTGGACCGATAGCCTCGCCACCGAACACCCCGCCAAAGCCTTCTCCGATGGCACGGCCAGTGGCGGCGTCACCATCTCGGGCCAATGGCTGGTGCTCGAGGATATGCCGCTGCTCCCCTATTTCGGACTCTTCGCCGACTACCGCTTCGACGCTGCCGAGGGCACGACGAGCAGCGGGCTCGAGGGCCGTGTGCAGGCGGGCATCCGGCTCAACCTCAGCCCCAGCGCCGCGATCAATCTCGGGGGCGAGCTGGGCGGGTTGTTCTCGGATCAGCGCACCTGGTCGCTCAATGCCGGGGTCAGCGGCGGGTTCTAGGTGCCCGCCCCTTAATGGTCATCGCTGCCCAGCCTCGTCGAAGCGGCTCAATCCTCGACGGCGCGTGTCGATAGCGCCACTTCGTGCAGCACCACGGCCCGATCGGGCGCGCGCTCGGCGGTCTCGATCATCAACCGGAAGGCGGCGTGCGCAATGTCCTTTTTCTTGGCGCCGGGATGACGCTCGAGCGTGGCCCTCAGCAGCTGTTTGGGCGTGTGTGAGGTCTGCGCGAGGCGTCGAAGGGTGGCGCCGATATCGCTCTGACTATCGTTCGACATCCGAGTTCGTCCTTTTCCTGACCTCCCGAAGGCTATACCGGCTCGGCAGCTTCCGTAAGCACCGCCGGTTTCAGCATTTCGTTGCAGGCGCCTCGACGGTCCGGCAGCCGCCCAAAAGCGGCCGCCCGGGTTGCCGGCCTGCAGAGGACCGGCAATGTGCGGCAGCTACGCGGCCTTGCCATAGGCTTCGGCATCAAACCCCTTGATGAAGAGCCAGATCGGCAAAGCGACTTCGAACAGCGCGCCCGGGATCAGCAGCATGTCGCTCACCGGATAGCCGAACAGTTCCGCAACCGTGCCGCCCAGATGGATGGCATAGCCGACCACCGCGTAGCCGGCGAAAGCCCGGGGGATCAGCCCGACGCGCAGGCCGAAGACCCATAGCGACAGGCTGCCGAAAACCAGCGCCAGCTGCGACAGCGCATAGGCATTCTCGTTGAACTGCACGAGCAGCGTGCCAAGCGCTGTGGCCCACCCCGTCTCCGCTCCGCCGACAAACTGGCCCAGCGGCACGAGCAGCAACAGGCTGAGCGCTCCGACGAAGAACATCGAGACCGAGACGATCTGCGCCGCCAGATAGGTCAGCGCGGTGGAGCGACCGCGTTCGCCGACAATGGGGAAGAACACCACTGCCCGCCACACATCGGTGACGATGGTCAGCAGCATCAGCAGCGCGCCGAGCACCAGCGTCGACCGGTGCACGGCGATGTTGGCGAGGAAGTCGGGAGCACTGATGACCGAGGTCACGAGGGCAAAGCCGGTGCCATAAGCTGCAAAGCCGGCGAGGAACAGCACGCCGATGAGGCGCGAGTGGAACATGCGCCTTGCGGGGTCGGTATCGGCGACGGACCTCAGGGGCGTCGTCGCTGGTTGGCGGTAGTCGGCAGTCAGCGTTGCGGCAATCATTTTCGGTCCTTTCGAGCCATAGCTCATCGGTTCCCCACCACGATCATTCGTGGGGGAGTGTCAGGCGCTGGAAAGGAGGACCCGGAGGGGTCGTGCGCCGCCTTGGTCACGGGAGAAAGTTGGCCGAAAGCGCGTTTTACTTCCGGCGTGGTTGGCTTCTACATCCACATACCGTGCAGATACATTGACCAGATCGGTCCGTTTGATATGCGTTTATGCATGGATTGGCGCTCAGTGAAATTCGACTGGAACCGGGCGCGAGCCTTTCTGGTCACCGCTGAAGAAGGCTCACTGTCCGCCGCGGCGCGGGCTCTCGGCATGGCGCAGCCGACGCTTGGCCGACAGGTTGACGCACTCGAAGAAGAACTCGGCGTGGTGCTGTTCGAGCGCGTCGGCCGAGGCTTCACCTTGACCCCGAGCGGAGAGGAGCTGCTCGAGCATGTCCGCGCCATGGGCGAGGCGGCCAACCGCGTCTCCCTGGTGTCGATGGGCCAGGCACAGGCCATCGAAGGCACGGTCAAGATCGCGGCGAGCGAAGCCCACGCGATGATCCTCCTGCCGCCCATTCTCGTGAAGCTCCGGGCCATCGAGCCCGGCATCCGCATCGAGATTGTCGCCGGCAGCGGCTCGAGCGACCTGCGGCGCCGGGAGGCGGATATCGCGATCCGCAACTATCGGCCCGAGGAGCCGGACCTCATCGCCAAAAAGCTCAGGGACATCCCTGCCCGCCTCTATGCGACGCCGGGCTATATCGAGCGCCTCGGCAACCCAAAACTCCCCTACGATCTCAGGCATGCCGACTTCATCAACATCGACCGCACCGGGCTGTTCCTCAAGGGCATGAACGGGCTCGGCATGGGCCTGACCGAAAAGAACTTCCCGATCATGACCGAGAACTACCTGGTGATGTGGGGGATGGTGAAAGGTGGGCTCGGCATCGGGGTGCAGGATGCCCTGATCGGCGATGCCGAACCGCTGGTGCGCCGCGTGCTGCCCGAACTGCAGCCGCTGGTGTTTTCGATGTGGCTGGTCGCGCATCGCGAGGTCAACACCAGCCGGCGGGTTCGCGTGGTCTACGATCTGCTGGCAGCAGAACTGGGCCGGCCTACCCCGGAAGATGCCCATTAGCCCGGGGGCGAGCCTGCCCTTGAACAACTCTCGCAGATGCCTAGATTCCGGCTTATTGCCTACCAGCAGTGGAGGATCGAATGGCAGTTTTTGCCGTGAACATCCTCGGCCGCAGCGATGAGCCAACGGGCCGGGCCGAGGTAATGGTGGCGGAGAACGAGGAGGTTCTGCATCGCGAGTTCGGCGCCTTCCTCACAGCCGCCTCGGAGGTGATCATCACCTCCGATCCCACCCGCATCCGGGCGGAGCTTCTGGCCAGCGGCTGGGCGCCGCCCGAAATCACCGAAGGCAGCCGGCCACGCCTCTACCGCTGCGATGCGCTGCCCGATCGCCGAGCCGCTGAGGGCGCCGCAATCCCCTTCGGCTAGCTCACCGAGGGGCACGCGACACCCGCTCGAGCTGGTCGACCAGTCGCTCGAACGCGGCGGCGACGTCGGTAAGCCGATCATGCGGCGGCTCGCCCTTGGTGGCGGTGAGAAAATCGCTTTGCCGATGCCGGATCTCGGCCAGCAGCGCACCGCTTTCGAGCCGCGCCAGGGTGCGCTCCTCCTCGGTCGAATAGGGTGAGCTGGCGCGCAGCTTGAGATAGGCGGCCTGACGTTCCACGAGCCAAGGTTCGCGACGAACGGTCTTATCGCTGCCTTGGCGCGTTGCCGTTCGACGTAACCGTCAGGCCTCTGCCGGGGTGCGGATTGGGTGCTCTGCATGGACCTCTCCGTGCTTGCCCGCCGTTCAGGCGGCGGCGCGTTCTGCGAGGGTCAGGGGCGTTGTCCAGTCGAGGCCAGCGCCGATCTCGGACCGATCGCTGAGCCAAGGCAAGACCACGATGTTGACCAAAATCCGGCAACGCCGCGCCCTCGTCGCAAAGGAACTTTCATCGGCCGCCGCGGGTTGCAGCCCAGAACCTCCATTCGAAAAGGAGCAGAAATTGACCGACAGCACGCAACCGCAAGCCCAGCAGTCTCCGACTCCCGATCCCGCCCTGGCGCGCCTTGCAGATCTGGTCGGCACCTGGACGATCAAAGGGCGGCCGCTCGGCGCCGACGAGGACAATATCAGGGGCGAAACCACCTTTGCCTGGCTCGAGGGCGAGCAGGAGACGAGCTTCTTCCTCACCCAGGACATGGAGATGGATTACGACGGGCAGAAAATCAGGAGTCACGAACTGATCGGCTACGATCCGAAAGCCGGGACTTTCGCCTCACTGGTGTTCTCCAACATGGCGCCCGATCCCTGGCCTTATGAATGGGATGTCGACGGCGATGACATCACCATCTCCATCCACAAGGCTCCGATGGACGCCACTTTCACGGGCAAGTTCGCGCCCGACCGCCAGAGCTTCTCCGGCGGCTGGCGTCCAGCTCCAGGCGCCGATAAGGCGGTCAACGCACCCTACGATCTCGTTGCAACACGGAGCGGGTGATCAGAACAAACCACCTTCGGGCCCCATCGGCGCGGGGCCAGGCCAGGACTGAGCCAATCGGAAAGCACCTGTGGCGGCGATGCTCCGCTGTTCGAAGGCCGCGGTCCCCGATCAGCCCGCCGCAGCCTCGCGTTGATCGTAGTCGTAGGCGATCGCGGCTTTGAACTGGGCGATCTTTTCGATCAGCGTCGCGCGATAGGCGGTCGGTGAAACATCCCGGTCCTCGGAGCGGGTCAAGCCGCGCGAAACCGGCACCAGCAGGTCACCCGGGCGCGTGCCCCGCAGCGCGCGGATACTGGCGGCATCGCCGCCTTGCGCGCCGAGGCCTGGGGCAAGGATGATCGAGCGCGGCAGGAGCGTGCGTAGCCGACGGCCTTCATTGGGAACCGTCGCCCCGATCACCGCGCCGATCGGGCTGAGCGAGCCGGCGTCGCCGGGGGCGAGGCCGGCAATCAGATCGGCGACACGATCGGAGATCAGCCGGTTTCCCGCCATCTTGTCCTGCAGCCACCCGGCGCCGGGATTGGAGGTTCGGCAGAGCACGAACAGGCCCTTGCCGAAACGGTTGGCGCATTCGACGAACGGCTCGAGCGTGTCGGGGCCCATCAACGGGTTGATGGTCAGGCAGTCGGCCTCGAAGTCGCCGCTCCCGCCTGCGGCGAGCGGCGTCAGGTAAGCCCGTGCATAGGCTGCTGCCGTGGCGCCGATATCGCCCCGTTTGGCGTCGAGAATAACGCCCATTCCCGCAGCCTGGGCCCGCTTCATTCCCGCCGCCAGCGCCTCGAGCCCCGCCAGTCCGCCGGCTTCAAAATAGGCGGACTGAAACTTCACAAACCCGACATTGCCCTCGGCGGCATCGAGGATGAAATTGACATAGCCGTCGATCCAGCGCGTCGCGTCGCCCGGCTCGAAGAACCGCGGCAGTTCATCAGGCGAGGGGTCGATGCCGACAACCAGCTCGCCGAACACTTGAACGTTGCGCTCGACCAGCTCAACCCAGGACCGGCTCTCCATGTCATCCCCCCTTGCGACCACTCGACCCTGAGATGACGCTCGCTTTTCAGCGTCGCCTCCACGTCAGCCATTGCGGTATCTCAGACGATCGCCGGCGTGAAGCACCAAGTCGCTCGCGGTGCTCGATCCACACCGGGCGGGTGCGAGGCCGACCCGCGACCATTTGCCCAACCCCCTCCCCGCAGGTTAAGCGTGACCTCACGCTTTGCAACCGAGGACGGCAAGATGACCGAGGTCATGACCTACGACGAGCGGCACTTCCTCGAGGTCAAAGCGCTATGGCAGGAGGCGTTTCCGGACGACGCGCCATGGAATGCCGCCGAGACTGCCATCGCCGAGAAGCTGAAGCTGCAACCAGACCTCATGCTGGTTGCAATCGATGGCGACCGGGTCTGCGGGTCGGTCATGGCGGGGTATGAAGGGCATCGGGGCTGGATCTCCCGCATCGCGGTCAGCCGCTCGCACCGAAACCGCGGCGTGGGCCGTGACCTGCTCGCCGAGGCGGAGCGTCGCCTGTCAGCGCTCGGCTGCGTGAAGATCAATCTGCAGGTCGTCGAGTCGAATTCCGAGGTGGTCGAATTCTATCGAAGGTCGGGGTACCGGATCGAACCTCGCATCAGCATGAGCAAACTGCTCCGCCGCTAGCCCCGCTTTTCTGGCGCGAAGCGGCGGACCTCCACCTCGGGCGCTGCACGCGTTGCCCCTGCCCCGGGTGCCGGCTCAGGCTGCTCGCTTGGCCACCACGCGCTGCCACACCCGCTGCGCCAGCACGCCTGCCGCAACGCCAAGCCCGCCGCCGGCGAGCTTGACGGCGAGGTCGAACAGCCGGCCGTGTCGCGATGCCGAGACCAGCTGCAGCGCTTCGAGCCCGATAGCGGCGCCGAGCACCAGCGCCAGGACCAGCCACAGTCGGCGCGGATAGGCGAGCGCGAAGCAGAGGCCTACTGCGCCGAAGGCGAGGAAGCGCTCGATCGAGGGCGAGTAGCCGGTATTGGGCCGGAAGCCGATCGGCGCCAGCGTGACGAAGGCGATGGCGGCGAGCAGCAGCCAGGCAAAGACAGGTATGAGGCGCATCGGCGCTCCGGATCAGACGGCGTTGCGCCGGGTCTTGGACGAGAAAACCGTCAAGACGATGATCCAGCAATCGAGGAAAATCGACCAATTGTCGATGTAGTAAAGATCGTGCCGGGTGCGGCCTTCGATCTGCTCGAACGTCGTGGTCTCGCCGCGATAGCCGTTGACCTGGGCCCAGCCGGAAATCCCCGGCTTGATGCGCTGGCGGTGGGCGTAGCTGGCGACCTGCTCGCCCAGTTCGTCATCGTGCACCAGCGCATGCGGGCGCGGGCCGACGAGGCTCATCTCGCCGCTCAACACGTTGATCAGCTGCGGCAATTCATCGATCGAGGTACGGCGGATGAAGGCGCCGATTTTGGTGATACGTTTGTCGCCAACCTTGGCCTGCGTCATCTTGCGGCCGGACTCGGTGACCGTCATCGAGCGGAACTTCCAGATATGGAAGGTGCGGCCGTTAAAGCCGCGCCGCTCCTGCCGGAAAAACACCGGGCCGGGGCTGTCGAGCTTGATCAGGAGCGCCACCACCGCGAACAGCGGGCTGAGCAGCGTCAGCCCGAAGCCGGCCCCGGCGATATCGAACAGCCGCTTCATCAGCACCGCCCCATCGCTCATGGGCTTGCGGAGGGACCGCAGCGCATTGTTGGGGCCGAGCGGCACCACATCGAGGAACTTGAAGCTGACATTGTCGGTGGCGGGCACCGAGACGACGTTGATGGCGAAGCGCTTCAGCTCGTTGGTCAGCCTTTCGAGGCCATCAATATCGCCGATCTCGCCGACAAAGACGATGAACTCGGCGCCATGCGACACCCAGTGCTGGGCGAAATCGACGACAGCGCTCAGCTGGAAGGCGCCCTGAGCATCGACTGTGTCCTCGAGATAGAGCGTGCCGGCGAGACGGTAGCCGGTCTTCCAGAGGTTGCCGTTGACGAGAAAGCGCACCGTATCGCTACGGGTGCCCACCACCGCCACCTTCTGGAACTGCAACCGCCCTGCCTTGATGCGGGTGGTGACGGCAGCATAGGCGATGGTGCGGGCGAGCAGCAGCGCCGGCACACCGAGCACGAACGCCGCGATCAGCGAGACGCGCGACAGATCGTCCGCCACCCCGATGAAGAAGGCGCCGAACAGCGCGATGGCGAACGCTCCGGTCCAGCTCAGGACGCTCTGCACCAGCGTGGTATGCGGTGGCTGGGCCCGATCGAGGAACTGGTTGGCCGAGACGGCCGAGAAGGCGCCATAGAGCACCCCGACCACCGCCGAATAGATGCCATAGAGCCCGAACGGGATATCGCCGGCCGCGACGTTGAGGACGAGACCGTGATAGAGCAGCGCCGGCAGCAGCATCACCACCGCGGCAAGGGCGCCTTCGCCGAGCCCAAAGGCGGTGCACAGCACCGCCTGGTTGGCCACCACGCGACGCACTTTGCGCCGCTCTACGCCCTGATAGCTCGCCTCAGTTTGTGCCACAGCAAATTGCCTCAAATTGCTGGCATTACAGGGCTTTCTTCGGCCCGCCGCCATGCAGTTCCCAATAGCAGGTCGCCGGATTCGCCCAAAGGGTTGGGTTAAGGTGGGGTTAACGGCGGGGCGCCTCCTCGGCGATTAAGGATACCGCCAGTTCACACCTCGACGCCGCCGGCCGGCATGTTAGGGAAGCGTTAACCCAAGCCCGGAGCCGGACCCGTGACGACGTCCAACAGCAAAGCAGTGGCGATTTTGGCGGCGAACCCGGCGTTCGCGGCCATCCTCAGCCGCGCGCTGGAACAGGATGGCGGCTATCGCGTGGCCAGCTTTTCGAGCGTCGAGATGCTGACGACGTTCCTCCGCATTTCGCCGGTCGACGTGGTGGTACTCGATACGGATTTGCCCGGCGCACCGGCGATCGATATCGCCCGCGGGCTCCGCACCCACATGAAGCTGGCCAGCGGCGCCTTCGAGATCGTGGCGCTGACCCGCGCTGCCGCGGCTTTCCACAAGCCGCTGCTCGCCGCGGGGATCGACGCCGTGCTGGAAAAGCCGGTAACCCCGCAGCAGTTGCTCGGCTGCATCGACGGGTTGACCGAAGTGGAGCGGGTCGCCGCGGTGCAGCACCAGGCCATGACCATGGTCCGCGCCTTCGAACCGCGCCCCGTGCCGGCCGAACGCGTCGGCAATGTCATCCCGCTGTTCGGTGAAGGCCGGATTCGGCGGTAACCGCCGGCGAGCAGCCGCAGCCCGCCGAGCGACAGGCGGCGCCTCCATCATCAATCGTTGGCCGCCGAGTCATTGGCCGCCTTGGGCGGTATCGCCCCATTGGGCTGGTCGCTCACCGTCTCTCGTGCCGCGAGCTGCTCCTCCAGAGCCCGGAACCAGTACTGCTTCTCACTGCCAAACGGCCTGCCGTCTTTCTCCCACAACAGGTAGGCCGTCTGCCGCACGCTCTGCTCGAAGTTGAGATCAACGAACTTGTCGGTGTCCTGATACATGTCGCGCTCCTTTGTATGAGAACGCGCCATCGCCCGGAGTGATCCATCGCGGTTGGCGACTGTCAAAGGCCTCTAGGCCGAGAGACTGGCAACGAACTGCTTTGTCCGCTCGCGCTGTGGCGCCCCGAACAGGCTTTGCGCCGGGCCGGCTTCCACCACTTCGCCGCGATCGAGGAACACCACGTCCGAGGCGATGCTGGAGGCGAGCCGCAGGTCGTGCGTGGCCATCAGCATGGTGGTGCCCTCGCGCGCCAGTTGCGCCAGCACTTCCACCACTTCGCCGGCGAGTTCCGGATCGAGCGCCGAGGTCGGCTCGTCGCAGAGCAGCACCTGAGGTGATGGCGCCAACGCCCGGGCGATGGCGGTGCGCTGTTGCTGGCCACCCGAGAGGTTGGCCGGCCAGGCCTCGGCCTTCGCTGCCATGCCGACCTTGTCGAGCAGCGCCCGGGCATGCGCCCGCGCCTGGTCGCGCGGCCAGCGCAGCACCGTCACCAGCCCCTCCATGACGTTCTCCTCGACGGTGAGGTGGGGGAACAGCTGGAAGTTCTGGAACACCATGCCGGTCGAGCGTCGCATGGCGAGGATCTCGGCCCGCGAGTGGCGCGTGCCAGCGCCGAATTCGAGACTGTTGGCACCCACCGTGACGCTGCCCGCTTGCGGCAACTCGAGCAGGTTGACGCAGCGCAGCAGCGTGCTCTTGCCGCTGCCGGAGGGCCCGATCAGCGCGGTGACGCTGCGTTCCGGCACCCGCACCGACACGCCGCGCAGCACTTCGATATCGCCGAACTGCTTGTGGATGGCCTCGAGCGCGATCATGACGCCGCTCCAATGAAGCCGCCATAACGCGCCAGCCGCTTTTCGAGCCGGCCCTGCAGCATGGAGAGGAGCGAGCTGACGGCGAGGTAGATCAGCGCCACTTCGACATAGAGGATCAACGGTTCATAGGTGGTGGCAACGATGCGCTGGCCGGCCCGGAACAGCTCAGGCACGGTGATGGCGGCGGCGAGCGAAGTGTCCTTGATCAAGGAGATAAAAGTGTTGGAAAGCGGCGGCACCGCGACGCGGCCGGCCTGCGGCACGATGATCCGCCACATCGCCTGCGACCAGGTCATGCCGATCGAGAACGAGGCTTCCCACTGCCCCTTGGGCACCGAGATCAGCGTCGCTCGGATGATTTCCGAGGTGTAGGCGCCCACATTGAGCGTGAAGCCGATCAGCGCCGCCGGGAACGCATCAAGGGTAATGCCGACGCTGGGCAGCCCGTAAAAGATCAGGAACAGCTGCACCAGCAGCGGCGTGCCGCGGATGATCCAGACATAAAACCGGATCACTGCTGCGAACGGCCACGGCGCGAACAGCCGCACCAGCGCCGCGCCGAAGCCGACGGCGAGGCCGAAGGTGAAGCTCAACAGCGTCAGCGGCACGGTGAACAGCAGGCAGGCCCAGAGCAGCGAGGGCAGCGACTCGAGCATCAGGTTCAGCCAGGGCGGCACTTCCCAAAAGATCATCGCACGTCCCCCAAAAAACAATGGATCGGCCTCTTCTCAAGGCCGATCCATACAATAGCTGGCAGTTGGTCGACTACTGCGAGACGTCCTCGCCAAAGTACTTCTGAGAGATCGTCGCATAGGTGCCGTCGGCCTTGATCCCGGCCAGCGCCTCGTTGATCGCCGCCAGGAGCTCCGGCTTGCCCTTGGCGATCAGCACGCCGGAATAGTCGGCATTGGCCTGGCTGGCGGCGATCTTCACCGGCGCGTCGGGCTGCTGCTTCTTGAAATCGAAGAACGACAGGCTGTCATTGATGGTGGCGTCGGCGCGGCCCTGGATCACCAGCGCGATCGACTGGTCGAAGCCGTCGGTGGGGACGATCTCGGCGCCGCTGGCTTCGGCGAGCTTGCCGAAATTGGAGGTGGTGGTCTGCGCCGCCTTCTTGCCCTTCAGCGTCTCGAACGAGGTGATGTCGGCATTGTCGGCCTTGACGATCAGCGCTGCTTTCGAGGCGATATAGGGCTCGGAGAAATCGTACTTCTCCTTGCGCGCGTCGGTGATGCCGACCTGGTTGATCACCACGTCATAGCGGTTGGCGTCGATGCCGGCGATCAGCCCATCCCAGGGGCCCTCGACGAACTCGGCCTTCACCCCGATGCGCTTCGCAATTTCCTCGGCAATCTCGACGTCGAAGCCGACCAGCGCGCCCGAGGCATCGTGGAAGGTGAAGGGAGCATAGGTGCCCTCGGTGCCGACCCGCAATGCGCCTGCGGTCTTGACCTGGTCGAGCGCCGTCTGGGCCAGCGCCGGGGTCGAAAGACCGAGGCCGACAAGGCCGATCGCCAGCACGGACTTGAGGATGTTCATGTTTTTTCTCCATTGGCCGGTAGGGCCATCTGCCCCCGGCTTTGGGCTGGAACGTGCCCCTCAGGCCAAGCTGTCGCAATAGGTTGGAAGGGCTTTTTACTCGGGCTGAGAGCCGCTGGTCGGCCGTCCTAGCGGAACTGCCTGGCTCGACATTGGTTGCTAGAATAGTGGAACGAGCGGGCACTGCAGTTCTGACCCGGACGTGCGAAAATCGGCGCGAGACAGGGCTGGACGGTCCGCCCTCAGCACTGGCAGGTTGCCAGTCCCCAGTGTGAGTCAGGCTGAAAGATGTTTGTCGTCCAGATCTATCTGCCGCTCGAGCTGCCCGACGGCGCTGCCATTCCGGCCGGCCTGTTTGAGCGCACCAAGGCCGAACTGACCGAGAATTTCGGCGGGGTGACGGCCTTCCTGCAATCGCCGGCCGAAGGCGCGTGGAAGCCGCTGAGCGGCGAGGCCATCCACGATCGGATCGCCATCTTCGAGGTGATGGTCGCCGACGTCGACACCGCCTGGTGGCGGCACTATCGCGAAGCGCTCGAAGCCGAACTCAAGCAGCAGCGCATCCTCGTCCGACTGTTCCAGGTCACCGTGCTCTGATCGCCGAGGATACGGCGGGGGCGCTGCAAGCTGTGGACGCGCTGCGACCCCGCCGGCAACCGGTGCGGCGGCCCGGTTGCAGCAATAGTTACGCATTGGCGGCGGAGGAGTTTCAGCGGGGGGCATCTCGACTGATAGAGACGGCCCCCTCCCGGCCTCCCCCATAAAGGGGGAGGTGAAGAGTCGAGGTTCTGTCTTCGATCGTGCCAGGGACTGGATGCGGCACCTCCCCCTTCATGGGGGACTTCGAGCCGTCCCGTAGGGCAAATCGCTCCAGTGGAGCGATTTGAGGGGAGAAGGCCATGAGAGCTGCGCTCGAATGGCAAAGGAGGGGGACGTCTCTATCAGTGGCCGACGAGCAGCCCCTCGTACAAATCCCCGATCCGCTCCACCGCGAAATCCGCCGCCCGGCCCCCAAGCAACGCGGCATCGGTCGGCTGGTCCAGCATCGCGCCCATCGCCGCCGCCAGCGCCTCGGCGTCGCCCACCGGCACCAGAGTGCCGTACTTGCCATCTGCGAGGATTTCGCGCGGGCCGTGCGGGGCGTCGGTGGAGACCACCGGCACGCCGGCAGCCATGGCTTCGATCAGCACATTGCCGAACCCCTCGCTGGTCGAGGTGAGAACGAACAGGTCCGCGGCGGCATAGCAGGCTGTGGGGTCGTTCACGTAGCCGGCGAACAACACGCGCGAAGCGATTCCAAGGATTCGGCTTTCTGCTTCGAGCTCGCCGCGCAGCGGGCCATCGCCGAACAGCACCAGCCGCCCCGGACGCGTCTTGAGCAGCGCCGCAAAGGCGCGCAGCAAAATCTTCTGATCCTTCACCCCGACGAGCCGACCGGCGGTGGCGATCACCGGGCCCTCCCCCAATGCCGCGAGCTCGGCCTGCCACGGATAAGTCGCGCCCTGCTTACCCACAGCGGGAGGCAGCGGATTGTTGATCACCTCAACCTTCGCGGGCGGCACACCGCGCGCCGCGATGTCGCGCCCGACCCCCGCAGAAACCGCGATCGCCTTGCTGGCCCGCGCCGCGACGAGCCCCGACAGCAGCACGGCGAGCTTCGAGCCGAAATCGTTCGAGGGGATCGCGGCAGCAGCGTGAAAACTCGGGAAGAACTTTGCCTTGCTGAAGCTAAGGATCAGCGCCAGCCCGGTGATCAGGTTGGCAAATTCCGGGGCGCTGAACACCGCGTCGGGCTTGAGCCGCCGGTAGAAGCCAGCGCTGCGGATGAGCCCGCCAATGGTCGCCGGCTTGCCGAACCCGTCGCCGCGGATCGGGATGCCGAGATCAACCAGGTGCACCGCGTCGACGCGCAGCGCTGCGTTTGGTCCCTCGCCGTTCCAGGTGAACAGCGTCACCTCGTGGCCGCGCCGCGCCATCTCGTTGGCCATCAGCACGAAGACGCGCTCGGCGCCGCCGCCCCGAAGGCTCGGGACGTGGAAGACGATGCGTTGCTTCATCGCCCGATTCAGGCGGTGACGGAGGTGATGCGCCGGCGCGGCGGCTGCCTGAGGTCGCGGAGGATGCCGAACAGCACGGCCAGCAGCATGCCGGCAGCGAAGCCGCCCACCGCCCCTGCCCCCAGCATAACCACAGTGCGCGGCGGCCACGAGCGGCCGGCCGGCGGCACGGCGGTGGAGATGACCCGCACATTGGTGGTGTCGAGCTGCTCGCGCTCGGTCACCTGTCGGGCCCGGCTGAGGAAGGCCTCGTAGATGGTGGATTTCGAGGTGGCGTCGCGCTCGAGTTCGCGCAGCGTCACCAGCGCCTCGTTGTCGGAGAAGACGCTGGTCTTCAGCTCCTCGGCCTTGGCGCTGAGCGCCGCGGCGGCGGTCTTGGCCTCGTCGAGCGACACTTTGGCGGCGGCGACGATGCGGCCGATTTCGGCTTCGAGCTGCGCGTTGACGGCGCCGAGCTCGGTGTTGAGCCGAACGATCGTGGGGTGGCGCGGACCATAGACCATGGATTGCGCGTCGAGCTGCTGACGCAGCGCCCCGGCGCTGGCGCGCAGGGTGGTCAACGCGCCCGAGGCCTGGGTGTCGGCAGTGGTGGCACTGCGGCCGGCCGCCACCAGCTCGTCATAGCTCGACTGCGCCGCGATGACGCGCGACTGCGCCTCCACCACCTGCTGGTTGAGCTGCGCCATGGTCTGGGTGTTGACCAGTT
>NZ_LAJE02000207.1 GCF_000970465.2 Devosia insulae DS-56
TCCTTGCCCAGCTCCAGTCCGGCCAGCCGGATGGCGCGGAAGCCGCCGAGCGCCGCCATCATCTCGCCGGCGAGGCAGGCGGTGGGGCGGGGGCGGCGTTCGAGGAAGGCCTGCGCCAGGCGGAAGCCGTTTTCGTCGGTGAAGCGGCCGCCGCCGATCAGCTGCGGATCGGGGGTGATGCCGCGCGCCTCGAGGGCGCTGCGGAAACCGCGGAGGCGGTGGATGGCAAAGGTCTGGTCTTCCGGGCCGTTGATCATGGCGATGGGCGTATGGCCGAGGTCGAGCAGGTGGCTGGTGGGGCGGCGGAAGGCGCCTTCGTTGTCGATATCGAGCCAGGCATGCGGGATTTTGACGTTGTCGGCGCGCCCGTGCAGCAGGAACGGCATGCCGAGTTCGGTGAGCGCCGCGATGCGCTCGTCGTTCGGCGTCGGGGCCGAAAGCACCAGCGCGTCGACGCGCTTGCTGGCGACGAGACGGCGGAACACCGGCACTTCGTCGTCGGCGTCGATCGGCGTCACCACGATGTCGATATCGTGCTGCGCCATGCGTTCGCTGATGCCGGAGAGAAACTCCGAGGTGTGCGGGCCGAAATGCTGCGAGCGCTGCAGCGGCAGGGTGACGCCGATGGCGCCGGAGCGGCCGGTGGCGAGGCGGCGGGCGCTCACATTGGCCCGATAGCCGAGCCGGCGCGCCGCCTCGCTGACACGCTGGCGGGTCGCCTCGTTGACCTCCGGAAAGCCGTTCAAGGCACGGCTGACCGTCGTCTGCGACAGCCCCAGCTCCGCGGCCAAGTCTTTGAGTTTCATCACCAAATTCGTCTGCGCCCGTCAATGGCGCGCGGTGGTCTTCCACTCGCGAACCAAGCCCCGAAACGGAGCCTACAGCCGGACGCCCTCCTCACCAAGTGCCGCATTCAAAGCGATTTGGAAAGCAAACGCAAGGGGTACGCAAGCGGCGGCGCAGCACTAACATTTCTGATGTTCGTACCTCAGGTCGAAAGCGGGTGGTTTCTGGGCGTTAACACGTCATGCTTCATAAGATGTTGATATTACACGATGATCCGGCGCGCCAATTGTGGCGTTAAGGAATGGGCGGCGAATCCGACTTGACAGCATTTCATGGCTCTGGCTACTTTCGATCCAAAGCGCTTTGGAAGACTTTTGCGGGGCGGAGGCCCTGATCCTGGCGTTTTGGTGGGAGGAACTGACTGCCGATCTGCGCCGCGAGGCGTCGATCGCGTTTGGCTGCCTCCCGGTCATGTCTGTCCTTTGGGAGGAAGAATAATGAGAATGAAGTCCCTGATCGCCGCCCTGCTCGCCAGCGCCACGCTCGGCGCCATGGCCGCGCAGGCCGCCGATCTCTCGATCGTGTCGGGCGACACCGGCAACGGTCTCGAGTTCCTGCGCTCGCAGCTCGATCGCTTCGAGGCCGAGACCGGCAACAAGGTGACCGTGGTCCCGATGCCGTCCTCGACCACCGACCAGTTCGGCCAGTACAAGCTGTGGCTCGCTGCCGGCAACTCCGACATCGACGTCTACCAGACCGACGTGATCTGGGCGCCGCAGCTGGCGGACCAGTTCCTCGACCTGACCGATGCGGCCAAGGACGTGGCGGCGAACCACTTCCCCTCGATCATCGAGTCGCAGACGGTGAACGGCAAGCTCGTCGCGCTGCCGGCCTTCACCGACGCTCCGGCGCTCTACTACCGCAAGGACCTGCTCGAAAAGTACGGCAAGACGCCGCCCAAGACCTGGGCCGAACTGACCGCTACGGCGCAGGAAATCCAGGACAAGGAGCGCGCTGCCGGCAACCCCGACATGCAGGGCTTCGTGTTCCAGGGCAACGCCTATGAAGGCCTGACCTGTAATGCGCTCGAGTGGGTGATGTCGAACGGCGGCGGCCAGATCGTCGAGCCCGATGGCACCATCTCGATCAACAACGAGAAGGCCGCCGCGGCCATCGACATGGTCAAGGGCTGGGTCGGCACGATCTCGCCGGCGGGCGTCCTCGCCTACCAGGAAGAAGAAAGCCGCGGCGTGTGGCAGCTCGGCAATGCCGTGTTCATGCGCAACTGGCCGTATGCCTACCAGCTCGGCAATGGCGACGACTCCGCCGTGAAGGGCAAGTTCGACGTGGTGCCGCTGCCGATGGGCGACGGCGAGGGTGCTCGTTCGGCTGCTACCCTGGGTGGCTGGAACGTTGCCGTGTCGAAGTACTCCAAGGCCCCGGACGAGGCGATCAAGCTCGCCCTGTTCCTGTCGTCGACCGAAGTGCAGAAGGAACGCGCTATCAAGCAGTCCAACCTGCCGACGATCGTTTCGCTCTATGACGACGCCGATGTCGCGGCTGCCCAGCCGATCATCCCGAACTGGAAGGAAGTGTTCCAGAACGCCGTGCCGCGTCCTTCGGCTCCGACCAAGGTGAAGTACAACGAGGTGTCCTCGCTGTTCTGGTCGGCCGTGCACGACACGCTGTCGGGCAACGGTACCGGCGCCGAGAACCTCGAGCTGCTCGAAGCCAAGCTGACCGAGCTCAAGGGCGACGCCTGGTAAGCTTCAGCTGACGTTCGGCGCGGGCGACCCCTGGGGTTGTCCGCGCCGCCTAGTTCTCTTCTGCAGCAGGGGAAGCGCGCCAGATGACTGTTGAAGCCACGGCAGGGCAAGCCGTCCGAACCCAGCCCAAGATCGAGTCCGAACTGCTGAAATCGCGCGTCGGCGCGGCGATGTGGTTCCTGCTCCCGATGCTTGCGGCACTCGCCGTGGTGGCCGGGTGGCCGCTGCTTCGAACGATCTACTTCTCCTTGACCAATGCCTCGCTGACCAACCTTTATGAGGCCGATTTCGTCGGCTTCAAGAACTACCTGAACTGGACCACGCTGAAGAGCGGCCGCACCGTATTCTCGGGGCTGCTGGTCGATCCGGCCTGGTGGAACGCGGTGGGCAATACGCTGCGCTTCGCCGTCATTTCGGTGACGCTCGAGACCGTGCTCGGCATGGTCGTGGCGCTGGTGCTCAACGCCGAATTCAAGGGCCGCGGCATTGTCCGCGCCGCCATCCTGATCCCGTGGGCCATCCCGACGATCGTTTCGGCCAAGATGTGGTCGTGGATGCTGAACGACCAGTTCGGCATCATCAACGACCTGTTCATGAAGCTGGGGCTGATCAGCCACAAGACCGCCTGGACCGCCAGCGCCGACACGGCGATGACCGCAGTGCTGATCGTCGATATCTGGAAAACCACACCGTTCATGGCGCTGCTGATCCTCGCCGGCCTGCAGATGATCCCCAAGGACATCTACGAGGCCGCCGAGATCGATGGCGTGCATCCGGTCAAGGTGTTCTTCAAGGTGACGCTGCCGCTGGTACGGCCGGCGCTGATGGTGGCGGTGATCTTCCGCCTGCTCGATGCGATGCGCATCTTCGACCTGATCTATGTGCTGACGCCCAACAGTGCGGCGACCAAGACCATGTCGGTGATCTCACGGGAGAACCTCTTCGACTTCGACAAGTTCGCCTACGGCTCGGCGCAATCGACCTTCCTGTTCCTGATGATCGCCGTGATGACGGGGCTCTATATCTGGCTGGGCAAGGTCCGGTTCGACGGGGGAGACCGCTGATGACCCTGGACCTCTGGCACATCACCAAGCGGGTGGCGTTCTACGCGCTGGTGATCTTCATCGTCGTGGTGTCGATCTTCCCGTTCTATTACGCGATCCTCACCAGCTTCAAATCGGGCACCGACCTGTTCCGGGTCACCTACTGGCCGACCTCGTTCTCGCTCGACAACTACATGTCGGTGCTGACCACCGGCAGCTTCCCGCGCAACCTGCTCAACTCGGTGTTCGTCGCCGCGGTGACGGTGCTGGCGGCCTTGTTCCTCGCCATCACCGCGTCCTTCGCCTTGAGCCGCGTGCGGTTCCGGGGCAGGGGGCTGTTGCTGATGACCATCCTCGCGGTCTCGATGTTCCCGCAGATCGCGGTGCTCGCCGGCCTGTTCGAGGTGATCCGGTTCCTCGGCATCTACAACACGCCGTGGGCGCTGATCTTTTCCTACACCATCTTCACGCTGCCGTTCACCGTGTGGGTGCTGACCACCTTCATGCGCGACCTGCCGATCGAGATCGAAGAGGCGGCCATTGTCGACGGGGCGACCCCGTGGATCATCATCTGGCGCGTCTTCCTGCCACTGCTCTGGCCGGCGTTGGTGACGACGGGGCTATTGGCCTTCATCGCGGCCTGGAACGAGTTCCTGTTCGCCTTGACCTTCACCTCGTCGAACGCGACCCGCACCGTACCGGTGGCCATCGCGCTGCTGTCGGGCGGCAGCCAGTACGAAATCCCGTGGGGCAACATCATGGCGGCATCGGTGATCGTCACCGTCCCGCTGGTCGTCCTCGTCCTCATCTTCCAGCGCAAGATCATTTCCGGCCTGACCGCCGGCGGCGTAAAGGGCTAATTCCATGGCGCATATCGAACTCAAGAACATCAAGAAGTCCTTTGGCCTCGTCGATGTGATCAAGGGCGTCGATCTCGAGATCTTCTCGGGCGAGTTCATGGTCTTCGTCGGACCGTCCGGCTGCGGCAAGTCCACGCTGCTGCGCCTGATGGCCGGCCTCGAGGACATCACCTCGGGCGAGATGACCTTTGACGGCACGCTGGTCAACGCACTGGCGCCGTCGAAGCGCGGCATCGCCATGGTGTTCCAGTCCTACGCGCTCTACCCGCATATGACGGTGTACGAGAACATGGCGTTCGGCCTGGAACTGGCCAAGTCGAGCAAGGAAACGATCAAGGAGCGGGTGGAGAAGGCGGCCGAGCTCTTACAGATCACCCCATACCTGAGCCGCCTGCCCAAGCAGCTGTCGGGCGGGCAGCGCCAGCGCGTCGCCATCGGCCGTGCCATCGTGCGCGACCCGAAAGTGTTCCTGTTCGACGAGCCGCTTTCCAACCTCGACGCGGCTTTGCGCGTCGCCACCCGGCTGGAAATCGCGAAGCTCCATCATGCGATGAACAGCGCGACCATGGTCTACGTGACGCACGACCAGGTGGAAGCGATGACGCTGGCCGACCGCATCTGCGTGCTGCGTGATGGCCTCGTGGAGCAGGTGGGGACGCCGCTCGAACTCTACGAGAACCCGCAGTCGCTGTTCGTCGCCGGCTTTATCGGCTCGCCCAAGATGAACTTCCTCAATGGCGAGATTGCTTCGAAGTTCGGCGCCAACACCATTGGCGTGCGCTCCGAGCATATCGAGATCGCCGATCGCGACGGCGCCTGGAAGGGCAAGGTCGTGCACTCCGAGAGCCTTGGCTCGGACAGCTATGTCTATGTCGATATCGGCGCCGGCGGCGATCCGATCATCGTGCGGCAGGAAGGCACCCATATGCACCAGCCGGATGCCGACATCTCGATCGCGCCGATCCCGGGCAAGGTCTACCGTTTCGACAAGGCCGGAAAGCCGGTCAAGAACTGACAAAATTATCGCAGGCGCAGGCATTTTCGCTTCGCCTCGTTCGATTTTCGCCGCACTTGCTTGCCAATTGCAGGGCCGCAATGCAGTGAATCCCGCCGACGATCAAACCGCTTTGAGAGCCAGTTTGGATGCCTTGGGCCGGAGCCATCATCCGGCCCTTTCCACGATTACCAAGGAGACCCGCCATGCCGATCCGCGTCACCGTCTGGGGTGAGAATGTCCACGAGCAGAAGAATAAGGCCGTGGCCGAGAACTACCCCAAGGGTATGCACGGCCAGATCGCCGCGCTGATCGGCGAGGACAAGAACCTCGTCCCGACCACCGTGACCCTGCAGGATGCCGAGCATGGCATGACGGTCGAAAAGCTCGCCAACACCGACGTCCTCGTCTGGTGGGGCCATGCCGCGCATGGCGAAGTGAAGGACGAGATCGTCGAGCGCGTGGTGCAGCGCGTCTGGGAAGGCATGGGGCTGATCGTGCTCCACTCCGGCCACCACTCGAAGGTGTTCAAGCGCCTGATGGGCACGCCGGCGAACCTGCACTGGCGCGAAGCCGGTGAGCGTGAGCGCATCTGGGTGGTAAACCCGGGTCACCCGATCGCGAGGGGACTCGGCCCCTATTTCGAGCTCGAGAACGAAGAGATGTATGGCGAGCCCTTCTCGGTGCCGGAGCCCTTGGAGACGATATTCGTCTCGTGGTTCCAGGGCGGCGAAGTGTTCCGCTCGGGCCTTACCTATCGTCGCGGCGCCGGCAACATCTTCTACTTCCGGCCGGGCCACGAGACCTACCCGACCTATCACGACGCCAATGTCGGCAAGGTGCTGCGCAACGCAGTGAACTGGGCCTACAACCCGGACAATCACGCGCACCTGCTCAAAGCGCCGAACACGCCGGTGGATAAGGCGATCGAACACATCGTCGAGCGCGGCGCCAAGCTGACGCATCACCCCAAGTGACGCTACGGTGATCTGAAGCAGGGCCGCCTCCGGGCGGCCCTGATCCCGTCTCGACCTCCAACCCCGACAGAGCGATGCGCCTTCTTATTCTCGGTACCGGCCGGATGGCCAACAGCCACGCCAAAGCCTTCCAGACCATCGAAGGCGTCCAGATGGTCGGCGCCGTCGACACCATCCCGGAGAACCTCGCGACGTTCTGCGACACCTACGGCATCGCCAACCGGTTTTCTTCGCTCGACGATGCGCTGGCCTGGGGCGATTTCGACGCGGTCGACAACATCACCCCGGATTCGATCCACCACCCGACAACGCTGAAAGTGCTGGCCGCCGGCAAGCATGTGTTCTGCGAGAAACCGCTGGCGCCGAACTATGGGCTGGCGATGGAAATGGTCGAGGCGGCGGAAAAGTCCGGCCTGATCAACATGGTCAACCTCACCTATCGCAATGTCGCGGAGCTGCACAAAGCGCGCGAGATCATCGCTTCGGGCATGATCGGCGAGGTGAAGCATATCGAGGCGAGCTACCTGCAGCACTGGCTGGCTTTGCGGGATTTCAACGATGCGGCCAACCTCGCCGGCACCTGGCTGTGGCGGTTGTCGAAGGGCCACGGCTCGAACGGCACGGTCGGCGATATCGGCATCCACATTCTCGATTTCACCACCTTCGCCATCGGCCAGCCGATCGTCGCGATGAACAGCCGGCTGCAGACCTTCCAGAAGGTGCCGGGCGACCGGATCGGCGACTATGTGCTCGATGCCAATGACAGCTTCATCATCTCGGCCGAGTTCGCCAATGGCGCCATCGGCACCATCCACTCGTCGCGCTGGGCCTCGGGCCACTCGAACGACCAGCGGCTGCGCGTCTATGGCAACAAGGGCGGGCTGGAGCTGAGCCACGGCCACTGGGGCTCGCTGCTGCGCGTCTGCGCCGGCGAAGACGTCGCCACTTCGACCTGGCGCGAGGTGAAAGCCGAGCCGGTGAAGACCAATTACCAGCGCTTCGTCGAAGCGGTGCAGACCGGCGTCCAGGCCGACCCGGATTTCCGCCACGCCGCCGAGCTGCAGAAGATTCTCGATCTGGCGCTCGTCGCCGACCTCGACCGGAAAGAATATCGGGTTTGACCCGACCGTAACGCATACGGGCGAAACCGTCCCATCTCGAAGGAATACATTATGCGCATGCTCATCCTCGGCACCGGCGGCATGGCCGCCCAGCACGCCAAGCACTTTGCCGCCATCGAGGGGGTGACCCTGGTCGGCGGCGTCGATGTCGATCCGAACCGGCTCGAAAAGTTCAACACCACCCACAACATCCCGAATGGCTTTGCCTCGCTCGATGCGGCGATCGCCTGGGGCGAGTTCGACGCGGTGGCCAATGTCACCCCGGATTCGATCCACCACGCCACCTCGATCGCGGCGTTGAAGGCCGGCAAGCACGTGTTCTGCGAAAAGCCGCTGGCGACCGACGCCACCAAGGCGTTCGAAATGGTCGACGTGGCGGAGAAATCCGGGCTGATCAACATGGTCAACCTGACCTACCGGAACGTGGCGCAGCTGCAGAAGGCCCGCGAGATCGTGCTCTCGGGCGCCATCGGCGCGGTCAAGCATGTCGAATCGAGCTACCTGCAGAGCTGGCTGGTTTCGAAGGCCTGGGGCGACTGGCGCACCGAAAGCCAGTGGCTGTGGCGGCTGTCGCGGAAGCACGGCAGCAACGGCGTGCTCGGCGATATCGGCGTCCACATCCTCGATTTCGCCTCGTACGGCTCGGGCCTCGAGATCGAGCACGTGTTCGCGCGGCTCAAAACCTTCGACAAGGCCGAGGGCAACAAGATCGGCGAGTACGAACTCGACGCCAATGACAGCTTCACCATGGCGGTGGATTTCGACAATGGCGCGCTGGGCGTGATCCATGCCAGCCGCTGGGCCACCGGCCACATGAACGAGCTGCGCCTGCGCGTCTATGGCGAAAAGGGCGGCGTCGAAGTGCAGCACCGCCACGATGGCTCGCGCCTGCGCGTCTGCCTCGGCGACAATGTCGAGAGCGGCACCTGGGAAGAAATGGAGGTGCCGCCGGTGCCGACCAACTACCAGCGCTTCGCCGAGGCGGTGAAGACCGGCAAGATGCAGGAGCCGAGCTTCCGCCACGCCGCCGAACTGCAGAAGGTGCTGGATCTTGCGACGGTGTCGGAGCAGCAGCGCAAGGAACTGCCGACGCACTGATCGACGCCTGCAGATTGTATCGGGAGCTGCGCCGCGGGGCGTGGCTCCCTTTGCTTTTGTGGGGCGGCGTGTAACGTCAGGCGGCTAATCGCGGGGGAGAGAGCGTGGCGCTGCCGGACTTTCCTGTCGTTTCGGACGAGATGCTGCACGCCATTGCGGCGCAGCATGGCATTGCCGCGGGCTCGGTGGCGCCGATGGCGCAGGTCGGAATTTTCAACGCCATCTATGCGCTGGGCGACCGGCATGTGCTGCGCGTGCCGCGCCAGCATCAGCGGTTCGAAGGCACGGCGCTGAACGAGGCGGTAGCGGTGCCATTGGCGCGGGCGGCCGGCGTGCGGACGCCGGCGCTGCTGGTGTCCGACGCGACGCGGAGCATCCTGCCGGTGGCCTACGGCATTTATGAACGGGTGGAGGGCCGGGTGCTGGAGCGCGCCGTGTCCGACCCGGCGCTGGTTACTGCCACCTGGCGCGAGCTCGGGCGTGATCTGGCGCGCCTTCATGCCGCGGTGACGCGGTCGGCAGCGACGGAGTTGCTCAGCTGGGACGACAAGACCGACCCACGGCCGCTGCCCGCCGAGATTGCCCGGGTCGGTTATTTCGGCGCGGCGGAGGCCGAGTGGCTGACGCGCTGGCTCGACCGACTGGCGCCCTATGCGGAGGCGCCGGGCGAGGCGCGGTTCCTGCACGGGGACAGCCAGGCGAGCAACCTGATTGTCGGGGCCCACAGCCTCGACTATGTGGCGGTGCTCGATTGGGGCGGCTGCGAATGGGGCGACGTGTCGCGCGATTTCGCCGGTGTGCCGTTGCGGGCTGTGCCGGCAATGCTCGAGGGCTATGGGGAGAGTGGGCGGATCGACGACGGGTTGCGGCCGCGGATCGTGTGGCGGCACCTGCAGATTGCGCTGCACCAACTGCGGGGCAAACCGGTGCCCGACTATTCCTGGGGCGAGCGGCCGATCGGCATGCTGCTGGAGGTGCTGCGGTTCTTCGGCGAGCAGCGCGACGAGGCCTGGCGGGCGTGGGGGCCGTAGGGCCGCCCATTGCAACCCAACCGCCTCGGGTCCATTTATGTTCGCGAGGAATCGGAGGGGCTTATGGGCATCTTGGGCGCCATTATCATCGGGTTCATTACGGGGGTCATCGCCAAGCTGATCACCCCTGGTGATCCCAAGCCGCGCGGCTTCATCCTGACCACGGTGCTAGGCATTGTCGGTGCGCTGCTGGCGACCTGGCTGGGGCAGGCGATCGGCTGGTACCAGTCTGGCGAGCCGGCCGGGTTTTTCGGCGCCATTGTCGGTTCGATTATCGTGCTGCTGATCTGGCGGCAACTGGCCCAGCCGCGCTGACGCCATGGACATTCCAACCATCGAAACCGAGCGGCTGATCCTTCGCGCCTATACGCCCCAGGATTTCGACGCTTTCTCCGCCATGTGGGCCGACCCCGACGTGGTGCATTTCATCGGCGGCCGAGTGTTCTCGCGCGAGCAGAGCTGGCAGCGTTTCCTGACCCGGGCAGGGGGCTGGCAGCACCTGGGCTTCGGGTTCTTCGCGACGTTCGAGAAGGAATCCGGGCAACTGGTCGGAGAAGCCGGCTTTCACGAAGCGCGCCGCATCATCGAGCCGCCGCTCGAGGGGACGCTCGAAGCCGGCTGGGCGCTGATGCCCTCGGCGCAGGGCTGGGGCTATGCCACCGAGGCGATGCAGGCGGCGATCGGCTGGGCCGAAACGAGCTTCCCGGGTCGTCGCATGACCTGCCTGATCAATGTCGACAACCTCGCCTCTATGCGCGTCGCCGGGCGGCTGGGCTTCAAGGAGTTCGCGCGCACGATTTATGGCGACGACAAGGTGGTGCTGTTCCAACGCTGAGCACTTTGGTGCAGTCGGCGTCCCTCTCCCGCTTGCGGGGTCACGGATGAGCGCCATGGGCGCTCACCGTTGGGGGACCACGCGAAAGGTGGTGGGGGGAGCCCCACGCGCTGAGCGTTGGTGCCCCACGCACGGACAGTGGGCGGATGGGGTAGGGC
>NZ_LAJE02000208.1 GCF_000970465.2 Devosia insulae DS-56
ATGCGGCGCTCACTGCCCTCGCCCCACCCACCGGCCGTCATCCCGACGAAAGTCGGGACCCCTGCTCGGAGGTTGGGTCGGCACGAATCCAACCGGTCCATCACGGCAAGGTCGGCCAGATCGCAAGGGCGGACAAGCCAGAGCACTGGGTCCCGGCTTTCGCCGGGATGACGGCCGGTGTTGGCGGTGGCGATAGCGCACCCCGGCGCAACATACGACTTTAGTATTACGCTTTCCTCATACTTTCGTCTAATCCGACACGATCCTGCCTTGACGCTGGATACCCCCCCGTCGAAGGTGCAGCCTGAAAGCGGGGCTTCCCCGCGATAGGGACGAGGAACCTTCATGGCACCAGTAACCATCAACAAGGCCGGCAAGCACTATGGCGGCTTCGAAGCGCTGAAGGGCGTGTCGGTCGACATTTCCGACGGCGAGTTCGTCGTGCTCGTCGGCCCCTCGGGCTGCGGCAAGTCCACCCTGCTGCGCATGATCGCCGGCCTCGAGGAAATCACCTCGGGCGAGATCGGCATCGGCAACCGCGTAGTCAACGACCTGCCGCCCAAGGAACGCGACATCGCCATGGTGTTCCAGAACTATGCGCTCTACCCGCATATGACGGTGGCGCAGAACATGGGCTTCTCGCTGAAACTCAAGGGCGTGCCGAAGACCGAGATCAAGGCCAAGGTCGATCGCGCCGCGCAGATCCTCGGCCTCGAAAAGCTGCTCGACCGTCAGCCGCGCCAACTCTCCGGCGGTCAGCGCCAGCGTGTCGCCATGGGCCGCGCCATCGTGCGTGATCCGCAGGTCTTCCTGTTCGACGAGCCGCTGTCCAACCTCGACGCCAAGCTGCGCGTGCAGATGCGTTCCGAAATCAAGGAACTGCATCAGCGCCTGAAGACCACCACCATCTACGTGACCCACGACCAGGTCGAAGCCATGACCATGGCCGACAAGATCGTGGTGATGCGCGATGGCATCATCGAGCAGATGGGCACCCCGCTGGATCTTTATGATCGTCCGCTCAACACCTTCGTCGCCGGCTTTATCGGCTCGCCCTCGATGAACTTCATCAACGGCGCGGCTGCCGATGGCGGCTTCAGGACCACCGACGGCATCCTGCTGCCGGCCGTCAACGTCCCGGCCAGCGCCGCCGTCTACGGGATCCGCCCCGAGCACCTGCATATCGATCCGAACGGTATCGAGATCGAAGTCGTGGTGCTGGAGCCGACCGGTTCCGAGACCCAGGTCATCGGCCGCCTCGGCACCCAGTCGATCAACGGCATCTTCCGCGAGCGCATCACCGCGCAGCCGGGTTCGAAGATCAAGGTGGCGCCGGATCTGAGCGTCGTCCACCTGTTCGACAAGGACGGCAAGCGCGTCAACTAAGCGCTGCAGCTGAAATGCATGAGGCCGCCATGGGAAACCACGGCGGCCTTGGCGCATCGCGAGTAGCGAATAGCCAGTAGGGCGTCGAACCCCTTCCCTAATTCGCTATTCGCTATTCGCTATTCGCTCTCTCTAATGCCCCCGCGGCCCGATCAACCGCGAGCGCAGCGCGTTCGACAGGTTATCGAACACGAACACCACCACGAGGATTAGCAGCACCATATAGGCCACCTTGTCCCAGTCGGAATTGGTGCCCATCGCTTCGAGCAGTTTCAGCCCGATGCCGCCTGCACCCACCGCGCCGATCACCGTGGCCGAGCGGGTATTGCTTTCCCAGAAATACAACGACTGCGAAATGAACACCGGCAGCACCTGCGGTACCACGCCAAAGCGGTTGACCACCGTCGGTGATGCCCCCACCGACTTGACGCCCTCGCGCTGCCGGTCGTCGACGTTTTCCAGCGCCTCGGCATAGACCTTGCCGAGCGCACCGGCATCGGTGAAGAAGATCGCCGCGATCCCGGGGATCGGCCCAGGGCCGAAGCCGCGGGTGAAGAACAGCGCCCAGATCAGCATGTCGATCGAGCGCAGGAAGTCAAAAGTCCGCTTCATCACCCAGTTCACCGGCCGCGACCGCGTAATGTTGCGCGCTGCGATAAAGGCCAGCGGGAAAGCGAACAGCGTCGCGAGCAGCGTGCCGACAAACGCCATCACCAGCGTCTGCAGGAGCTTCGACAGAATGTCGCCATGCTGCCAGACGCCGTTGTTGAGGAAATCCTTCACTGCCGTATCGAAGTTCGAGCGCGCCGGATCGATCCGCTCGGCGCTGAACATCAGCTGGATCACCTCGAGCGGGTTGCGCCCCCAATAGGCCGAGTGCGTATCGAACCAGAAATTGGCCCAGCCGAGGAACCGGCGCTGCACATAGACCTGGTTGGTGCGGACCTCCGCCTGCCCGGCAAAGCCGTAGTCGACGATCACCTTGCTGCCGTCCTGCTGTACAGCCCGTGGCGCATCGGCAGGGGCGGTCACGGTGTCGGCGCCGATGGCGATCTCATGCGGCGTGCCGCCGACATAGGCGACCACCAGGTTCGGCGTCACTTCCAGCCGATCGCCCGTGCCGCCGAAGGTCACGGTCATCGAGCCATCCTCGTGCGGCGTCAGCCAATCGATCCGGGCATCCCTCGGATACTGCCCGCGGCTCGACCAGGTGGCGGTGACCTTACCGTCGGCAAATTTCAGCCGCGGCTGCGCCCGCCACGAATACCAATCCTGCAGGTAGAGCGCCGCACGGTCCCATTTGCCGTTCTCGAAGGCCGGGCCGACATTGAAGAAGGCATAGCAGAAGCCGAGATAGGGCACCGTGACCACGAGCCCGATCAGCAGCGCCCAGCGCTGCCACCACGGCTTGTGCAGCACTGCGGCATGCTCGGCTTTGAGGCGGGCGCGGTCCGCCGCGTCGATGGTGAGTCCGTTGGTCATCACGCCGCTCCCCGTCCGAATTCGAAGGCCTGGTTGCCGACCAGCCGGCGCCGCAGCCAGCCCGAGAACTGGTCGACGGCGATGATGGTGACGAGCAGCAGGATGATGATGGCGTAGGTCTTGGCGGCATGATTGTTGCCGATCGACAGACGGAACGCCTCGCCGATGCCGCCGCCGCCCACCGCGCCGATAATGGTCGAGGCGCGCACGTTGATCTCGGTGCGCAGCAATGTGTAGGAGACGAAGTTCGGCAGCACCTGCGGCAGCATGCCGAAACGCACCCGCTCGAGCCAGGTGGCGCCCACCGCCCTGAGGCCCTCGTCGGGCTTCATGTCGGCATTCTCAACCACTTCGAAGAACAGCTTGCCGAGCGCTCCGATGGTATGGAGCGACACCGCGAAGATCGCCGCGATCGGCCCGATCGAGAGGATCGCGGTAAGCAGCCCGGCGATGACGATCTCCGGGAAGGCGCGGAGAATTTCCATGATGCGCCGCACCACGAAGCGCACGGCGCCGGCGCCGACCAGGTTGGTCGCGGCGAAGAAGCAGAGGCAGAACGCCAGGCCACCGCCGATGATGGTCGAAACGATCGCGATGTTCACCGTGACCATCAGCTCGTAGATGAAATGCGGCACGTACAGCGTGTCGGTGAAGTACATCCGCTGCGAAGTGAAATCGTACTTCATCGAGCCGTCGGCATAGGGCGACGGCTGGTCGAACATCGCCCGGAAAATCTCCAGCGGATCGTTCGGCACAAAGCTGCGCAGGAAATCGAACAGGTAGGGCAGCCGGTCAAAAAACTTGCCCGAGTTCGCCGCGTTGGCGAAGTTGAGCGACAGGGCCAGTACGATGGCGAACACCACCAGCGCGATGATGGAATAGACGCGCCGGGTGCGGATCTGCTGGCGATAGTGACCGTAGACGGTCCGGGTCGCGTCGCTGATGCCGCCGGCTGGATCGTGCGCGATATGCGCCATGCGGTGCTCCTGATGTCGAAACGGCGGCACCTCTGGGGGCACCGCCGTTTCCATTCATTGGGTGTTGGATCAGTCGCCGATCACGGACTTACGGGCGGCTACGATGGTGTCGTAGAAAGCCGGCTCGACTTCGACATAGGCGGTGTTTTCGCCACCGGTGAAGCCCTGGAAGCAGGCGAGGTCCTTGGTCGGCAGCTCGAGGAAGAAGGCCTGGATCTTGGCCTTGAGATCTTCCGGCAGCTTGTTGGAGACCATCAGCGGGCCGTTCGGGATCTGCGGCGAGCGCCACAGCTCGACGATATCGTCGGTGTCGAGAATGCCCTTCTCGACCATGGTGTGGAGGTTACCCGTGGTGTAGCCCTCGGCCCATTCGCCGACGCCCGAACCAAAGGTGGTGCCCGCATCCCAGGTGCCGTCGAGCACGCCGAGAACCAGGTTTTCATGGCCGCCGCCGAAGCCGGTCTCACCGAAGAACTCGGCCACCGGAGCGCCGATATCGGCCGGCAGCGAGACGTTCGGCACGAGGTAGCCCGAGGTCGAATCCGGGTCGGCGAAGCCGAGCTTCTTGCCCTTGAGGTCGGCGAGCTTGGTGTAGCCCTTGTCCTTGCGGGCAACCAGCAGCGAGTAGTAGCCGGTCGAGCCGTCGGCGCCGGCCGTGGTCAGGATCGGATCGACCGCGGCCGGGTCCTGCAGCGCGATAGCGGCATAGGACGAAGCGCCCATCGAGGCGATGTCGATGGTGCCGCCGAGCAGGCCCTGGATCACACCGTTATAGTCGGGCGACGGGAAGATCTGCACTTCCGGCACGCCGGTCGCGACCTTCAGGCCTTCGGCGACGCATTCGGTCTTGCGGATCTGGTCGGCTTCGTTCTCGGAACCGTCGAGACCGATGCGGAGGACCGAGACATCCTGCGCGAACGCAGTGCTGGTCATGGTGAGGGCGAGAGTCGCCATCAGGACGTTACGGATCGCGGACATGGAAGTCTCCTTTGGTGACGCGATTGGCTTTCCGCCACCTGTCGCGCCGCGCAAGCAGGCGGCTGACCGGCAGGAGCGGAAACTCTGAAATCTCAGTTCGGCAGGCCGGCCGAAGCGAGCGGGGCCTCGAGGGCGCCCGCCGGCAGCTCGGCGTGCTTCTTCTTTTTTCTCTTTGGGACGATGGCCTCGAGGCTGGTCGAGGTCATTTCCTCCGAGAACGCTTCTTGGAGGCCGTCGGCGCCATAGAGCTCACGCGCCACCTCGGTGGTCAGCTGCTCGGGCGTGCCATCGAACACCACCCGGCCGGCCGACATGCCGATGATCCGCTCGCAATAGGCGCGCGCGGTATCGAGGGTGTGGAGGTTGGTGACGACAGTGATCCCCTGCTCCTCATTGATCGCCTGCAGCGAGTCCATGACGATCTTGGCATTGCGCGGATCGAGCGAGGCGATCGGCTCGTCGGCGAGGATCACCTTGGGCTCCTGCATCAGCGCCCGGGCAATCGCGACGCGCTGCTGCTGGCCGCCCGACAGCGTCTGCGCCCACTGGCTGGCGGTCTGGGCGATATCGAGCCGCTCCAGCGCCTTGAGCGCCAGCAGTTGCTCTTCCTCCGAAAAGATCTGCAGGAGGCTCATGATGGTGTTGCGGCGGTTGAGCCGGCCGAGCATCACGTTGGTGATGACGTCGAGGCGCGGCACCAGGTTGAACTGCTGGAAGATCATGGCGCAGTCGCGCTGCCAGTCACGCAACGACTGTCCGCGCAGCGACGAGACTTCGAGGCCGCCGAACTCGACGCTGCCTTCGCTGACATCGATCAGCCGGTTGATCATCCGCAATAGGGTCGACTTGCCGGCCCCGGAACGGCCGATGACACCGACCATTTGACCGGTGGGGATTTCGAGGTTGACGTTGTCGACCGCCACCTTGGCGCCGAAGCGACGTGTAACCCGGGAAATCTTCAGCATGCGTACAAACCCCGTCCAATCGACGGGGCCAACTCGTAAGGCGGCTACACGAAGCGTGCGTGAAGGTTAGGTGACGTCTTGATGACAGTGGAAAAGCGCCTGCCGGCGTGTGCCAAAGCATTGGGGGCGCAGCCTTTCAGCCGCGCCCCCTAAGCCATTGTGACAGTTGAAAGACGGCTACTCGTACTTTTCGAGGAAGGCTTCAATCTCGAGCGCACGGAAATCCGGCAGTGCCTGATGCAGCTTGTCGTGGCTCCAGTCCCACCAGCCCAGCGCCAGAAGGCGATCGGCGATCGGGCGCGGGAAGCGCTGGCGGATCGGTTTGGCGGGCACGCCCACCGCAATGGCGAAGTCGGCGACGTCCTTGGTCACCACCGCATTGGAGCCGATAATGGCCCCATGCCCGACTTTGACGCCCGGCATGATCACCGCGCCGTGGCCGATCCAGGTGTCGTGGCCGATCTCGATGCCGTTGTCGGCTCGCCACTCGAAGAACGCCGCGTCATCGGCCTCGCCCTCGAAATACCAGCTCGAGCGGTAGGTGAAGTGATGCAGCGAGGCGCGCTGCATCGGATGCTTGCTGGCATAGATGCGCACATTGGCCGCGATGTTGGCGAACTTGCCGATCTCGGCATAGGCGATCTGCGTGCCCTCGACGCAGTAGGAGTAATCCCCCAGCGTCGAACGGTTGACGTGGCAGTGCGCGCCGACCTCGGTGTATCTGCCGAGGACGGACTCCTTGACCCGGGCGGTCGGGTCGATGACGGGCGCTTCGGAGAGTTTCATGCGGCTTTCCTTGCGGCGAACAGGGTGACGTCGACGATGCGGTCGGCAACCTGGGCGCGGACCTCTTCGTCATGGAAAATGCCGAGCAGCGCCACGCCGGCTCGCTTCTTTTCAGCGATCATCTCCACCACCACGGCGCGGTTGGTGGCATCGAGTGACGCTGTCGGCTCGTCCAGCAGCAGCACCGGGTGCGGGGTGATGAAGCCACGGGCGATGTTCACCCGCTGCTGCTCGCCACCCGAGAAGGTCGCCGGCGGCAGCGACCACAGCCGCTCCGGCAGGTTGAGCCGCGCCAGCAGTTCACGCGCCCTCGCCTGGGCCTCATCCCGGGAGACACCGCGGCTGACCAGCGGCTCCGCCACCACATCGACCGTAGTGACCCGCGGCACGGTGCGGAGGAACTGGCTGACATAGCCGATGGTGTCGCGGCGGAGATCAAGCACGGTGCGTGGGCTGGCCGTCGCGAGGTCGACAGGCTGGCCGTGATGGAGCAGCGCGATCGACCCGGCATCGACGCCATAGTTGCCATAGACCATCTTGAGCAGGCTCGATTTACCCGCCCCCGAGGGCCCGCCGAGCACCACGCACTCGCCGGCATTCACGTCAAACCCGACACCGGAGACCACTGGCAGCACTATGCCGTCGCGCAGGTGCATGGTGAAGGATTTTGCGACGTCTGAGACTGAAAGCAGAGGGGTCATTCGACTGCCCTTTCCTTGACTGATAGAGACGGCCCCCTCCCGGCCTCCCCCATAAAGGGGGAGGTGAAGAGTCGAGGCTGTGGCTCGATGGTGCCAAACACTGGGTGCGGCACCTCCCCCTTTATGGGGGAGGATGGGAGGGGGCCGTCTGCCAGTAGCGTGCGCACCGTCACACCTGCAAAATCGAACTGACGAGCAGCTGCGTATACGGCTCGCGCGGATCGTCGAGCACCCGGTCGGTGAGGCCCTGCTCGATCACGTGGCCGTCCTTCATCACCATCATGCGGTGCGACAGCAGCCGCGCCACCGCCAGGTCATGGGTGACGATGATGGCCGAGAGCCCCAGATCGGCGACGAGGCCGCGGATCAGATCGAGCAGGCGCGCCTGCACCGAGACGTCGAGCCCGCCGGTCGGCTCGTCCATGAAGACGAGACGCGGATGGGTGACGAGGTTGCGGGCGATCTGCAGCCGCTGCCGCATGCCGCCGGAAAAGGCGCGCGGTTCGTCATCGACCCGGTCTTCGGCAATCTCGACGCGGCCGAGCCACTCGATGGCCGTTGAGCGGATCCGGCCATAGTGCCGGTCGCCCACCGCCATCATCCGCTCGCCGACATTGGCGCCGGCCGACACGGTCATGCGCAGCCCATCCGCCGGGTTCTGGTGCACAAAGCCCCAGTCGGTGCGCATCAGGAAGCGCCGCTCGGCTTCGCTGAGGTCATAGAGATTGCGCCACACCTCGTCGCGCATCCGGTACTCGGCCAGGCCGGAGGTCGGCTCCAGTCGGGTAGAAAGGCAGTTGAGCAGCGTTGTCTTGCCCGAACCGGATTCGCCGACAATGGCCAGCACTTCGCCCGGCCACAGCTCGAACGACACATCGGCACAGCCCATCCGGCTGCCATAGAATTTGCTGAGGTCGCGAACGCGGAGGAGAGGTTCGGTCATTGCAGAAACTCCAATGTTCGAGGCTGTCAGCTCCCCTCCCCCTTGAGGGGAGGGG
>NZ_LAJE02000209.1 GCF_000970465.2 Devosia insulae DS-56
CCCCTACTTCCGCCCCTGTGCGATCCGCTCCGCTTCCGGCAGCCGGCGCAGCAGCAGCATGGCGATGATCCCGAGCAGCGGGCCGGGCGCCAATATCGCGAAGGCCCATTGCCAGCCGATGGCCGCAGCCAGCATCGGCACCACGGTCAGGCTGACGATGGTCAGCGCAAAGCCGATGCCGAGCTGGAAGGCGAGCGCCGTGCCGATCAGGTCGGGGTCGCCGACCTCGGTGGTCATGGCGGAAAACTGCGCCGAGTCCGCGACGATGGTGGCGCCCCAGAGCAGCGCGATCGAAACGAACAACCAGAGCGGGCCGGCAAAGCTCACCCCGATCAGCAGCGCGCATGTGCCCGACAGCGCCATCATGATGATGGTGGTGAGCGTCCGCCCGATGCGGTCGGCGATGAGGCCGCCGACGAGGCAGCCGACAAAGCCCGAGGCGACCATGGCGAACACCAGCAGCGAGATCTCGGCCGGGCTCATCCCCGCCGTTACCGAGGCTGCGCCGGCAAAGGCCAGGAACCAGCCCCAGGCGGCATAGAGCTCCCACATGTGGCCGAAATAGCCGAGATTGGCCAAAGCCACCGCTCGGTTGCGCACCACCCGCCCAATCTGGCGCGGGTCGAACACGGCGCGGCTGAACGGGTGTGGCCCCTCGCGGACCAGCGCCAGGAACACCCCCGCCCCGCAAAGCGTCAACCCACTGGCCGTCGCCACGACGAACCGCCAGTCGAGCCCGGCGAACAGCGCGCGCAACAGATGCGGGAAGGCCGAGCCCAGCGTCAGCCCGCCGATCATCGCCCCCATGGCAAGCCCGCGGCCGCGAATGAACCAGGTGGCGACCAGCTTGAGCGCCGGCGGGTAGACCCCGGCCAGCGCCACCCCGGTCAACAGGCGCAAAACGATCGCCACCTCGGCCGAGGGCGCCAGCAGCAGCAGCAGGTTGAACGCCGCCGCCAGCCCCGCCGCGATCCCCATCAACAGGCGCAGCGGCGCAATATCGGGCAGGTTAAACAGGCTCAGCGTCAGCGCCCCGGCGACGAAGCCGAGCTGCACCCCATTGGTCATCCAGGTCTGCGCCAGGCCCGAGAGCTGCCATTGCGCCGTCAACTGCGGCAGGATCGCGGTGGCCGAGAACCAGGTGGTCATCGACAGGATCACCGCCCCGGTAAGCAGCACCAGCATGCGCCAGGCGGCTGGGGTCGGCCGATCACTCATTTTGCGGCTCGAAACACGGCAGGATTTCCGCCCCGACCTGGGTGAAGCGGACCTGCAGCGGCAGGTGGAGCCGAGGTTCCGCCGTAAGGATATGGCTCAGCATGCTCGGCCTCTCGGCCAGCCGCACGATACCGATGGCATAGGGCGCCGCCGGCTCCCAGCCGGGATGGCCCGGCCGATGGATCACCGACCAGCTCTCGAGCCGCGCCCGCCCGGATGCTTCGCGCCATTCGAGACGCGGCGACCAGCAATAGGGGCAGATCTGGCGCGGGTAGAACACCCAGCTCGCACAGTCCGCGCAATGCTGCACGATGAACCGCCCCTCGGCGGCCGCTGCCCAGAACGGCACGGTGAGCGCAGTGCGGGTCGGCCCCGGGACTTTCAGTTCGCCGAGGTTCATGCCGCCGCTCCCAGCATCAGCGCGGTGGCTTCGCTCATCGTTGCGCCATTGCCGGTGACCAGCGCCAGGCGGGCATTGGCGATCTGCCGCATCGGCGTGTTGCCGCGCAGCTGGCGCACCGCCTCGACGATATGGGTCATGCCGCCGGCAAGGTCGGGCTGGCCAAAACCGAGCTGGCCGCCATGCGGGTTCAATCGGCTGAGATCGGCGTCACGCAGCCAGTCGCCGAACCGGCCGGGCGCGGCCAGCCCGGCATCTTCGATCGTCGTGGCGACCATGATGCTGTAGCAATCGTAGAGCGACAGGATATCGATCTCCGCGATCCGCACCCCGGCCTGGACCAGCGCCCGGCCGATGGCCGGTTGCAATGGCCCCGAAGTCAGCGACGGCGCCTGCGACAGAGCACGATGGGTTACCTTCTCCCCTGCCCCTAGCAGGTGCACGGCCGGCTGCCGCCGCCCCCTGGCCGCCGCAGCTGAGCTCACCACCACCGCTGCTCCACCCGCCACCGGCATGACGATCTCGAACAGGTGCAGCGGGCTGGCGATCAGCGGCGAGGCGAGAACATCGGCGACACTGGCCGGCTTGCCGAAAAAGATCGCGTCGGGGTTGCTCTGCGCATTGGCGCGCGCCGCCGCGGCGATCAGCGCAAAATCCGCGTCGGCCGAGCCGAACTCCGCCATGTGGCGCTGCTTGATCATGGCATAGGTGGCGTTGGCGCCCGAGGCGCCGAACGGCACATCGAACTCGCGGATCGGGTTGCGGTTGGGCGAACGCGGCGGCTCGGCCTCGCGGGTATTGGCGAGGACGCAGAGCACCGTCTCGCACATCCCGGCGGCGATCGCCGCCGCGGCGCGCCACACCATGCCGGCGCCCGATGCACCGCCCAGATCCACCACATTGGCCATGTCGGGCCTGAGCCCGAGATATTCGGCCACCGTCGCCGGCACGTGCTGCGGCGTTTCGCCGACCTGCGGGCCGACCAGCAGCCCGTCGATGGCGCCGGGCTCGAGGCCCGCATCCGCCACCGCCAGCCGCGCCACCTCGGCGATCATCCCGAGGGTCGTGGCGCCCTTGGTTGAACGCACCGGCTTCAGCTCGCCGATGCCGACAATTGCCCCAAGCGGTTGCCTCACAGGGCGCTGTCCCGGCTGAGCGAGCGGAAAATCTCCAGCGCTTCGGGGTTGGAGAGCGAGTCACGGTTCTTCACCACCTCGCCCAGCATGGTGGCGCGCGCCGCGCCTTCCACCCGCTTGCCGTTCAGGGTGTAAGGCACGGCCGCGATGGCGTGGATGCGATGCGGCACATGCCGCGGCGACGCCGCCTCGCGGATCGCCTTGCGGATTCGGCCGGCCAGTTCCGCCGAAATGCTGCCGCCTTCGATCGGCTTGAGGCAGAGCACGATCTCCTCGTCGCCACTGACTGGAGCGCCGAACACCAGGCAATCCTCGACCTCGTGGAAACTCTCGACCGTGGCGTAGATCTCGGCCGTGCCGATGCGCACGCCGCCCGGCTTCAGCGTGGTGTCGGTCCTGCCATAGATGATCGCCGAACCATGGATGGTCTGCTCGGCGAGGTCGCCATGCGTCCAGATGCCGGGGCGCTGGGCGAAATAGGTGTCGTGATAACGCTTGTCGCCGCCCTCGCCCCAGAAGGTCAGCGGCATCGAGGGGAACGGCTCGGTGCAGACCAGGTCGCCCTTCCTGCCGATCACCGAGGCATGGCGCTCGTCGAGCACGTCGACGGCATGGCCAAGCGCTTTGCAGGTCAGCTGCCCGCGCCGCACCGGCAGCGTCGGATTGCCGATCATGAAGCAGCCGATGATCTCGGTGCCCCCTGAAATCGAGGCGAACATCATGTCCGCTTTCACCGCGTCATAGAGCCAGTCGAACTGGTCCGGCGCAACCGGCGCCCCGGCGCTCAGCACCGAGAGGAGTTTCGAGAGATCGACGCGCTCGGAGGGACGGTAGCCGGCCTCGGCCACGGTCAGCAGGAATTTTGGGCTGATACCGAAATGCGTGACGCCGGCTTCCGCTGCCACCCGCCAGAGCAGGCCTACATCGAGCCCGTCGGCGGTGCGCGGAATGGCAGCGCCGTCGGTCAGCACCACGCTGGCGTTGCACGCCAGCGCCGAGATCACCCAGTGGTACATCATCCAGGCGGTATTGGTGTACCATGAGACCGTGTCCCCCGGTTTCACGTCACCATGCAGCTGGTGTTCCTTCAGATGCTGCAGCAGCACGCCGCCGGTCGAATGGACGATCGCCTTGGGCTTGCCGGTGGTGCCCGAGGTATAGAGCACATAGAGCGGCTGGGCGAACGGCACCCGCGTGAAGCTGAGCGGCGCTCCGGCATCGCCGAAATCCTCCCAGCGATGCGCCCGGGCTCCGCCGACCGGCGCTTCGCCGCCGATCAGTACCACATCGGTGAGGCCGGGCATCTGCGCGGCAAGCTCGCCGATGCGGCCCGAGATATCGTGCTCCTTGCCGCCATAGCAGTAGCGCGGCGTCGCGATCAGCACCCTGGGGGCGATCTGCCCCAGCCGGTCGAGAATGGCCACCGCGCCGAAATCCGGCGAGCAGGACGACCAGGTGGCGCCCAGCGCCGCCGTGGCGAGCAAAGCGACCAATGCTTCGATCCGGTTGGGCAGGATGCCGGCAACCCGGTCGCCGGCAACCACCCCGGCAGCGCGCAGCCCCGCCGCCACCCGGGCCACCTCGGCCCGCAGCCCGCCGCGGGTCGTGCGGCGCGAAATCCCCGCCTCATCGCTCTCGATGATCGCCGGCTCGGCATCGGCGCCGCGCAGCAGGTTCTCGGCGAAGTTGAGCCGCGCTTCGGGAAACCACTGGCCACCCAGCATCCCGCCATCGGCAGCCGGCACGTAACTGACGCTGCCCTTGTCGCCGATCACCCCGCAGAAATCCCACACGGCGCTCCAGAACGCCCCGGGCTGGCTGGTCGACCAGCGGTGCAGCACGTCGTAGGAAGCGCCGCCAAACCCCTGGGCGGCGGCAAAACGCGTCAGGTTGGCAGCCGCGATCCATGCCTCCGACGGGCGCCAGACGATATCGGTATCCAAGTCTCTTCCCCTTGCGGCGGTTCGCGTTATGGGTTGCTGGGGGTGGCCCAGCGGCGACCGCTTCGCTATAAGCAGTTTGTGGACCGAACGGTACAACAATGTCCCCTCCCCGCCAAGTGCGACGAATGGATCGAGAGCACAATGATTGAAGACGCCGTCATCGTCGCCGCGGTGCGAACCCCCATCGGGCGGTTCGGCGGAGCCTTTTCCGAGCTGCCTGCGACGGCGCTTGGCGCCATCGCGGTGCGCGCCATCGTCGAGCGCAGCGGCATCGACCCATCTGCCATTGATGATGTACTGATCGGTCAGGTTCTGCAGGCCGGCGCCGGGCAGAATCCGGCCCGCCAGTCGGCCATCGGCGGCGGCATTCCGCAGGGCGTGCCGGCCATGACGGTCAACCAGGTCTGCGGCGGCGGGCAGCGCTCGCTGCACCTCGCCGCCCAGGCGATCCGGCTGGGCGATGCCGACATCGTTCTCGCCGGCGGGCAGGACTCGATGACCCTTGCCCCGCATGTGCTGCCAAACAGCCGCGCCGGCTTCAAGATGGGTGAAGTCACCATGCGGGATTCGATGCTGGTCGACGGGCTGGTCGATGCGTTCAACGGCGTCCACATGGGCGTGACGGCGGAACGCCTGGCGCGAAAATACCAGATCACCCGCGACGAGCAGGACAGGTTTGCCCTGGCCTCGCAACTGAAGGCCGCTGCCGCGATCAAGGCCGGCCGTTTCGCCGACGAGATCGTGCCGGTCGAAGTGCGACAGAAGCGCGATTCGATCGTCATCGGCGCGGACGAGCATCCGCGCCCGGACACCACGCTCGAGCAGTTGGGCGCATTGCGGCCGATCTTCGATGCCGAGGGCAGCGTCACCGCCGGCAATTCATCGGGCCTCAACGACGGGGCCGCGGCGCTCTTGGTGATGTCGGCCCGCCGCGCCGGCGAACTCGGCCTCCAGCCCCTGGCACGCATCGCCTCCTATGCCTCTGCCGGCGTCGATCCGATGGAAATGGGGCTCGGCCCCGTCCCCGCGACACGCACGGCGCTGGCCAAGGCCGGCTGGGTTCCTGCCGAGCTCGACCTGATCGAACTGAACGAGGCCTTTGCGGCCCAATCCATTGCGGTCAACCGCGAGCTCGGCCTCGACCCTGAACGGATCAACGTCAATGGCGGCGCCATTGCGCTGGGCCATCCGCTGGGCGGCTCAGGCGCGCGCCTCGTGGTGACGCTGGTCCACGAAATGCTCAAGCGCGATGCCCATAAGGGCCTCGCCACCATGTGCATCGGTGGCGGCCAGGGCGTGGCCATTTGCCTCGAGCGGTGAACCGCTCGTCGCCAGGTTCCTCAGCCCCCGCTCCGCCGCTCCAGCGCCATTGCCAGCAGCGCGGCGACCACATCGATGACCCGCTCCGGCGCCTCGGGGCGGTCGTCCGGATCGAAAGCGAGGCCGATGACAGCCTGCTGGCCGGCCCCCTGCCCGACCGGCCAGAAATCGATGCGCGAGGCCAGTTCCGGATAGACCCCGGCGCGCGAGCCGGTGCCGCCGGCCATCAGCGTGCGCACCGCCTCGAGGTCGGCCGCCTGGAGTTCGGCGGCGCCAGTCTTGCTGGTGAACATCACCTCGCCGCCGGCGACCAACAGCACTGCGGCGGGAGCCGCGAACAGCCCCGCCAGCGCCTTCGCGGTGGTCGCGGCGATCGCCTCGCTGGTGTCGGCGGCCAGGACGTCGCGGCTATACTGCCTGAGCGCGTTCGCCTGGCTTTCGAGCCGTGTGGCATCGGCCCGCCGGCGCTGCGCGGTGAACGCCACGGCACTGACGATGACCCCGACCAGCAACAAGAGCCCGATGGCCCAGATGTTGGAGGGATCATCGACGACGAGCGACAGGCGCGGCTCGGTCAGAAAGAAGTTGAAGGCCAGCGCGCCAAGCACCGCGGCGGCGAGCGACGGCCCAAAGCCAAAGCTGGCGCCGGCGATGACGACGGGCAGAACGAACACCAGCGACAGGTTGGGGATCGGGCTCACCTGGTCGACGCCAACCGCCAGCGCGGTCGCGGCAGCGGTCATGGCCAGCGCTGCGAGATAGCCGAGCGCCACTTTACCGCGCGGCGAGGCCAACGCCGGTCCGACGCCTGCCAAGGCGGCGGCGTTTTCGGGTGCCTTCGATTCAATGTGAGCCATCTTCGACTCCCTCAGTTGCACTTCGCGACGCCGGTGGTTTTCCGGCGTCGGCACCATGAAACTGGGCCCGCTGACATGCGGATTTCAATGTGGAGGGAGCGGGCTTGGCATAGGGAAGTCATATAGATTTGACGGCGCGGCAGAGCTCGCCGGCCCGGCACGCGAGAAGCAGTGGCAGCTCACACCAGGTGCTGGCGCGAACCACCCGGTTGTGGTCCACATCGCCATTGCCGGCACCGACCTGCCGGAACACCAAGCGCTGAAGGGCCCCGTCATGCCTCGTCATTCTCACGTCACCCCGGCCGAGCAGGCGGTTGTCGTTGGCATCGACGGCGGCGGCAGCAAGACCCTTATCGCCAGCGCCGACCGCGGCGGACGGGCGATCAGCATGGAACGCGGCCGCGGCACCAGCCCGCTCGAAAGCCCCGGCTGGCGCGAGGCGCTGGCCGAACTGGCGCAGCCGTTTGCCGGGGGTTCGGGCCTTGCCGGGGTGGCGGCGGCGCTGCCGGCCTTTGGCGAAGTCGAAGCCGCTTCGGCCGCCCAGCAGCAGGCGATCGGCGAGCTGTTCGGCGTGGTGCCGCAGCGCCTGCTCAACGATGTCGATGCTGCCCATCTCGGCGCCTTCGCCGGCGGGCCCGGCATCCTGATTCTGGCCGGCACCGGCTCCATGGCCGGGGCGCGGGACGCAGCGGGCGGCTCGCACCGGAGCGGCGGCTGGGGTGCCGTCATCGGCGTCGAGG
>NZ_LAJE02000210.1 GCF_000970465.2 Devosia insulae DS-56
GTCCCTCCCCCTTGAGGGGAGGGGACAGGGGTGGGGGTACTCTGTCCGCACCAGCCCGTCAGTCGCTACGGGGAGCCCTCCTCAATATCCCTGCCGCTTCTGCAAGTCGTTCGAGTAGATGTTGTGCAGCCCGATATTCTTGACGTCGCGCTCGCCCATCAGGGCCATGGTGACGTCCATCTCCTTGTTGATGATCTGCAGCGCCCGGGTGACGCCGGCCTCGCCGCCGGCGCCCAGCCCGAAGGCCATGGCGCGGCCGACAAAGGTGCCCTTGGCGCCGAGCGCCAGCGCCTTCAGCACGTCCTGGCCGGAGCGGATGCCCGAATCCATCAGCACTTCGGTGCGGTTGCCCACCGCATCGACGATCTCAGGCAGCACCCGGATGGTTGAAGGCGCGCTGTCGAGCTGCCGCCCGCCATGGTTGGAGACGATAATGCCGTCGGCGCCATTCTCCACCGCCAGCCGCGCGTCCTCGGCATCGAGGATGCCCTTGACGATCACCGGACCGCCGAAGCGCTTCTTGATCCAGGCGATGTCCTTCCAGTTCAGCGTCAGGTCGAACTGCGTCGCCGTCCACTGGCTGAGCGAGGCGAGGTCCACCGCCTCGGTGACGTGCCCCGCAATATTGCGGAAGGTGCGCCGCTTGGTGCCGAGCATGCCCAGGGCCCAGGCCGGCTTGGTAGCAATCTCGAACAGGAATTTCGGAGTGATCGGCGGCGGCGCCTTCAGCCCGTTGCGGATATCCTTGTGGCGCTGCCCGAGGATCTGCAGGTCCATCGTCAGCACCAGCACCGGGCACTTGGCCGCCTTGGCACGGTCGATCAACCGTTCGATGAACGGCTTGTCGCGCATCACGTAGAGCTGGAACCAGAACGGCTTGGTCGTGTTCTCGGCCACGTCCTCGATCGAGCAGATCGCCATGGTCGAGAGCGTGAACGGAATGCCGAACTTCTCCGCGGCCCGCGCCGCCTTGATCTCGCCGTCGGCCGACTGCATGCCGGTCGACCCCACCGGGGCAATTGCTACCGGCATCGACACCGGCTGGCCCATCATCGTCGTCGCGAGGTTGCGGTTCTCAAGATTGACCGCCACGCGCTGCCTGAGCTTTATCTTTTCGAAGTCGGTGGTGTTGTCGCGATAGGTGCTTTCGCTCCACGAGCCCGAGTCCGCATAGTCGAAAAACATCTTGGGCACGCGGCGCTTCGCGGCCTTCATCAGGTCTTCGATGGTGAGATACTTGTCGAGATTGGCCATGGGCGCCCCGGAGAAAACGGTTGGCGCTTTCTAGTTCTCTGACATGTCAGTGGTCAATGCGACGTTGGGCGTTCATTCGGAACCCGACGTTGAACCGCCCCCCCGGTCACCGGATCAGTTGCCGTTCATCACCGCTTCATTCTCGGCCGCGCACGTTCGCCGCCTTCAACGGAGAGACTCCCATGCGCATTGCCACCCTTGCCGCATTGTCCGCCATCGCCTTCACCGCCCCCGCCCAGGCCGACTGCCTCGCCGACCTGAAATCGGTGCTCACCGGCTCGCTCACCGGTGGCCCCTACGTGATGGAACTCGTTTCCGACGATATGACCATGACTGCCGAAGTCGTGCCCCCGGCGTCGATCCACGCCACCACCCATATCGGCGGCACGACGCAGGAAATGACCGTGCATGACGGCAAGGCCTGGATGCAGATCGGCGGCGCCTGGACAGCAATGCCCGACAGCATGGCCGCCCAGATGACGGCCGGCATCAGCGGCGCCGCCGGGATGATCGACCAGGTGGCAGGCGGCGAATGCCTCGGCACCCAGAATTTCGAGGGCAAGGACTACCTGGCCTTCAAGTACGATTTCGCCATGGCCGGCGTCGAAAGTTCATCGACGCTTTATGCCGACCCGGCAACCAAACTGCCGCTGCTGATCCTCGGCACCTCGACCGCCGCCGGCAAGACCACCGCCACCCGCGCGACCTATCGATACGATCCGAGCGTCAGCGTTTCCGCGCCGATGTGAGTTGGGGAGGCAAGCGGTCGAGGGGCGCCGTAATCACTGCATCGCGTTGAGCGTGGTCAGGATGGTCAGGAACTGCTCCGGCGCCGCGGCGATGACGTTGTGCCGAACTGGCAACTCCTCGATCCGCCAGTCCGGCAGTTTCCTCAGGCGATCGACGGTCGGCGGGAAGGGGCTGTCGCTCCAGCCGGTGGCATAGACGAAGAGCTTTTCACGAACCTCCTTCCACCGCCCGGTCAGATGGATGGTCTGGAGAAACGACGCCAAGGGGTGTGGCCGGCATCGGGTGTCCATGCCCGCTGGCGGTCGAACGCCGAAGCCGTCGCCGTCGGCTCCTTCGATGGCGATGGTTCGGAAATGGTCGTTCATCAGCCGCCACCAGGAGTCGCCGTCCTCCGGCACCAGCGCATCGATATAGACGAGCGCCGACAGGCGTTCGGCCAGTCGATCCGCCACACCGGTGATCACCATCCCGCCGTAACTGTGGGCGCAGAGAACCACCTTCGAGAGGTCCTCGAATTCCAGGAGGTTCGTCACGTCCTCAATGTGCGTGTCGAGGTTTGGCCGCATGACCGCCAGGTGCGATCGGTCGCCCAGTCCCGTGAGGGTTGGCGTGAACACGTCATGCCCGAGGGCACGTAACCGGCGTGCGAAGGGCGCAAGCTCGCATCCGCCATGCCAGCCGCCCGGCACGATGACCACGTTTGCCATGCCTCCACCTCTCGATCGAGCTTGCCCGCTGCGGGCGCAGCCAAACGTGTAGCGCCTTTCACGGCGCACGGATTTCGATATAATGCCAATTCATTATTGAAAGCGGTCAAAAGAGCGGTGAGACGTGAGGCAGGCGCTCCAATACCCGTGGACGGATCTGGATGTGGACCGGATCTCCGCCCCGGCAGTGTCGGTACGGATCGACGTCGGCCAGGCGAGAACGGAAGTACCCGAGCATCAGCACCGCAAGGGGCAGCTGGTCTTCGCGCTGGCGGGAGGCGTCACATGCCGCGTTCCGAGTGGGCTCTGGATGGTGCCACCGCATTGCGCGGTATGGATCCCCGGCAGTCTGCCGCACAGCAACATAGCGACCGCCAATGCCAGGCTCTTCTTCGTCTATCTGGAGCCCGGTGCGGCCGAACTTCCGGACCAATGCTGCACCCTCTCGATCTCGCCACTGCTGCGCGAACTGATCATCGAACTTGCCGACCGCGAGCCCGCGCACGAGGTCGATGAGCTGCTGATCAAGGTCCTCCTGGCCCAATTGCCGCTCATGCCGGTGCAACAGCTGCATCTACCGGTGTCCGCAGAGCCACGTCTCGCCACTATTGCGAACGCACTCGCCGCCAATCCCGCCGACCGCGCGACGGTGGGCGTTTGGGCGCGCCGCGTGGCGATGAGCGAGAGCAGCCTCAGCCGCCTGGTGGTCCAGGAGACAGGATTGAGCTTCGGTCGCTGGCGGCAACAGCTGCACCTGATGGTCGCGATCCGCGAATTGTCCGATGGCGCGACGGTTCAGCAGGTCTCGGCTGACCTCGGCTACGCCTCGGTCGCTTCCTTCATCTCCATGTTCAAGAAAGCGCTGGGCAAACCCCCGGCCAAGTACCTCAGCAGCGTTGCCCACAAGAGCGGATGAGGGGCGCAACCAAGGTTGCGCCGCCCCTTGCCCGCGGAGGCGACCTTTGGCCGTCTGCCGTCCGTGGCCTACAGCTTCACCGAGTTCAGCCGCAGCGCGTTGGCGATGACGCTCACCGAGCTCAGCGCCATGGCCGCCGCGGCGAGCATCGGCGAGAGCAGCCAGCCGGTGAGCGGGTAGAGCACGCCGGCCGCCACCGGAATGCCCAGCGCGTTGTAGCCAAAGGCGAACAACAGGTTCAGCTTGATATTGCTGAGCGTCGCCTTCGACAGTTTTCGCGCCTTGACGATGCCATTGAGCTCACCCTTCAGCAGCGTGATGCCGGCGCTTTCGATCGCCACATCCGCCCCGGTGCCCATCGCCACGCCGACATCGGCTGCCGCCAGAGCCGGCGCATCGTTGACGCCGTCGCCGGCGAACGCCACCGCCTTGCCCTTGGCCTTCAGCGCTTCGATCAGCGTGTGCTTGTCCTCGGGCGCCATACCCGCCTGCACCTCGCTCAGGCCGAGCTCGCGCCCGACCGCTTCCGCTGTGCCCCTGGCATCGCCGGTTGCCATCACCACGGAGACGCCATCGGCCCGCAGCGCCGCGATCGCTTCCCTGGCCCCGGCCTTGATCGGGTCCGACACCGTCACCACGCCGATCGCCACCCCATCATGGGCGACGAGGATCGCCGTCTTGCCCGAGCCGGCCTGCTGCTCGAGCAGCCCGCTGAGCTTGTCGTCGACCGCGATGCCCTGTTCCGCGAACAGCTTGAGGTTGCCCAGCACCGCAGTCTTGCCGCCGACCAATCCCTTGATGCCGCGGCCGGTGAGCGAGGTGAAGCCTTCGGCCTCGTAGACCCGCGCCCCGCGCACCTCGGCGCCCTTGACCACGGCGGTGCCTATCGGGTGCTCGGAGTGCTTTTCGAGCGCCGCGGCGACAGCGAGCACAAAACCCTCGTCGACACCCTTCACCGGGATCACCTGGTCGAGCGTCGGCTTGCCCTCGGTCAGCGTGCCGGTCTTGTCGACGATCAGCGTATCGACCCGGGCAAAACCCTCGAGCGCCTTGGCATCCTTCACCAAGACGCCAGCATGTGCGCCGCGCCCGGTTGCCACCATGATCGAGATCGGCGTCGCGAGACCCAGCGCACAGGGACAGGCGATGATCAGCACCGAGATCGCCGCGACGATCGCCTCGGCGAGGCCGGGGCCCCAGATCATCCACGCCGCAAACGCGGCAATGGCGATCACCACCACCAGCGGCACGAACCAGTTCGCCACCTTGTCGGCCAAAGCCTGGATCGGCGCGCGGCTGCGCTGCGCCTTGCCGACCAGCTCGACGATCTGGCTGAGCCGGGTCTCCGAGCCGACCCGCAGCGCCTGCATGACGAAGCTGCCTTCGCCATTCAGCGTGCCGCCGGTCACCGGCTCGCCCTTCAGCTTTTCCACCGGCACCGGCTCGCCGGTCAGCATCGATTCATCGACGAACGACTGCCCTTCGAGCACCTCGCCATCGACCGGCACCGCCTCGCCCGGCCGCACCCGCAGCCAGTCGCCGGCCCGCACCTCTTCGATCGGCACTTCGATATCCTTGCCCTGCCACACCTTGCGCGCCGTCTTCGGCGCGAGGTTGAGCAGCGCCCGGATCGCCTTGCCGGTGGCATCGCGGGCCCTGAGCTCCAGCACCTGCCCCACGAACACCAGCGCCACGATCACCGCCGCCGCTTCGAAATAGACCGGCGGCACGCCGTTCATGTGGGTCATGCTCATCGGGAACAGCTGCGGGAACAGCACCGCGACCACCGAGAACAGGTAGGCCGCACCGACCCCGAGCCCGATCAGCGTCCACATATTGGGCGAGCGGTTGACGAGTGAATTCCAGAAGCGGCGGAAGAACGGCCAGGCCGCCCACAGCACCACGGGGGTGGCCAGCGCCATCTCGATCCAGGTGGCAAGCGGCTCGCCGATCCACTCGCGCACCGGCAGGCCGACCATGCCGCCCATCGAGATGACGAGGATCGGGATCGACAGCCCGGCGCTCACCCAAAGCCGGCGGGTGAAGTCTACCAGTTCGGGGTTCGGGCCATCGTCGAGCGAGGCCACCATTGGCTCGAGCGCCATGCCGCAGATCGGGCAATCGCCCGGCCCGTCCTTGACGATCTCCGGATGCATCGGGCAGGTCCACTTGGTGCCTGCAGCGACGGTCGAAGGGTCGACCGGCGGCGCACCATGCGAGTGGCCGTGATGGCTGTGGCCATGGCCCGCATGATCATGCCCACCCTTCGCCGCGGCGCCGTGGTCATGCCCATCCCCGCAGCCGCAGACGTCGGCTTCCGGCGCATTGAGATATTTCTGCGGCTCGGCTTCAAACTTGCTGAGGCAGCTGGCGCTGCAGAAATAGTAGCGCGTCCCCTCGTGCTTCAGCATGTGCCTGGCCGTCGTCCGATCCACCTGCATGCCGCAGACCGGGTCCGTCGCCGTCAGGTACTTTGCCGGCTCCGCCTCGAACTTCGCCTTGCAGCCGCCACTGCAGAAGCCGATCTCGCGGCCCTCATGCACGGTGCGGTGCGGCGTCTTGGCCATATCGACGGTCATGCCGCAGACCGGGTCGCGGCTCACCGCGCCCCCTGCCCCGTGCGAATGCTTGTGTTCAGCGTGATCCATGCTCGGCTCCTATAGAACGTCTCGCGGGCGGCTGAGCCCGCCAAGACGCGACAAACGAAATCGTACTGGGGCCTGTTCTGCACCTTCCCATCATGGTAAGGTCAAGCACATTGTTCAGATAGGTGTTCCCATGCAGATCGGCGAGGCCTCCCGGCTCACCGGCGTATCCGCCAAGATGATCCGCCACTACGAATCCATCGGCCTCATTCCCAATGCCGACCGGCGCGACAGCAATTATCGCGATTACGGCCATCATGACATCCACCGTCTCGGTTTCATCCGCCGCGCCCGCGACCTCGGCTTCTCGATGGACGAAATCCGCGACCTGCTCCGCCTCTGGGGCGACACGCAACGCTCGAGCGCCGACGTCAAGGCGCTGACCCAGAGCCACATCGCCGAGCTCGACCAGAAGATCCGGCTGCTCGGCGAGATGCGCCACACCCTCGCCACCCTCGCCGATGCCTGCGACGGCGATCACCGGCCCGATTGTCCGATTATCGAGGGCCTCGCCGGAACGGAACTGCATGCAAGAAACTAAAGACAACACTGACACTGAGATCGCCTACCGGCTCGACCCGTTCCCGAGCGAGGAAGAACTGGCCCCGCTATGGCGCGCCGCCTGGGGCGACGACTGGGGCGGCGACCTCGCCTTCATCCTCACCCGCAGCCTGACCCACGCCTGCGCCTATGCCGGTACCCGCATGGTCGGCTACGTCAACGTCGCCTGGGACGGCGGCGTGCACGCCTTCCTGCTCGACACCACGGTCGACCCCGAGTTCCAGCGCCGCGGCATTGCCAAGGAACTGGTCCGGCAGGTGGCCGACGCCGCCCGCGAGCGCGGCGCGCATTGGCTGCATGTCGATTACGAGGAGAAGCTGGATGGGTTCTACAAGGCGTGCGGGTTTCGACCGACGGCAGCGGGGTTGATCAGGCTGGCTTAGCTACTGGCAGACGGCCCCCTCCCATCCTCCCCCATGAAGGGGGAGGTGCCGCATCCAGTGTTTGGCACGATCAGGACACAGCCTCGACTCTTCACCTCCCCCTTCATGGGGGAGGCCGGGAGGGGGCCGTCCGCTTCAGTCGAAGCTCCCCTTCTTCCTCCCCTTGCAGGTGAGAGGCGGCCTCAAACACTCAAGCAAAGATACTTGATGTCGAGATAGTCCTCGATCCCGTACTTCGATCCCTCGCGCCCATGCCCCGACTGCTTCACGCCGCCGAACGGCGCCACCTCGGTGGAGATCAGGCCGGTATTGATCCCGACCATGCCGTAATCGAGCGCTTCGGCCACCTCGAACACCCGGCTCAGGTCGCGCGCGTAGAAATACGACGCCAGCCCGAACTCGGTGGCGTTGGCGAGCTGGATCACCTCCTCCACCGTCTCGAAGCGGAACAGCGGCGCCAGCGGTCCGAACGTTTCCTCCCGCGCCAGCATCATGTCGGCGGTCGCGTCGGCGACGATGGTCGGCTCGAAGAACAACCCCTCCTTGCGCTTGCCGCCAACCAGCAGCCGGCCGCCCTTGCGTAGCGCATCGGTCAGGTGCCGCTCGACCTTCTCCACCGCCTTCTGGTCGATCAATGGCCCGGTGGTCACCTCCTCGCCGAAGCCGTCGCCCACCTTGAGCTTTTCCACTGCCGCGGTGAGCTTTGCGGCAAACGCATCATAGACGCCGGCCTGCACATAGATGCGGTTGGCACAGACGCAGGTCTGCCCGTTATTGCGGTATTTCGAGATCATCGCCCCTTCGACCGCCGCATCGAGGTCGGCGTCATCGAAGACGATGAACGGCGCATTGCCGCCGAGCTCGAGGCTCAGCCGCTTGATCTGGTCGGCCCCCTGCCGCATCAGGATGCGGCCAACCTCGGTCGAGCCGGTAAAGCTCAGCTTCCTCACCACTTCGTTGGCGCAGAACTCCTTGCCCAGGTCCGACGAATGGGTCGACGGCAGCAGGTTGAACAGCCCCGCCGGCAGCCCGGCCCGCTCCGCCAACACGCCGATGGCAATGGCCGACAGCGGCGTCTCCGCCGCCGGCTTCGACACCACCGCGCACCCAGCCGCCAAAGCGGGCGCCACCTTGCGGGCCAGCATGGCGTTAGGAAAATTCCACGGCGTGATCGTCGCCACCACCCCCACCGGCTGCTTGATCACGATGATCCGCTTGTCTTCCTGGTGCCCAGGAATGGTGTCGCCATAGACCCGCTTCGCCTCCTCGCCGAACCACTCGACATAGGCGGCGCCATAGAGCACCTCGCCCTTGGCCTCGGGCACGGGCTTGCCCTGCTCGGCGGTCATGATCGCCGCGAGATCGTCGGCGTTCGCGACCATCAGCTCATGCAGTTTCCGCAGCACGGCAGCGCGCGCCTTGCCGGTCTTCTTCGCCCAGGCCCGCTGCGCCGCCTCGGCCGCCGTGATCGCGAGCTTGGCTTCCGCCACGCCGCAATTCGGCAGCACCGCCAGCACCGCGCCGGTCGATGGGTTGGTCACCTCGAATGTCGTGCCGTTCTCTGCCGTCTCGAGCCAGCGTCCGCCGATGAGGGCGGCGGCATGCAGCAGCGAGGGATCCGTTAGGCGGGTGCTGAGCGCATCGGTGATCGGCATCGGTATTCTCCTTGCAGCGGAAGCTCTGCGCCTCACCGGCAATGAACGCAAGTAGCCTTGCCGGGCTGCAAAACTTCCGATTGGATGCGCCGCAAAATCAATCCAGGGGGAAGCTATGGCCGGCGTCTATCAGCATCACGAGAAAGAATTTGGGCAGTTGATCCAGGGCAGCGCCAAGCTCGAAACGCTCTATTCCGATTGCCGCTGGGCCGAGGGGCCATGCTGGTTCGGCGACGCCAACCAGCTGGTCTGGTCCGACATTCCCAATAACCGCATGCTGCGCTGGACCCCCGATGGTGGCGCCTCGGTCTACCGGCACAACTCCAACTACATCAACGGCAACACCCGCGACCGCGAGGGCCGGCTGGTTTCCTGCTCGCATGGCGGCCGCAATGTCGTCCGCACCGAGCTTGACGGCACCATCACCGTCCTCGCCGACAGCTATCGCGGCAAGAAGCTCAACGCCCCCAACGACGTGGTGGTGAAGTCCGACGGCACCATCTGGTTCACCGACCCCGGCTACGGCATCCTGTCGGACTACGAAGGTTTCAAGGGCGAGTTCGAGCAGGACGGCTGCTACGTCTTCTGCCTCGATCCCTCAACCGGCGTATTGAAGGTCGCGATCGACGATTTCGTCCGCCCCAACGGCATCGCCTTCTCGCCCGACGAGAAGCGCCTCTACGTCGCCGACAGCGCCTACAGCCACGGCGCCGACCTGCCGCGCCACATCCGGGTGTTCGACGTCAACGCCGACAACACCGTCAGCAATGGCCGCATCTTCTGCGTCACCGATACCGGCCTGCCCGACGGCTTCCGCCTCGATGACCGCGGCAATGTCTGGACCTCGGCCGGCGACGGCGTCCACTGCTTCAACTCATCGGGCGTGCTGCTGGGCAAGCTCTTGACGCCCGACACCGTCGCCAATGTCGAATTCGGCGGCCCCCGCCGCAACCGCCTGTTCATCTGCGCTACCCAGAGCCTGCACAGCATCTACCTGGCGGTGAATGGGGCGACGCGGCCGTCATGAGCCCGAGTCATTCGGCGGCGCTGGAGGCTCTACGCAGTGCCCTGATCGAGGGCGAACAGAGCGGCCCGCCAAGGCCGTTCGATTTCGCGGCGTTCATCGCCAAGAAACGAAGCGCCGGTGCGCGCCGCCCCCCACCCTTGATCCCTCCCCGCGAGGGAGGGAGACGACGGAGCCGAAGGCTAAGGGCAGAAGGCGTTTACCGCCGACGCGGCCTCAACCGCGTGACATTGTTGCCAAGCCGCTGCCGCACCTCGGCGCGCGGTGGCACGCTGGAGGTGCGCACGGCGTCGGCGAACCAGTCGTCCTCGACGAAAGCGATGGTGTTGGAGCTCAAATCGTAACGGATCGCCAGCGCCTGCCCGGTGGTCGAGCGCATGCCGGTGACGACAGGATGGTGGGCACGTTGCTGGGCCATTCGAGCCTCCGAAGTGCGGCGCGGCCAATTTGGCCGCAACACTTCATTAACCACTGGCGATGCCCGGTCGATGACGGTTGGACCGCACAATTGTGACAGTCCAACCGGCTGGTTTTGCTGATGATCCGGCTGCACGAGCAGGCTGGGTGGCCCGCTGGCCGCGAATCACGCCTGCGGCGCGACGGCCAGTACGGTCAGCACGTGCTTGTGGCCGTCACGCGCTTCCCAGGTGATCGACTGCCCGACATCGAGGCCGATCAGCGCCGTGCCGACCGGGGTCAGCACCGAGATCTTGCCCTGAGAGATATCGGCATCGACCGGATAGACCAGTTGCACGGTGCGTTCCGCCCCATTGTCGGGCCGGTAGGTGACGGTCGAGCCCATCCGCACGATACTCGAACCCAACTTGGGGGTCGGCACGACGCGGGCGCGTTCGATCTCGTAGAGCAGGTCGTCGGCCGCATCGGAGCTGTGTCCGCTGCCGGCCAGCGCCAGGGCGATGAGTTTGCGATGGTCGTCCTCGCTGAGGACGATACGCGGTTGCAGGTCATAGCGACGCATGGATTGCATCTGAGAAATTCCTTTCGATGCGCGAACGTCGGCGGGTCATCGCCCGCGACGGGTTCACGCTGTGTTTTGGATGCGGCGCCTTGCTGGTGAGCCCGAGCGGAAAGCTCCGCGTGGGTTCCGGATGCCCCAGACCCGGCGGCGCCTAGGCGCGGATCATGGGGCTATATGCCTGCGACCGGGGTTTCCCGGCGCGGTGCCATAACGGTGATGGTCGCAAAGCAAGACATGGCATGAATGTAGGGGGTCTCGCTGCAAAGTCAAATCGGCAGTCGGCAGTCGGCAGTCGGCAGTCGGCAGTCGGCAGTCGGCAGTCGAGAATGGTCAGAGTGGGCAGCGGCGCAAACCCTGATTCTAATGCCGACTGCCGACTGCCGGTGCACCGCAACACTCACGCCGTCGGCAGCGAACTGAAGCCCGGCGGGATCGGGCCTTCATAGGGTCCGGTCCGCACGTCGGTCACCGCGGCGGCTGGCGGGCCGGCGTTGAGTTCCATCAGGATGTGCTGGATTTCGCTTTCGTCGCCGGCGAACACCGCTTCGACTGTGCCGTCACGCCGGTTGCGCACCCAGCCTTCGAGCCGCAGCGCCACGGCCTCGCGCTCGACGAAAGCGCGAAAGCCCACTCCCTGCACCCGTCCAGTGATCACCACGTGGACGGCGCGCCGCATCAGAAGGTTGCACCGATCTGCCAGGGCACGAACTCGTTGTCGCCGTAGCCCAGGAGTTCCGACTTGCTTTTTTCGCCCGAAGCGACGGCAAGGATCTTGTCGAAGATCTCCTGCCCCTTCTCTTCGAGCGAGCCGCCCTCGACCACTTCGCCGCCGTTGATGTCCATGTCGTCGATCATCTTGTGATAGATGTCCGAATTGGTGGCGATCTTGATCGACGGCGTCGGCTTGCAGCCATAGGCCGAGCCACGTCCCGTGGTGAAGCATAGTATATTCGCACCACCCGCGACCTGCCCGGTCGCAGAAACCGGATCGTATCCCGGCGTATCCATGAACACGAACCCCTTTTCGGTCACCGGATCGGCATAGTGATACACTGCATTGAGTGGAGTCGTCCCACCTTTTGCAGTCGCACCCAAAGATTTCTCGAGGATAGTGGTAAGTCCGCCGAGTTTGTTGCCGGGTGACGGATTGTTGTTCATCTCCATGTTGTTGCGCTCGGCGTAATCTTCCCACCAGTGGATGATATCGATGAGCTTTTCGCCGACCTCGCGGCTTTTGGCGCGCCGGGTGAGCAGGTGCTCGGCGCCATAAACCTCCGGCGTCTCCGACAGAATCGCCGTGCCGCCATGCCGCACCAGGATGTCGGCCGCGACGCCCAGCGCCGGGTTGGCGGTGATACCGGAATAGCCATCCGAGCCGCCGCACTGCAGTGCCAGCATCAGTTCCGATGCCGGCACCGTCTCACGCTTCGCCTTGTTGACGATCGGCAGCATGGCTTTGACCGCCTCGACGCCGGCTTCGACGGTTTTGCGCGTGCCGCCCACCTCCTGGATCGTCATGGTGCGGAAGGTCTCGTTCTCGGTGACCCCATAGGCTTCCTTGAGCCGCGGGATCTGGAACCCTTCGCAGCCCAGCCCCACCATGATCACCCCACCCATGTTCGGGTTGGTGGCATAGCCCCAGGTGGTCTTCTTGAGGATATCGAAGATCACCCCGCGATAATCGATGACGCAGCCATTGGCCTGCTTCAGCGCCACGATGCCATCGACGTTGGGGTACTGCTCGAGAATGCCCGAGCGCTCGACCTCACGGGCGATGAACCCGGCCACCGTGGTCGAGCAGTTCACCGAGGTGAGGATGCCGATATAGTTGCGCGTCCCGACCTGGCCGTTGGAGCGGCGAAAACCCTGGAACGTCGCCCGCTGTGCTTCCGGCACGAACTCCACCGGCACGACACCCTCGCCGAAGGCATAGTCGCGCTTGAACGCCCCGTGCTCCTCGCCGATCGTCACATTGTGCTCATGCACCCATTCGCCCGGCGGGATCGCGTCCTTGGCGAAGCCGATGATCTGCCCGAACTTGACGATCGGCTCCCCGGCCGCGACCTGCCGCACGGTGAACTTGTGGCCCTTGGGCACCCGCTTGGTGGTGGTGACTCCCTGCGGCGTATCGGTGCCGACATCGAGATTGCTCGGCGCCACCGCGACATTGTCTTGGGCGTTGAGCAGCAGGGTTTTGGCGGCGGCGGGGCGGGACATGACAT
>NZ_LAJE02000211.1 GCF_000970465.2 Devosia insulae DS-56
TTCTGGTTTCATTCTTAAGTGCAGGTGTGATGGTATTGTGTTTTGTTTGTTGTTTTTTTTTTTTAGATGCGTATGAGAGACAGTCTCACACCAGCCCTTCGGCAGCGATCTTGTCGAGCTTGCAGCTGCCCGGCGCCGGGATGGCGTAGCCCTTGTCGTACCAGGCGGCCCGCGCTTCGGGGCTCGCCGTCGCCAGTACCTCGGGCACCACCCGGCCAAGCGGCAGGTTGATTATGGCATTGCCGCGATTGGCCTCTACCGCGCCGACCGCCGCCATCACCGCGGCATTCCTGTCGAGCTCGTCGATCCCGGCGGTGATCGTCCACATCGCGGCATAGCACGCCGCCTGCTGGTCGATCTGCCGCTCCAGCGCAGCGATTCGGTCGGCCCCCCTAAGCGATTGCAGCGCCACCAGGTCGGTGAACACTCCGAGCGCCCACTGCACGTGATGCCCGTAGGCCTCGGCTACCAGATAGGCCATGGCGTAGTCGGCCCCGAGCGGAAACTTGGCGCGCAGCCGCTCGTAGGCGCTGCGATCGACGTACACCATGCGGTTGTCCGGACAGTAGAACACCGTCAGGTCCTTGCCCGCCATGCCGCAGCCGAATGCACTCGACGTCTCGACCACGCTCATCGTCACGCGCGGAAAACGGATCGCCGTCTGCCAGAAGAAGCGCCGCCACATCAGTTCGGCTTCGCTGCCGACGATCGGTGGATAGGCGGCGATCTGCTCGATGCTGGCCGAGCTCGCCGGCACGCCGGTGATCGAGGTCGGCGGTGGCGGTGGCGAAACCTTGCCGCTGATCAGCGTGATCGGATTGATCCCCGCCAGCATGACGATCACCACGCCCAGCGCCAGTACGCCGGACCAGCCGAACCGCTTCACATGCGGCAGTGCACCCGCGGGGATCAGCCCCATTTTGGCAGCGCTCCTAGATCGAGCCCTTGAACGTATCACACTGGCTCACATCGCCGGTCTGCATGCCCTTCTTCAGCCAGGCCATGCGTTGCGCCGAGGTGCCGTGGGTGAAATTGCGCTCGGCCACCTGCCCGCGGGTCAACGTATCGTCGCCGATGGCGTTGGCGGCGGTGATCGCCTCTTCGGTGTCGCCCTGCTCCAGCAGGTTCTCGCGGTTGACGTAGTTCGCCCACACCCCGGCATAGCAATCGGCCTGCAGCTCGACCCGCACTGAATAGGCGTTCTGCTCCTCCTGGCTCATCGTGGCGCGGGCCCGGTTGAACTCCGGCAACACGCCGGTCTGGTCCTGCACCGCATGGCCGATCTCGTGCGCGATCACATAGGCCTGGGCAAAATCCCCGGGCGCGCCGAACTGCCGGCGCAACTGATCGTAGAAGCTGAGGTCGATATAGACCTTCTTGTCGTTCGGGCAATAGAACGGCCCCGAGGCCGATTGCGCCGTGCCGCACGCCGATTGCGTGGCGCCCGAAAACAGCACCACCTTGGGCGGCTGATAGGTCAGGTTGTTCTGCTGGAACACCTCACCCCACAGGGTCTCGGTGTCCTTGACCACCACGCCGACGAAGTTGGCGAGTTCGTCCTCGCCGGCATTGCTCGGAGGCGGCGCCCATTGCTGGTTCTGCGAGGTCGTGGTCCCCCCACCACCGCCGGTGAGAATGTCGATCGGGTTCTGCCCGGTGGCGAACCAGATAATGCCTAAGACGACAATGATGCCGACCAGCCCGAGGCCACCGCCGCCGGCGCGTCCCATCGGGATCGGGATACGGCCGCCGCCCATGCCACCGATGTTGCCGCCACCCTGGCCGCGCCGGTCCTCGATGTTCGAACTGCGCTCACGCCCTTGCCACTTCATCCGGAATCTCCATGGGACCAGCCCAGTAACAATACTGCTATTCGTCTTGCGACAGCAAATTTGACCAAACGGTCCAGAAAGGCCACTGTCACAATTGCCGTCGTCATTCCAACGTCACGTCGCGGCGGCATCTGAGGCCCAGATCGCCATGCGGGATAACCGGCCAGGAGAGCCGACGTTCCGTCTGGTCGCGCTTTCTTCAAATGTTGTGGGAGACGTCAATGAACTACAATTACTCAATTTCCCGCCGCGCCTTCCTTGCCGGCTCGGCGACGCTTGGCGCCGCCGTGGTGCTGCACCCCTTCGCGGTGCAGGCTGCCGCCGGCCAGGCCCACCTCCGCCTGATGGAAACCACTGACCTGCATGTCGCGGTTTTCCCTTATGATTATTACGCCGATGCGCCGAACGACACGCTGGGCCTCGCCCGCACCGCGGCGATCATCGACGCCATCCGCGCCGAAGCCGGCAACTCGGTCCTCATCGACAATGGCGACGTCATCCAGGGCAACCCGATGGGCGATTACATCGCCTACGAAAAGGGCCTGACCAACGAGCCGCACCCGATCATCGCCGCCATGAACACCCTCGGCTACGAGGTCGGCACGCTCGGCAACCATGAGTTCAACTACGGCCTCGAGTTCCTCGATGCCGCCATCGCCGCCGCCAACTTCCCGATCGTCTCGGCCAATCTCGCCAAGGGCGCGCTCGGCGCCGATCCCCTGGCCGACACCACCTATGTGGCGCCTTACAAGATCGTCGAGAAGGAACTGGTTGACGGCGCCGGCGCCAAGCAGACCATCAAGCTCGGCTTCATCGGCTTCCTGCCACCGCAGATCATGACCTGGGACAACACCCACCTCGCCGGCAAGGTCGATACCCGCGACATCGTCGAGACGGCCAAGGCCTATATCCCGAAGATGCGGGCGGAAGGGGCCGACCTCGTCATCGCGCTGGCCCATACCGGTATCGCCGCCGATACCGGCCTGCCCAAGGCGGAGAACGCCGCGCTGCAGCTCGCGGCCGTCGAAGGCCTCGACGTCATCGTCACCGGCCACCAGCATCTGGTGTTCCCCAACTCCAAGGATTTCGAGGGCCTCGAAGGCGCCGATCTCACCGCCGGGACGCTCGCCGGCAAGCCTGCCGTCATGGCCGGCTTCTGGGGCTCGCATATGGGCCTGATCGACCTGCTGCTGGAGAAGGCCGATGACGGCAAGTGGAGCGTTGTCTCCCACACCGCCGAAGCCCGCCCGATCTTCGAGCGCGTCGAGGGCAAGGTGAAGCCGCTGGTCGAAAGCGTCGCCGGCATCCTCGCCTCGGCGCAGGACGATCACGACGAGACCCTCGCCTATATCCGCCGCCCGGTCGGCGAGACCGCCGCGCCGCTCCACTCCTACTTCGCGCTCGTCGCCGATGATCCGAGCGTGCAGATCGTCAACATCGCCCAGAAATGGTACCTCACGCAGATGCTGAAGGGCACCGAGTACGAGGCCCTGCCGATCCTCTCCGCCGCCGCGCCGTTCAAGGCCGGTGGCCGTGGCGGTCCGGACTATTACACCGATGTGCCGGTGGGCCCGGTGGCGATCAAGAATGTCGCCGATCTCTATCTCTACCCCAATACTATCCAGGCCGTGGTGATCACCGGCCAGGACGTGCAGAACTGGCTCGATCGCTCGGCCGGCATCTTCAACCAGGTGGCATCAGGCGGCGCTGACCAGCCGCTGATCAACCTCGATTTCCCGGCCTACAACTTCGACGTCATCGACGGCGTCACCTACAAGATCGATGTCACCAAGCCGTCGAAATACGGCCCCAAGGGCGAGGATATCGGCAACACCGAGAGCCGCATCATCGACCTGCAGTTTGACGGCAAGCCAATCGACCCGGCGCAGAAGTTCGTCGTCGCCACCAACAATTATCGCGCCGGCGGCGGCGGCACTTTCCCGGGCATCGGGCCCGACAAGATCATCTTCAAGGGCCCCGATACCAACCGCGATATCATCGTGCGCTACATCATCGAGCAGAAAACCATCGAGCCCAAGGCGGACAGCAACTGGTCGCTCGCCCCGATCGGCGGCACCGTGCTGTTCGAGACCGGCCCGAAGGCCGCCGAGCACCTTGCCGACGTCACCGCGGTGAAGATCGAGGCCACCGGCAAAACCAGCGAAAACGGCTTCGGCGAATACCGCATCACCCTCTGATCGCAACCGGCCGGCGCGCCGAAAGCGCGCCGGCCACCACATAGCGGCTTGTCGCAACTCGCAGATTGCCCTTACCTCGCCCCCACCATCGCTTGAGGAGGCGCGAGATGTTGCACAATGAAGCCCGACACCCGGACGGACTGATCATTCCCCATCGGCGCGCGCTCGGTCTCGCCTCCGATCATGCGGGTTTTCCGATGAAGGGGTTCGTGCACGATCTGCTCGGCCAGCATTGCGATGAGGTCATCAGCCTGGGCGCCGAATCGAGCGAGCCGGTCGATTTCCCCGATGTCACCCGTAAGGCCGTCGATCTGATCCTCAAGGGTCGCGTCGAGCGTGTCGTCCTGGTTTGCGGCACCGGCGCCGGCGCCTGTATCGCCGCCAACAAGGTCGCCGGCATCCGCGCCGCCGTCGCCAACGATACCTATGTGGCGCGCCAATGCGTCATCCACGACGACGTCAATGTGCTGTGCATCGGCGCCTGGATCATCGGCCCGCAGATTGCCTCCGACGTGATCCGCGCCTTCCTTGCCGCCGAGTTCTCGACCGAGGAACATTTCCGCCGCCGGGTGGAAAAACTCGCCGCGCTCGAGCGCGAGGCGCGCGGCGGGACCTGACCATCCGGCGACCTTGACTTGCCTCCTCCGGGGGCATTGGCTCTCCCGCGTTTGTCTATTTTAGCGAGCAGGGATTCGATGGGAGCCACCCCACAAATGGAAGTCCTCCTCAAGGAGGCAGATATTACGCTGAACGGTCCCAATCCGTGGGACCCTCAGATCCACTCCGAGGAGTTCTGGAGACGATTGTACGGCCAGGGCACCCTTGGCCTCGGCGAAGCCTATATGGACGGCGTCTGGGACGTCGCCGACATGCCGGAGTTCTTCAACCGGGTGCTGCGCTCACGCGTACCCGAAGGCGTGCGCGTGACCACCAACCTCGTCTGGCAGGTGGTGCAGGCGCGCTTCATGAACATGCAGAACATCACGCGTTCGCAGCGCGTCGCCGCCATGCACTACAACGAGACCGAAGCCTACAAGGCCTCGCTCGACAAGCGCATGACTGGTTCCTGCGGCTACTGGCCGGAGGGCGTCACCAATCTCGATGACGCCCAGGAAGCCAAGCTCGACATGGTCTGTCGCAAGATCGGCGTACAGCCGGGGCAAACCGTGTGGGACATCGGCTGCGGCTGGGGCGCCTTCATGGGCTTTGCCGCGGAAAAGTACCGCGCCAACTGTGTCGGCGTTACTGTCTCGCCCGACCAGGCGGCCTATGGCCGTGAGCGCTATAAGCACCTGCCAATCGAGTTCCGGGTACAGGATTACCGCCAGTTCGAGGGCAAGACCGACCACGCCGTCTCGATGGGCATGTTCGAGCATGTCGGGCACAAGAACTACCGCACCTATTTCGAGAAGGCGCGCAGCGTCATCAAGGACGATGGGCTGTTCATGATGCACACCATCGGCAGCCAGTGGTCGACCGAGACGATCGAGGCCTGGCTGGAGAAGTACATCTTTCCCGGCGGCGTCATCCCCTCGATCGCCCAGATCGGCAAGGCCATCGATGGGCTGTTCAGCGTCATCGACGTCCACAATATCGGGCCGCATTACGACAAGACGCTGGTTGCCTGGTACGAAAACTTCGAGCAGAACTGGAAGAAGGATCGCAACCCCGAGGAGGAGCGGTTCTACCGCCTCTGGAAGTATTACCTGCTCTGCTGCGCCGGCGGCTTCCGCGCCAAGGTGCTGCAGGTCTGGCAGTTCGTGCTTGCCACGAGGGGTGTGCCCGATGGCTACGTGACGCAGCGCTGAGCGCTCCACCATCAATTTGAGAGGCGGTTAGACTGCCCCTCACCCTAACCCTCTGCCCGGCGGGGAGAGGGGACGCATCTTGCACAGGCAGTGCCCCATCGCCCCCTCTCCCCGCTGGGGAGAGGGTCGGGGTGAGGGGCAGCGCGTTTCGTTCGAGCCATGCGCGGGCTCTCCCAGCTCATTCGTCCCCAGCCGACGCTTCACTCCGGTACTTGTCGAGTGCCCGCTGCATCTCGTCGAGCTCGATCTCAGTCAGCTCACCGATCTTGATGGCTCGCCTCGGATCGCCCTGCTTCCGCATCTCCTCATAGTCGTCGATGTTCATCAACACCAAGCGCGGCTTGTTGCGCTGAGTGATCGTTACCGGTCTCCGCAGCGCTTCGACGATGATGTCGCCTGACCTGCGTGATAGATCACTAGTCGAGTAGCTCTTCTCGGACATCCGGATTTTCTGTAAATTACAGCAATGCTGTAATTTACAACAATGCTGTATCCCGAGCAAGATCGCGGCATCGCTGACGTGGCGCTGGAATCGTGGTCAGTTGCGGGCTCGGCAAGCTGGACCGATCGCAGCATGAATCCTCGCCTCACCCTCCTTCTCATCGCCGCCTTCCTCATCGGCGGGGCGGTCTATCTCTGGCTTCGGCCGACGGATGCACCGCCGGTCGCTCCCACTGCACCCGCCCCTGCCCCGACGCAGACTGCTCCGAAGTCGGAACCCACAACGCCTTCCAAGGCTTCTGACCAGTTCTTGATTCTGGCTGCGAGCTGGCAACCGGCCTTCTGCGAGGGGGCGGCCAATAAGCCTGAATGCCGGCAGCAAAGCCGTACCCGGTTCGATGCCAACCACTTCTCGCTGCATGGCCTGTGGCCCACCGACGAGTATTGCGACGTGTCGACGAAGCTCGAACAGCTCGATCGCGACGGCCGCTGGTCGGCCCTCCCTCCAGTCGAGCTTCCGGCCGAGTTGCAGAAAACCCTCGACGAGGTGATGCCCGGCACCCGCTCGCAGCTCGAACGGCACGAGTGGATCAAGCACGGCACCTGCTTCGGCGCCGACGCGGCGAGCTATTACCGCACCGCGACCCAGCTGCTCGCCGCGCTCAACGCCTCCAAGGTGCGCGACCTCTTTGCCGGCAATATCGGCAAGACCCTGACCCGTGACCAGATCCGCGATGCCTTCGACGATGCTTTCGGCCGCGATGCCGGCAAGCGCGTCCGCATCGCCTGCGACGACGACGGCAAGCGGCGCATCATTAGCGAGATCACTATCGGCCTCTGGGGCACGCCCGGCGACACGCCCGATTTCGGTAAACTGGTCCGCGCCGCCCGCCCCACCGATGGCGGCTGTATCGGCGGCATCGTCGACGCCGTGGGCTTGCAATAGAAAAGTTGCAAACTTTTCGAGTTCGCTGACGCAAGTGGAGGATCACGTCAGCTCTTTGTTTACCGGCCCGGTTCAGCGCCTCTCAACGGCTGATGGGTAGGCTGCAGGCGAACTTAGCGGAGCCTCGCATGCCGTCCCCCGATTTCGCCCTCGATATTTCCGGGCTCCGGAAGAGCTTTGACCGGCCCGTGGTCATCGACCTCGAACTCAAGGTGAAGGCCGGCGAGTTCTACGCCCTGCTCGGCCCAAACGGCGCCGGCAAGACCACCATTCTCCGCATGGTGGCGGGGCTATTGAAGCCGGATGCCGGCGCCATTTCGGTCTACGGCATCGACACGGCGAAGGATCCCATCGCCGCCAAATCCATCGTCGCCTGGGTCTCCGATGAGCCCATGGTTTACGACCGGCTGACCCCGCTCGAATATCTCGAGTTCGTCGCCGGCCTGTGGCGCATCGAGGCGCGCGAGGCCGAGCGCCAGTCCAACGAACTGATCGACTGGCTCGGCCTCAGGCCCCATGCCAACGAACGCTGCGGGGGCTTCTCCAAGGGCATGCTGCAGAAGGTCGCCCTGGCCGGAGCGCTGGTCCACAACCCGCGCCTCATCATCCTCGATGAGCCGCTGACCGGCCTCGATGCCGGCTCCGCCCGGCAGGTCAAGGATGTGTTGAAACAGAAGGTGGCCGCCGGCGTCACCGTCATCATGACCACCCACATCCTCGAAGTGGCCGAGCGCATGGCCGAGCGGATCGGCGTGATCAACCACGGCCGCCTCGTCGCCGAAGGCACGCTCGCCGAACTCCGCGCCCGCATCGGCCGCGAAACCACACTCGAGGAGATCTTCCTTGATCTCGTCGCCCAGAAGGAAGCCGACTTCGCGGCGGTTGCCTGATGAGCACGCCCGCCACGCTTCCCTGGTTCGCCGCCCACGAGTTCCGCCTCGCCTGGCGTGACTGGCTCGCCATGACCACCGGCGGCCGCAAGGTCCGCAGTGTCGTGCTGGTCCTCGTGCTCGGGCTGTTCTACCTCGGCCTGCACCTCCTCGCCAACGCGCTGCTGGCGCCCTGGGTCAGCCAGGGTATCGTCGCCGAAAAGGCGACGCTGGTGATGGTCACCGGCACAGGTTTCCTGTTCTGGACGGTGATGCTGAGCCAGGCGCTGGAATCGGTCACCCGCGCCTACTATTCGCGCTCCGATCTCGACCTGATCCTCAGCTCCCCGGCGTCCTCGGCCAGTGTCTTCGCCGTCCGCACGGCAGCGACGGCGTTTGCCACGGTGCTGCTGGCCTGTCTGCTGGCGAGCCCGATCATTAACGTGCTTGTCGCCTATGAGGGGCCGCAATGGCTCGCCGCCTACGGCGTGCTCGCCGGCTTCGGCGCCCTCGCGGCCGCGATTTCGGTGCTGGTGACGGTCGGTCTGTTCCGCAGCATCGGCCCGGCCCGCACCCGGCTGATTGCCCAGATCATTGCCGGCATCGTCGGCGCCGGCTTCGTCATCGGCATCCAGGCCGTCGCCATCCTCAGCTTCGGCAACATGAACCGCTTCTCGGTGCTGCAATCGCCCGAGTTCATCGCCGGGGCGCCCGACCTCGGCAACCCGCTCTGGCTGCCGGCCCGCGCCGCGATGGGCGATCTTGGCGCCGTGCTCATCGTCCTGGCGCTCGGCCTCGGCGCCCTGGCGCTGGTGATCCGCCTCACCTCCGGTGGCTTTGCGCAGCATGCCATCGCGGCAGCCGGCGTCTCCGCCACCCGGGTGCAACAGACCGCTTCGACGCGACCGTTCCGCAAAGCTTCGCAGCGCCATGCGCTGCGGGTGAAGGAATGGCGCCTGTTGCTGCGTGACCCCTGGCTGCTCAGCCAGACACTGATGCAGATCCTCTATCTGTTCCCGCCGGCTTTGTTCTTGTGGGTCTCCTACGGCCAGAGCGCCGGCACCTATGTCGTGGTAATCCCGGTGATCGTCATGGCGGCGGGCCAGCTCGCCGGCGGCCTCTCCTGGCTGGCCATCTCCGGCGAAGACGCACACGATCTCGTGGTCACCGCGCCGATCCACCCGCGCGCCGTGCTGATCGCCAAGATCGAGGCAGTGCTCTGCTCGATCGCAGTGGTGTTCGCGCCGATCCTGCTGTTCGTCGCCATCGCTTCGTGGGACCTGGCCTGGATCACCGCCCTCTTCGTCGCCATCTCGACCGGCTCCGCCACTGCCATCCAGTTGTGGTTCCGCGTGCCGATGCGCCGCGCCATGTTCCGCCGCCGTCAGGTCGCTTCGCGCACGGCGACGATTTCCGAGGCACTGAGCTCGATCATGTGGGCCGGCGCCGCCGTACTGGTCGCCGGCAACCAGTTGCTCGCCGTGCTGCCGGCAGCGCTCGCCGTCATCGTGCTGATCGTCGCCTGGGCCCTCAGTCCCAAGGGCAAGCGGGTCTAGCGCGCTCCACTAGCGGTGGTCTGGCGCTAGATAGGCGACGACCAGCGCCGCTACCGCGACGATTGCCCCGATCGGTCCGAGCCAGCCAATGCTCAGGTTCTCGAGCACCAGGCCGCCCACCAGCGCCGAAAGCGCTCCGCCGATGTTCATCGAGGTGAGGTTCAGCGATGCCGAGAGCGGTACGGCTGCCGGCGCCAGCGCTGCCAGCCGGTGCAGCTGTGGTGGAAAGAACCCCCACGACACCACGCCATAGAGCAGCATGTGGAAGAGGAAGGCCGGCAGCACGGCGGGGCGCGGCAGCATGGCCAGCAGCGGCACCGCGGCCAGCAGCACCACCATCAGCCCGCCGATCACCAGCATGGTCTGCCTGCCGCCGATCCGGTCGGCCAGCCGGCCGCCGAAGAAGTTGCCGAACACCGCGCCGAGACCGAATGCGAACATCACCAGCGGCAGCAGCACGCGGTCGAGCCCGAGCAGGTCCGTGGTCACCGGCGCCAGGTAGTTGAAGAAGGTGAAGCTCGCCATCACCATCACGCCGGAGGCAAGCAGCGTCAGCGGCATGCCCGGCACTTTCAGCACGCTCAGCCGCTCGCGGATGGTTCGAGGGTCGCCGTGGATATCACCCGGCAGTTTCAGCCACATCGTCGCCGAGGCGATGATCGCGAGGACGCCGAGGCCCAGATAGGCGACGCGCCAGCCGAGGAACTCCGCCACCAGCGCCGAGGCCGGCACACCGACCGCCACCGCGATCGAGCCGCCCATCACCACCGTCGAGATCGCCGAACCGCGCTTACCCGGCGCCGCCAGCGCCACCGCGGTCGCCTGCGCCGTTGAGGTAAAGAGCCCCGCCCCCAGCGCCATGAAGGTTCGCGCCAGCACCAGCAGCAGGAAGCCGGGCAATACCCCGAGCAACAGGCACATCAGCCCGAACAGCAATTCGGCCCCCGCCACCACCGTACGCCGGTCGAGATGCCCGAACAGGGTCGAGAGCAGCGGCGTGCCGATGCCGTAGGCGATGGAATAGCCGAAGATCAGGTAGCCGGCCTGCGCCAGGCTGACGCCGGTCTCAGCCGCAATGGCGGGCAGCACGCTGACGATGAGCGAACTCTCGACGCTGCCGGCAAATGCCCCCAGCGCCAACCACAGCAGTCGCACGTCCATCGTCGGAAACCCCTCGCCCGACGATGGTTAGGAGAGCCCCCGGCGGCGGTCAAGCCGCCGAGGCTAAGCCTTTCAGCCGAGCCTGGGCATGGCGACGACGCGCGGGCGGCTGAGGATCAATACCCCGAGCGCCAGCGCCGGGAAGATCGCCGCCACGAGCCCGAGCTCGTTGATCGGCAGGTGCTCGAGCACCAGACCACCGACCAGCGCGCCCAGCGCCGTGCCGAGATAGAGGAACGAGGCGTTGAGCGACAAAGCCAGCGGCGCCGAGCTCGGCGACAGCGCCACCACGCGGCTCACCTGCCCCGGCACGAACATCCAGCCGGCAATGCCCCAGGCCACCATGAAGGCGAAATAGGCCGGCGTGATCGCCGCCTGCGGCAGCAGCGGAATGGCGCCGAGCAGCAGCAGGAAGCCGATATTCAGCACCGCCGCGATGGTGACCGTCGCCTGCGCCCCGATCCGATCCGACAGCTGCCCGCCCAGCGGGTTGCCGAGCGCCGCGCCGAGCCCGTAGGCGAGCATGACGAAGGGCAGCAGCCCGGCATCGAGTCCCATCAGCCTGGTGGTCACCGGTCCCAGATAGATGAACGCCGCAAACGGCCCGGTCATGTAGAGCAGGATCGTCAGCAGTGCCGGCAACAGGCCGGGCACGCTGAGCACGCCCAGCCGCTCGCCGAGCCCACGCCGGTCGCCCTGGATGCCCTTGGGCCACATCAGCCATATCGCCGCCGCGGTCAGCACCCCTACCCCGGCAATGGCGAAATAGATGCCGCGCCCCCCGGCAAAACCCGACAGGAACGCTCCGATCGGCGCCCCCAGCGCCACCGCCATGGTGGTGCCGGCAACCACCGTCGCCACAGCCCGTGCCCGGCGTTCAGCCGGCGCCAGCGTCACCGCCGCCGCCTGTGCCGTTGCGGCGTAGAGCCCGACCGAGGCGGCGATGATCAGCCGCGCCACCAGCAGCATCACATAACCCTGCGAGAGTGCGGCGAGCAGTGCACCGACGGCGAACACCAGCGCCACCACCGCCAGCAGTGGCCGCCGATCGTATCGGCCGGTGAACGCCGAAAGCACCGGCGCCCCCACCGCGTAGGCGATGGCATAGGCAAAAACCAGATAGCCGGCCTGGGTGATCGTCACGCCGCTATCGGCCGCGATGGCCGGCAGAAGCGTAGCGATGACGAAGCCCTCGACGCCGACGGCAAAAGTGCCGAGCGCGAGCCAGATAAGCCGCGTGTCCATGGGAAGATCCTTAGTTCAATGATTGTTGAACAAATGAACCTCGTCGAAGCTCGCGTCAAGAGCTAGTTCAACGATCATTGAACTTTAGCAGGAAATGGCATAGTTCATTGCCATGACAGCGCACCCGCCCCTGCCGCATCCTGACACCGAACGGATCAGCCTCTCCACCGTCCTGGCGACGCTAGGCGACGAAACGCGACTCGCCATCATCGGCGAGCTGTCACGCTGCGGTGGGCTTGGTATGACCTGCGGGCAGTTTACCGATCTCGCCAGCAAGACGTCGATTACCTACCATGTAAGCAAGCTGCGCGAGGCAGGCGTGGTCAATGTCACGCCTGAAGGTACGCGACGGCGGGTGACCTTGCGTCGCGACGATCTCGACCATCGCTTCCCCGGCTTCCTCGACTCGATCATCGCCAGTACGGCTGATCTTCATATCGATGGATTCGAGGACGAACCGAATGAGCCGGCTGAACTTTCGCGACGCAACCCCTGACGATCTCGGCTTCATCGTCCGGCTGATCGTCGACGACAGTGTCGTCGCTACCAATGACCGCCCCGACGAACCGCAGCACCCGCGCTACCTCGCCGCCTTCGAAGCCATCGCGGCCGACCCCAACCAGCGGCTGATCATCGCCGAACTCGACGGCGAGGCCGTCGGCACCGAGCAGCTCAGCTTCATCCCCGGCATCAACCGGCTCGGCGAGTGGCGCTGCCTGATCGAGGCGGTGCACATCGCCCCCCAGCATCGCAACAAGGGGCTTGGCGGCGAGATGATCGGCTGGGCCATCGCCGAGGCGCGCGCCCGGGGCTGCGGTCTCGTCCAGCTCACCTCGAACAAGCAGCGCCTGGACGCCCATCGCTTCTACGAACGGTTGGGCTTCAAGAGGAGCCACGAAGGCTTCAAGCTGGCGCTGTAGCCCCCCTCCCC
>NZ_LAJE02000212.1 GCF_000970465.2 Devosia insulae DS-56
CCTCAAGGGGGAGGGGAGCAGAGGAGCTATCGGAAATTCCGAAAGCTCCCCCCGGACGAATACATTTGCGCATAGCAAAGCGCTCGATAAGCTCCCAATCAAGGGCATGATGCGCATTTGGGAGCGCTGCCCGAGCAGGGAGAAATCGATGAAATCCATCCTCAAGACGTGTACGGCCTTGACCATGGTTGCGACCTTCACCGGTCAGGTGGCTGCGCAGGAGATGCTGCAGTCGCTCGGCGCGGGGGAGGGCGAAGTTTCGATCGTCGCCTGGGCCGGTTACATCGAGCGCGGTGAGACCGACCCGAATTATGACTGGGTCACCAAGTTCGAAGCCGATAGCGGCTGCAAGGTGTTGGTGAAAACCGCCAACACCTCGGACGAAATGGTCGCCCTGATGAACGAAGGCGGCTTTGACCTGGTCACCGCCTCGGGCGACGCCTCGCTGCGCCTGATCGCCGGCAAGCGTGTACAACCGATCAACACGGCGCTGATCCCGTCATGGTCGACGATCGACCCGCGGCTCGAGAGCGCTGCCTGGCACACCGTCGATGGCGTGCACTACGGCACGCCCTATGTCTGGGGCGCTAACGTGCTGATGTACAACACCGATGTGTTTGGGGATAAGCCGCCGACCAGCTGGAACGTGGTGTTCGAAGAGACGACGCTGCCGGACGGCAAGTCGAACAAGGGGCGCGTCCAGGCCTATGACGGCCCGATCTATGTGGCCGACGCGGCGCTTTACCTGATGAAGCACAAGCCGGAGCTGGGGATCACCGACCCCTATGCGCTGAACGAGGACCAGTACAAGGCAGCGCTCGACCTCTTACGCGTGCAGCGCACCCTGGTCGGCCGCTACTGGCACGATGCGTTCATCCAGATGGACGACTTCAAGAACGAAGGCGTCGTCGCCTCCTCGTCCTGGCCGTTCATGGTCAACGTGCTGAAGGCGGAAGGCGCCAAGGTTGCCTCGACCTTCCCGGAAGAAGGCATCACCGGCTGGGCCGATACGACGATGCTGCACGCCGAGAGCGCCCACCCGAACTGCGCCTATATGTGGATGGAGCACTCGCTCTCGCCCAAGGTGCAGGGCGATGTGTCGGCCTGGTTCGGCACGGTGCCGTCGGTGCCGGCCGCCTGCAAGGGCAATGAGCTCCTGACCGATGAGGGCTGCGCCACCAACGGCTACGAGAATTTCGACAAGATCCGCTTCTGGCGGACCCCGACCGCCAAGTGCGAGGCGGGTGAGTGCGTGCCGTATTACCGCTGGGTCAGCGACTACGTCGGGGTTATCGGCGGCCGCTAGGGAGCTCTAGTCGGCCCGGGGGAGTGGCGCGCTGCGCCGTTCCCCCATCCCGCGACGGTCACTCCCGCGACGGCGGAGCCCAGCGCAACCTCGCGTCCACAGCGAGTGGGTTCCCGCCGTTGCGGGGGTGACACCTAGGGGATTTGCCAACGGCAAATCCTCCGCCCCCGGCGATTTGCCAACGGCAAATCGCCGGACACATCCCGGGGATTTGCCCTTGCAAATCCTCCGGCTCGTCCGGGGACTTTCAGGTCCTCCGGTTGATCTCAGCGCCTCGACGCGAAGGTTCTCCAGGCATGACCTCGGCCGTATCCCTCAAGACCGTTTCCCGCCATTTCGGCGCGGTGAGAGCTCTCGACGAGGTCGATCTCGAGGTCGGGGAGGGGGAGTTCTTCGCCATGCTCGGCCCATCGGGCTCGGGCAAGACCACCTGCCTGCGGTTGATCGCCGGTTTCGAGCAGCCGACGCTGGGGCAGATCCACATCTTCGGCGATGCGGTGGAGGGCGTGCCGCCCTATCGGCGCAACGTCAACACGGTGTTCCAGGATTACGCGCTGTTCCCGCACATCAACGTGCGCGAGAACGTCGAATTCTCGCTGATGCTGAAGAAGGTCGACAGGGCGACGCGGGCCCGCGAGGCCGAAGCGGCGCTGGAACTGGTGAAGCTCGGCGGCTATGGCGACCGGCGGCCCGGCCAGCTTTCAGGCGGGCAGCGACAACGGGTGGCGCTGGCCCGCGCCATCGTCAACCGCCCCAAGGTGCTGCTGCTCGACGAGCCGCTCGGGGCGCTCGACCTGAAGCTGCGCGAGCAGATGCAGGAAGAGCTGAAGGCGCTGCAGAAGACGCTCGGCATCACCTTCATCTTCGTTACCCACGACCAGGGCGAAGCGCTGTCGATGGCCGACCGGGTGGCGGTGTTCGATTTCGGCAAGCTGGTGCAGGTAGGGACGCCCGAGGAGATCTACACCAAGCCCAATTCGCGCTTCGTCGCCGATTTCGTCGGCTCGTCGAACGTCTTGGCGCCGGAATTCGTCGAGACCATTGCCGGCGAACAGCGCTGGGCGTCGCTCAGGCCGGAGGCCATCCACCTCATTCGCAGCGAGGGCGGCCATTCGGCGCTCAGCGGCACAGTGGTGTCGCGCTCCTATCTCGGCGCCACCACCCGGCTCGGCATCGACCTCAGTGGCACGCTGCTCCATGCGGTGGTGCCATCGGGCAGTGATGTGCCCGCCGACGGCGACCGGGTGACCATCGGCTTTGCCCGCGAGGCGCTGCATCTGATGGAGGATGCGGGGTGAGCGCGATCGCCGCGAGCAGTTCCAGCGCTATCCTGCCGAACCAGCGCGGCTGGCTCGGCACGCTCAGCGACCGCTTCTGGCGGCAACCGAAACTTTCCGTCTTTCTGTTGCTGCTGCCGGCGCTGCTCTGGCTCGGCATCGTCTATGTCGGCTCGCTGTTCGCGCTGTTGCTGCAGAGCTTTTTCTCGATCGACGAGTTCTCCGGGCTGATCAATTACGAGTTCACGCTCAAGACCTATGCGGAGCTGCTGCGGCCGCAGAATCTCGATGTGATCCTCCGCACCGTGATCATGGCGGGGGCAGTAACTCTGGCTTCGGCGCTGATCGCCTTTCCCATCGCCTATATGGCGGCGCGCTATGCGCGCGGGAAATGGAAGGCGCTGTTCTACCTCGGCATCATGCTGCCGCTGTGGGCCAGCTACCTGGTCAAGGTCTATGCCTGGAAGCTGATCCTCGCCAAGGAGGGCATCCTAAACTGGGTGTTCGAGCAGTTGCACCTGACCTGGCTGCTGGACGCGTGGCTTTCGCTGCCGGTGATCGGCGGCAACTCGCTCTCCATCAGTTACACCGGCACCTTCCTCGTCTTCCTCTATGTCTGGATGCCCTACATGATCCTGCCGATCCAGGCGGCGATCGAGCGGGTGCCGACGAACCTGATCGATGCCTCGTCCGATCTCGGCGCAACGCCGCTGCAGACCTTCTGGAAGGTGATCTTCCCGCTGGCGCTGCCGGGGATCGTCGCCGGCTCGATCTTCACCTTCTCCTTGACGCTGGGCGATTACATCATCCCGCAGATCATCGGCACCTCGGCCTTCTTCATCGGCCAGGCGGTTTATGCGCACCAGGGCACGGCCGGGAATATCCCGCTCGCCGCGGCTTTCACCGTGGTGCCGATCGTCATCATGGGGCTGTATCTGTGGATGGCGAAGCGCATGGGGGCGTTCGATGCGCTGTGAGCTGCTGGTTCTAGCTCCCCCCCGCTCAAGGGCGAGGCTATCGCGTATTGTGGCAAGGCGGCTGACAGGCCTGTGCGCACAGAGTACCCCCACCCCTGTCCCCTCCCCGCAAGGGGGAGGGAGACGCTCCCACCAGCGCCAGTGTTTTGG
>NZ_LAJE02000213.1 GCF_000970465.2 Devosia insulae DS-56
GTGCTGACTGCACCACCCCCTCCCTCAATCCCTCCCCTCAAGGGGGAGGGAAGCCGACCGGGGCACAGTCTTATTCCGCGTCCGGCTTTGCCATCCAGCGGATGATCCAGGTCGCGGGGTAGAACCAGCTCATCCCCATCACGGCGAAGAAGCCGATCAGCAGCCACCACACCGCGGCGCCGAGGAAGCTCATGTAGATCCACATGCCGAGCACCGACCAGACCAGCAGTGAGGCGAGGATCAGCACGGTGCCGAGGAGCTTGCGGGTGGACTGGGTCATGGCTCATAGCTTCCGATGCGGCATCGCGGCCATTGAATGGAGCGGCTGCCGGGAGTAGGTCGGGGCCGAAAGGAACCCATCTTGGCTTTCAGCGCAACCGAACAATCCGTCACACCATCCAGGCCGGCGACTGATCGGCTGCGGCCGGTCCGCCTCTGGCTCTATGGCATGGCGCTCCTGGTGCTGATCATGGTGGTGGTCGGCGGCGCGACGCGGCTGACCGAGTCCGGGTTGTCGATCACCTCGTGGAAGCCGATCTCGGGCGCCATCCCGCCGCTCAGCGATGCCGACTGGCAGGCCGAGTTCGAGGCCTATAAGCAGATCCCGCAAGGCGTGCAGAATGCCTGGATGGGGATCGAGGATTTTAAGTCGATCTTCTGGTGGGAGTGGGCGCACCGCTTCCTCGGTCGCGTCATCGGCTTCGCCTTCGCCATCCCCTTCGTGGTGTTCCTGGTCCAGCGCCGCTTCAACTGGAGCCTTGCCGCGCCGCTGGCCGGGCTGTTCGTGCTCGGCGGCTTCCAGGGCTTTCTCGGCTGGTGGATGGTCTCGTCCGGCCTGTCGGAACTCACCTCGGTATCGCAATACCGGCTCGCCGCGCATCTGGGCGCCGCCTCGCTGCTGTTCATTGCGCTGGTCTGGGTAGCGCGGCGGCTCGAACCTGCCAGACCCACCAGTCCCGCCGGCTGGCCAGTCTGGGGGCTGCTGGCGCTGATCCTTGTGCAGATTGTCGCCGGCGCCTTCGTTGCCGGGCTCGATGCCGGCATGGGCTACAACACCTGGCCACTGATGGATGGGGCGCTGATCCCGCATGGGCTCGACGTCATCGAGCCGTTCTGGAAGAACCTGTTCGAGAACACCCTGACCGTGCAGTTCATCCACCGGATGATCGCCTATGCCGTGGTGCTCTATGTCGGCTGGCTGCTGTGGCGCCAGTCGAAGCGCGGCGGTTTTGGCGGTGTGCACGGCTGGCTGCCGCGCATCTCGCTGCTGATCCTGTTGCAGGTAGGGCTCGGTATCGCCACGCTGCTCAACATGGTGCCGATCTCCCTGGCGCTCGGCCACCAGGCGCTGGCCTTCATGCTCGCCGGGCTGGTGACGGCCTATCTGGCGGATACGACGGCGCGCCGGGCCTAGGCTCAGGCTCTCCAAGCACTCGATGTCGTCCCCGCGAAAGCGGGGATCTCCGTTTGCGATCGTGCCGCAGGCAAGAAAACAGAGGTTCCCGCGTTCGCGGGAATGACCCGGTGGGTACAGGCGGCATCTCGTCGGGCGATGATATCAAGAAAATCAATGGCTTAGCATGTGGTATCATAATACCCACTGCACAAGCCATTGTAATTACATCGCAAAATCTTTCCGCTTGACGCTTTCCGGTGGCGTCCGTATATCCGCGCCACGAATACGGGGCAGGGGACACTCTGCCTGCTTTCAAGGAAAACGAGATGAGCACCTACACGGCGAAGCCGGACGAGATCCAGAAGAAGTGGATCCTGATCGACGCCAAGGACCTGGTGGTTGGCCGTGTTGCCTCCATCATCGCCATGCGTCTGCGCGGCAAGCACCTGCCGACCTACACCCCGCACATGGATACCGGCGACCACGTCGTCGTGATCAATGCCGACAAGGTGAAGCTGACCGGCAAGAAGCTCGATCAGCGCCGGTTCTTCTGGCACACCGGGCATCCGGGCGGCATCAAGGACCGGACCCAGCGTCAGCTGCTCGAGGGCCGTTTCCCCGAGCGCGTGCTCGAGAACGCCGTCCGCCGCATGATCCCGGAAGGCCCGCTCGGCCGCAAGCAGTACGGCAACCTGCGCGTCTATGCCGGTGAGACCCACCCGCATGAGGCTCAGGCGCCCGTGAAGCTCGACGTCGCTTCGTTCAACTCCAAGAATGTGAGGGCCAAGTAATGGCCGAGACCATCAATTCGCTCGAAGACCTGGGCGCTGCCAACGTCGTCGCTGTTGCCGCCGATGCTCCCGTGCACGTGCAGAAGCTCGACGCGCAGGGCCGTGCCTATGCCACCGGCAAGCGCAAGAACGCCATCGCCCGCGTCTGGATCAAGCCGGGTGCCGGCAAGATCACCGTCAACGGCAAGGAGTTCAACGCCTTCTTCGCCCGTCCGGTGCTCCAGATGGTGCTGCAGCAGCCGATCGTCGCCGCCGCGCGCGTCGACCAGTACGACGTCATCGCCACCGTTTCGGGCGGCGGTCTGTCGGGCCAGGCTGGCGCCGTCCGTCACGGCATCTCCAAGGCTCTGACCTATTTCGAGCCCGAGCTGCGCGGCGTGCTGAAGGCCGGCGGCTTCCTCACTCGCGACAGCCGCGTGGTCGAGCGTAAGAAGTACGGCAAGGCTAAGGCCCGTCGTTCCTTCCAGTTCTCCAAGCGCTAACGCTTGCTACTTGGGCGGCCATCTGCCGCGGTTTTCTGCGCTTCCGGTGCTCACGTACTTTAGTACGCTCCGCTCCGGTTCTCGAGAACCACGGCACCTGACTCGCCCAAGCGCAAGCCAAGCTTCGAGTTTCAGATTTGCCGAGGGGCCGGAGCGATCCGGCCCCTTTGCTTTTGGCGTCTGTCCAAGTTACCCATTGCCCGCCTTCAGACGAGCAGCCAATGCCGCAGCCCAAGACCGTTCTCATCGTCACCGACGCCTGGCACCCGCAGATCAACGGGGTGGTGCGTTCGATCGAGCTGGTGATCAAGGAGATGGAAAAGCGCGGCATCGCCGTGAAGCTCCTGACCCCGAACGAGTTCAAGACCTTCCCGATGCCCGGCTATGGCGAGATCCGCCTGAGCCGCACGCTGATGAAGCCGGTCTATGCGCGGATCGAAGCTGCGGCGCCCGACGCCATCCACATCGCCACCGAAGGCCCGCTCGGCATCATGGCGCGCCGCTGGTGCCGGAAGCACCGGTTTGCGTTCTCGACCGCCTACCACACGCAGTTCCCCGAATACCTGCGGGCCCGATTGCCGGTGCCGCTGCGCTGGAGCTACCGGTTCCTGCGCTGGTTTCACGGCGCGGCGAAATACTGCCTCGTCGGCACACCGCACCTGAAGACGCTGCTGGAACAGCGCGGCTTCACCAATGCGGTGATCTGGCAGAAGGGCGTCGATACCGAGCTGTTCAACCCGGCTCGACGCGAGCCGCTGGCCTATGATGGGCCGGTGTTCCTCTATGTCGGCCGCGTCGCGGTGGAAAAGAACATCGAGGCGTTCGTCTCACTCGACCTTCCCGGCACCAAGCTGGTGGTGGGGGGAGGGCCGAGCCTCGAGAAGCTGAAGGCCGAATACCCCGACGTGGTGTTCGTTGGCCCCAGGCAGGGCGAGGAGCTGGCGAGGCTGTTCGCCTCGGCCGACGTGTTTGTATTCCCGTCGAAGACCGACACCTTCGGCCTGGTGTTGCTCGAGGCCCTGGCCAGCGGCACGCCGGTGGCGGCCTTCCCGGTGACCGGGCCGATCGATGTGATCGGCGATGCGCCGGTCGGCGTGCTCGACCATGACCTGAAGGCGGCGGCGCTGAAGGCTCTGGACGTTTCGCGAGAGGGCTGCCGTGCCTACGCTGAGCAGTTCTCCTGGGCGGCCAGCACCGACCAGTTCCTGCAATATCTGCCGGTGAAAGGCGACACTCGTTCGCCTTGACTCTAATTAGAGAAATATCTAAATAAGGCCCGTCGCCACGCGAGCGGGTCTTATGGGTATCAACGCCGTCTTCGAAGCTCTGTCGCACCCGGTGCGCCGGGAAATCCTCCAGCTCCTCAGGGGCGGGCCGATGTCGGCCGGCGCGCTGGCGGAGCACTTCACGCTGAGTAAGCCCACGCTCTCGGTGCACTTCGCCAAGCTGAAAGAGGCCGAGCTCGTCGCCGTCGAGCGACAGGGCACCAGCCTCATCTACCACCTCAACATGTCCATTCTCGAAGAGGCTCTCTCGGGCCTTATGAGCTTCAAGGAGCCCAAGTCATGAGCCCGCTGTTCACCCCGATCCGCATCGCGCTCCTCGTCGCCCTCGTTGCGGTGTTCGTCGCCGGGCTGGCGCTGGTGCCATCAGGCACCATGCTGCCGGTGCACTGGGGGCCGAGCGGCGAGGCCGATGGGTTCCTGCCGCGCGAGTGGGCCTTGCTCGTGCCATTCCTGATGGTGGCGGTGGTCTGGGTGATCTTCCTCGCGATTACCAGGTTCGGAAAGCCCAGCGACATCGCGGCCGGTAGGCACAGCTACGGCGTGGTCGTGACGGCAATAACCGGGCTCGCGCTGGTCATGGAGGCGGCGACCGTGCTGATCGGCATAGGCGTGCCGGTGAACATGGTGCAGGTCATCGGCTTTGCGCTCGGTGGCCTGTTGGTCGTCCTTGGTAATGTGCTGCCGAAGTCGCAGCCCAACAGCTTTGCCGGCCTCAGGCTGCCGACCACGCTCAAGGACACGGCCAACTGGCAGGCCACGCATCGCCTCACCGGTCTGCTCTGCATCGTCTCCGGCCTCGTACTGGTCGCCGCCGCCGCACTGGTCCCGACTCCTGCCCTGATCTGGTGGCTGCTCGGCTGCGTCTTCGCACCGATCCTGGTCGGCGTCGCCTACTCGCTCCGCTATGCCAGCAAGGCCAGATCGTAAACCATATGGTTTACATTCGGGGTCGAGGCTGCTAGTTAAACCATATGGTTTCAGAACAGCATCTCGACGCCGTCTTCCATGCCCTGAGCGACCCCACCCGCCGCGCCATGCTGCGGGCGCTGGCCGGCGGCGAGCACAATATCGGCGAACTCGCACAGCCGTTCGACATGTCGTTTCCGGCGGCCTCAAAGCACGTTCGAGTGCTGGAGCAGGCGGGCCTGGTGCGCCGGGAGGTGCGGGGCCGATCGCATATCTGCCGGCTGGCGCCCGAGGCGCTGGCCGACGCCAGCGGGTGGTTCGCCTTCTACGAACAGTTCTGGACCGAGCGTTTCGATGCGCTCGACGCATTGTTCCGGCAGAGCAAGGGGAGCAGCCAATGACCAAGACACAGCACAAGCTGGAAATCGTCCGCATCTTCGAGGCGACGCCCGAACAGGTGTATGCGGCCTGGACCGATATCGACACGATGCGCCGCTGGTTCGGCCATCTGGTCGAGGCCGATGCCCGAGTTGGCGGCAGCTACCGGGTCGAGAACCCGTCCGGCAATGGCGGCAAGTTCGCCCATGTCGGCAAGTACCTGGTGCTGGAGCCGGCGCGCCGCATCGTCATGAGCTTCAGCTTTGAAGGCACCGAGACGCACGGCTTCACCGACGAATATATCGAGATGCAGTTCCGCCCGCTGTCCGGCGGCCGCACCGAGATGCGCTTCACCAATGCCTGGAATGGCCCGGGCATGGACGAGGCGGAGCAGGGGGCGCTGAACGAAGGCTGGACCACCTGGTTCGACCAGCTCGAACGCGCTTTGTCCGGTCCGGATGTTGTGGCGCTCTATTGAGCTTGACCATCGGGCGTTGCCGCCTCTAAAGCTCCGTAATCCTCGCTCAGGGTTTGGATATGACTCAGGGAGTAGCAGCGCCAATCGCAGCCGCCGGCTTTGCAGCCGGAGTGGTCGCGCGCGCTAGCGCCGCCGCTCGCTAGCTCTCCCCGAGCGCCGCCATGCGGCTGGGGAGAGCGGAACCTACCGAGCCTGGCGATCGTGATCGCCGCTTAACCGAGTCAAAACCATAATTCCGCGATAATCGGCGCCTCACTGAAGGCGTCGCGGCACTGGCAAGTGCGTCGCGGGTCCACCGAGGTTCCAATGAACGAAGATTTCCACCGCATCCGCCGCCTTCCGCCTTACGTCTTCGCCCATATCGATCCGATCAAGGCCAAGCTCCGCGCCAACGGCGTCGACATTATCGACCTCGGCATGGGCAACCCGGATATGCCGACCCCGCAGCACATCGTCGATAAGCTCAAGGAGACGGTGAAGGATCCGCGCACCCACCGCTACTCGTCGTCCAAGGGCATTCCCGGGCTCCGTAAAGCCCAGGCCAGCTACTATGGCCGCCGCTTCGGCGTGAAGGTGAACCCCGACACCCAGGTGGTGGCGACGCTCGGCTCCAAAGAGGGCTTCGCCAACATGGCCGCGGCGATCACCGCGCCAGGCGACGTGGTGCTGGTGCCCAACCCGACCTATCCGATCCACGCCTTCGGCTTCATCATGAGTGGCGGCGTCGTCCGCTCCATGCCGGCCGAGCCGGACGAGAATTTCATGCGGGCGCTCGATCGCGCCGTGCGGCACTCGATCCCCAAGCCGATCGCACTGATCCTCAACTACCCGGCCAACCCGACCGCCTATACGGCGTCGCTGGATTTCTACAAGGAAGTGGTCAAGTACTGCCGCGAGCACTCGATCTTCATCCTCTCCGATCTCGCCTATTCCGAGATCTATTTCGATGACGAGGTGCCGCCTTCGGTGCTGCAGGTCGAAGGTTCCATGGACATCACGGTGGAGTTCACCTCGATGTCCAAGACCTACTCGATGCCGGGCTGGCGTGTCGGCTTCGCCGTCGGCAACGAGCGGCTGATCGCGGCGCTGACCCGGGTGAAGTCGTATCTCGATTACGGTGCCTTCACCCCGATCCAGGTCGCCGCCGCCTCGGCCCTCAACGGCCCGGACAGCGTCATCGAGGACGTGCGTACCGTCTATCGGGACCGCCGCGATGTGATGGTGGAAAGCTTCGGTCGCGCCGGCTGGACCATCCCGTCGCCCAAGGCGACGATGTTCGCCTGGGCCCCGATCCCCGACCAGTTCGCCCATCTGGGCTCGCTCGAGTTCGCCAAACTGCTGATTCAGGAGACCGGTGTCGCCGTCGCCCCCGGCGTCGGCTTCGGCGAGTATGGCGATCAGTACATCCGCCTCGCGCTGGTCGAGAACGAGCAGCGCATCCGGCAGGCGGCGCGCAACATCAAGAAGTTCCTGCAGAGCCAGCCGAGCCACGGCAACGTCGTGCCGATCACCGCGGCGAAGTAGGGCGGACCGACAAGAGTTTGCAACGGCCCGGTCAGTGACCGGGCCGTTTGCGTTTGTGAGCGCCACCACAGCTTCCCCTCACTCGGGAATGACCCGGTGGGTGCGGCGAACGCCCGAATCCGCTTGCTCCAATAACATGACTATGATTATCAGCTTTCAGCTTGCTGGAGGCCACGTCATGTTCCGCCGACTTCTTGTTGCGTTTGCCCTGTTGTTTGCCGCCGCTCCGGCGCTGGCGCAGTCTTTTCCCGTCACCATCAAGCACGCCTTGGGCGAGACGGTGATCGAGAAAGCCCCCGAGCGGATCGTCACCTGGGGCTGGGGCAACCATGATGCGCTTCTGGCGCTGGGTGTGGTGCCGGTGGCCATGCCGTTCTCCACCTATGGCGGCGGCGACAATGGGCTGCACCCCTGGGTAGAAGAGAAGTTGAAAGAACTTGGCGCGGCGACGCCTGTGCAGCTCTCCGACAGCTCCGACATCCCGTTCGAGCAGATCGCCGCGCAGAAGCCGGACGTGATCATCGCGGTGTTCTCGGGCCTCAATACCGAGCAATACGCCCGCCTCAGCCAGATCGCCCCCACCGTCGCCTATCCCGACCAGCCGTGGAGCACGCCATGGCAGGATGTGACCAGAATCATCGGCCAGGTCGTCGGCAGGCCGGCGGAGGCCGAGCAGCTGGTCGCCGATACGCTGAAGTTCGTTGCCGACGAGGCGGCGAAATATCCGGAGATCGCCGGCACCAGCTTTGCCGGGGTCAACGATTTCGACGGCTCGATCGCCGTCTATGACGCGCTCGATGCACGGATGAAGTTCCTCACCGATATCGGGCTGGTGCTGGCGCCCAGCGTCACCGAGCTGTCGCCCAAGGACGGCTCGTTCTATTACCCGCTGAGCTACGAGCTGTTCGATCAGCTCAAGAGCGACATCCTCATCACCTATTACGAGACCCAGGCGGCTTCGGACGAGTTCTTCGCCAAGCCCTACGCGCAGAGCCAGCCGCAATATCAGAAAGGCGCTTTCGCCTCGCTGGTCGGCATCGAATATGTCGCCGCCGTCTCGCCACCGAGTGCGCTGTCGCTGCGCTGGGGCTTTCCGCACTACGCCGAAATCATCGCGGCGGCCGCCCGCAGCGCCAAGAAGTGAGATTCTGTCCCATGAGACTCGTCCTCCACGCCGTCGCGGCGCTGTTCCTCGCGCTGCTGGCTTCGCCCGCGCTGGCGCAGAGCTTTCCCGTCACCATCAAGCATGCGCTGGGCGAGACGGTGATCCCGGCCGCGCCGCAGCGTATCGTGACGCTGGGCTGGTCCTCGACCGATGCCGCGATCGCGCTCGGCACCGTGCCGGTCGGCTTCCCGAGCTTCCGCTCGGCCGGCTTCGATAAGGATATCGTGCCGTGGGTGGAGGAAGCGATTGCCAAGGTTGGCGGCGCCACGCCCGAGACCTTCGACGATAGCGCCGGTGCGCCGATCGAAAAGATCGCCGCGCTGAAACCCGACCTGATCCTTGCCGTCTACTCGGGCATCAGCGAGGATGAATACAAGCTCCTGAGCCAGATCGCACCGGTGGTCGCCTATCCGGAGCAGCCGTGGACGGCGACCTGGCAGCAGGTGATCAGCATTTCCGGCGAGGCGATGGGCAGGCCGGCCGAGGCGACCGCGCTGGTCGCCGAGCTCGAAGCCTTCATCAAGGCCGAGGCCGCCAAGTACCCGGCACTATCCGGCAAGAGCGCCGTGACGCTGATCGACTACAATGGCGCCGCCGCCATCCATTCGGCCGACGATGCGCGGGCCAAGCTACTGGCGCTGGCCGGGCTGGCGATCCCCGAGCGTTCGCCAGCCGGCGGCGACCTGCAGGGCTTCTGGTATCCGCTGAGTTACGAGAACTTCGACCAGATTCCGGCCGATATCCTCATCGGCTTCTTCAACGCGCCCGAGCTGGCCGACGAGTTCTTTGCTCGCCCCTATATCGCGGCCGCCTCGCAGGTGAAGAGCGGCGCCTATGTGAAGATGGACGACCGCATCCTCAACATGTCGGTGATCTCCTCGAGCGCCCTGTCGATCAAGTGGGGTATGCCGCGCTACTTCGAGAAGGTCGCCGCGGCGGCCGAGCGCGTGGGGAAGTAGGGCGGAGCGTCAGACGTCCCACGGGTTGACGAACGGGACGCCAAAGTCCGTGACCTGCTTGACGTTGCGCGTCGCCAGCGTAGCTCCGTGCACGAGGCTTATCGCCGCCAGTTGAACGTCGAGCGGCGCGAACGTCACCTTCTGTGCGACCATGGGGCCCGCAAGCTCACCATAGATGAGGGCTGCATCCGCGTCGAAAGGCAGGATGCGGTCTTCGAAGTCTGCCAGGGTCGCTTCGACCTGCTCCACCAGCAATGAGCGCTTGGGCCCGGATCCAAGTTTGGCGATACCCGTGCGAAGTTCGGCAACCGTGACCACGGTCAACCACAGCTCTGCCGGGTCCTGCGCGTCCAGCCAGTCAACCACACGCATGTCTGGTCGGGGTCGCATCGGCTCTGAAACGACATTGGTGTCGAGGACGATCATTCGTCGTCAAATATGTCCGGCAGCGGGCGCGAAGGCCCCCGCGGCGGAACGTCCAGTTCGACGCCGCTGAGGGGAGCAAACCTGCGGCGGATGCGCGTGCCCATTCCTTCTCGGGGCTCTACGCGAGCCACCCAGTTCTGCAGCGCCTTTCTGGCTTCCTCTTCCATGGACACACCGTTGGCAGCAGCTCGCTTGCGGAGCCGTTCCTTGACGTCATCGTCCAGCTGGCGAATTGTCAGATTGGCCATTGATCGATCCTCGTGCATGCATTGCATGCAATGCTATCACTGCCTCCCGCCGCCATCAGTCCTATTGACGGATAGGGTCTTTCCTATCCATAGCTCTCGCACCAATTCCGAGAGCTGTTCTATGTCCGATATCCAGTCGTTCCGCCAATCCGTCGAAGCCTTCATTGCGGCGCGCGGTTGGACCCCGACCCGGTTCGGACGCACCATCGCCGGCGACCCGCTCTTCGTGTTCGACCTCAGGGAAGGGCGCGAGCCCCGCTCTGATACGCGGACCCGGATTCTCAAGTCGATGCAGGACCACGCGGACGCTGCGCTCGAGGCGCCGCTGCGCATCGGCGTTGCCGGTCTCGGCAATGTCGGCGCGACGCTGGTCCGCATCATTCAGAAGGACGGCGAGGAGCTGACCCGCAAGCTCGGTCGCAAGATCACCGTCACCGCCGTTTGCGCCCGCTCGCGCAGCCGCGACCGCGGCATCGATGCGAGCAACCTCGAATGGTTCGACGATCCGGTGGCGCTGGCCAAATCCGACAGCATCGACCTGTTCGTCGAGCTGATCGGCGGCGAGGACGGGCCGGCTTTGGCCGCGGTGAAAGCCGCGCTGGAGATCGGCCGCCCGGTGGTCACCGCCAATAAGGCGCTGCTGGCCCGTCATGGGGTGAACCTCGCCAGGGCAGCGGAGGAATCGGGCGCCCAGCTCGGCTTTGAAGCGGCGGTGGCCGGCGGCATCCCTGTGATCAAGACGCTGCGCGAAGGCCTCGGCTCGGCCCGCATCGCCCGCGTCTATGGCATCATGAACGGTACCTGCAACTACATCCTGACCCGCATGGGCAACGAGGGCATCAGCTTCGCCGAGTGCCTCGCCGACGCGCAGAAGCTGGGCTATGCCGAAGCCGATCCGAGCTTCGACGTCGACGGTTTTGACACGGCGCATAAGCTTGCCATTCTCGCCTCGCTCTGCTTCGGCTGCGAAATCGCGCCCGACGAGATCTTCGTCGAAGGCATCACCAGCATCAGCCAGGCCGACATCAAGGTGGCCGGCGACCTCGGCTACAAGATCAAGCTGCTCGGCATCGCCCAGCGCTCGGCCGATGGCATCGACCAGCGGGTGCATCCGACGCTGGTGCCGAAAACCTCTGCGGTGGCCGGCGTCGATGGTGTGCTGAACGCGGTAGCGCTCGAAACCGACCATGTGCACGAACTGCTGCTTGCCGGCCCCGGCGCCGGTGGCCCGCCGACGGCCTCCTCGGTACTGTCCGATATTCTCGACATCGCCCGCGGCACCAAGGTGCCGCCGCTCGGCGTGCCGGTGGCGGAGCTGACGCCCTATCGCCGCGCGCCGATCCGCGAGCACGAGGGCGGCTACTACATCCGACTAAATGTCAGAGATGTCCCCGGAGCGTTTGCCGCTATTGCTACCCGGATGGGTGCCGCGGGCATTTCGCTGGAAAGCGTCATCCAGCGTCCGGATTTGCGTGTTAGCGAGCCGGGCGTGACGGGGACCGAGTCCCGCACGGTGGTGCTGCTCACGCACTCCACCATGGAGCAGACCGTCCGCGACGCCCTCCAGGCGATCAAAGGCGACGGCTTCATCGTCGGCGATCCGCAGATGATCCGGATCGAGCAACTCTAGGAGTGCCTTCAGGAAAAGTTGCAGACTTTTCCGGTTCGAAGGCGCGACAGATCAAAGCCTGGAGCATTTCACCGCTTCAACGAAGCGGTGAAATGCCCGGGAACCCTCCCGGCTTTGCGGTACGGGATGGCGACCGCATAGGCCACGTAAAGCCCCGTGCGGCGGGGAAGGGAGAGTTCATGAAGCTCGGCAAGTCCGATACCGACCGGCAGGCGGCGATCGATCGTTCGCTTACCCTCGAACTGGTGCGTGTCACCGAAGCGGCGGCGCTCGCCGCTGCCACCTGGCGCGGCAAGGGCGACGAAAAGGCGGCCGATGCCGCTGCCGTCGAAGCGATGCGCGCCGAGATGGGCAATGTGCACATCCACGGCCGGATCGTCATCGGCGAGGGCGAGCGCGATGAGGCGCCGATGCTGTTCATCGGCGAGGAAGTGGGCGCCGGCGACGGCCCGGAAGTCGATATTGCCGTCGACCCGCTCGAGGGCACGACGCTGTGCGCCAAGAACCAGCCGGATTCGATCTGCGTCCTCGCCATGGCCGAGCGCGGCGGGCTGCTCAACGCCCCCGACGTCTACATGCACAAGATCGCCATTGGCGCCGGCTACCCCGCGGGCGTCGTTGATCTCGATGCGAGCGCCACCGTCAACGTCAAGGCGCTGGCCAAGGCCAAGGGTGTGCCGGTGAACGAGATCACCGCCTGCGTGCTCGATCGGCCACGCCACGCCGCGCTGATCGATGACCTGCGTACCGCCGGCGTCGCCATCAAGCTGATCTCGGACGGCGATATCGCCGGCATCATCCACGCGGTGAACACCGAGGATACCGGCATCGACATCTATCTTGGCTCCGGCGGCGCTCCGGAGGGCGTGCTGGCCGCGGCGGCGCTGCGCTGCATCGGCGGCCAGATGCAGGGCAAGCTGATCCTCGATACCGATGAGAAGCGCGCCCGCGCGCTGAAGATGGGCATCACCGATCCGAACCGGAAATACCGCACCGACGAGCTGGCTTCCGGCGACGTGCTGTTCGCCGCCACCGGCGTCACCGACGGCACCCTGTTGAGCGGCGTGCGCTACGGCAAGAACACGGTTCGCACCAATACCGTGGTGATGCGCTCCTGGAGCCAGACGGTCCGCTGGATCACCGCGGAGCATCACCGCTAGGCACACTGATAGAGACGGCCCCCTCCCGGCCTCCCCCATGAAGGGGGAGGTGAAGAGTCGAGGCTCTGTCTTCGAT
>NZ_LAJE02000214.1 GCF_000970465.2 Devosia insulae DS-56
ATGTATGACGTCGATGAGTTGACGAGTGTGCAAGATGTATACGTAACATGTTAGCCGTGTGCGTAAGTTTTTGTGTGCGATGGCGCCTCGCAAAGCTGGGCAGATCTGGCACAGTCTTTAACGTCGACATTCTGTGTGGATGTTCAATGATCCGGCACCAGATGGGTAAAAGAGCCAGCCCTTGCCCGACGTCGGATTTCCCACTAGGTTTCAGCCCGGCTGGAAGGCCTGTCGCGAGGGGTCACGTCACTGCTTACCGTCATTGTTGATCCGGAGCCTCCGCCGGATCGATGGGCGCCCGGCTCCGGGCACATTGCGAACCCGAATTCTCCCGGCGCGACACCCGCGCTGCTTGGCCTACCCTCCCGCGCACCCGCTCCCCGACATAGTCGTCACTCGAGCCAATCCGCACCCTTACATCGCTATTCGCCGGGCCCCTGCGCCCACGATCCGTCAACCGGCGCCCGCACGCGTCCGGACTATGAGGCAATAACCGCTGGCCACCCGCGGTACTGATCAAGGAGAGACCACCATGCACAAACCGCTGCTCATCGCCCTGGGAGCGCTGCTCGTCGCAACGCCGGCCCTGGCGCAGGACAATGTTGTCAACATCTACAACTGGTCCGACTACATCGCCGAAGACACCATCGCCAATTTCGAAGCCGAAACCGGCATCAAGGTGAACTACGACGTCTACGACAATAACGAGATCGTCGACGCCAAGCTGCTCGCCGGCAATTCCGGCTACGACATCGTCGTTCCCTCGGGCAACTTCCTCGAGCGCCAGATCAAGGCCGGCCTGATCCTGCCGCTCGACAAGTCGAAGCTGACCAACCTGGGCAACCTCGACCCGGCCGTGATGGCGACGGCCGCCTCGCAGGATCCGGACAACGCCCATGGCGTGCCCTACATGATCAACACCATCGGGCTCGGCTACAACGTCGCCAAGGTGCAGGCGGCGCTCGGTGACGGCGCGCCGATCGACAGCTGGGACCTGCTGTTCAAGCCGGAGGTGGTCGCCAAACTCAAGGATTGCGGCGTCGCCGTGCTCGACAGCCCGTCGGAAGTCACCGGTATTGCGCTGCACTATCTCGGCCTCGATCCGAACTCCGAGAAGGAGGAGGACCTCGCCAAGGCCGAAGCGCTGCTGACCAGCATCAAGCCGTCGATCCGCTACTTCCACTCGAGCCAGTACATCGATGATCTGGGCAACGGCGAAATCTGCCTGGCGCTCGGCTATTCGGGCGACATCTTCATCGCATCCGACGCCGCGGCGCAGGCCGCCCAGGGCAACGAGGTCAAGTACTTGATCCCCAAGGAAGGCGCCGCGACGCTGTTCGACTTCCTCGCCATCCCGATCGATGCGCCGCATCCGGACAATGCCCTGAAGTTCATCAACTACATCCTCGAGCCCAAGGTCGTGGCGGCGATCACCAATTACGTGTTCTACGCCAACCCGAACCTGCCGGCGCTGGAGTTCGTCAACGAGGAAGTGAAGTCGAATCCGGGCATCTATCCGCCGGCCGAGACCATCGCCAAGGCCTTCGTGATGAAGGCGCACTCGCCTGAGTTCGAAGAGGTCTTGACCCGGACCTGGACCCGCATCAAAACCGGTCTGTAATCTCCTTCAGGGGGCGGTCCCACAACCGCCCCCTTCCTCATCAGGTGCCGCATGGCCAAGAAGCCGCAGCTCGCCATCGACACGCGCCCCTGGCGCGATCCGTCGGCCAAGCCGTTTGTGCGCATTCGCAACGTCTCGAAGAAATTCGGCGACGTCTCGGCGGTGCACGAAGTGTCGCTCGATATCTATAAATCCGAGCTGTTCTGCCTGCTCGGCGGTTCGGGCTCGGGCAAATCGACGCTGCTGCGCATGCTGGCCGGCTTCGAGCAGCCGACCTCCGGCACCATTGAAATCGACGGCCAGGACATGACCGCCGTGCCGCCTTACCAGCGACCGGTCAACATGATGTTCCAGTCCTATGCGCTGTTCCCGCATATGAATGTCGAGCAGAACATCGCCTATGGCCTGAAGCGCGATAACATGCCGCGCAGCGAGATCGGCGATCGCGTCGCCGAGCTCCTGAGCCTCGTCAAGCTGCAGGACTACGGCAAGCGCAAGCCGAACCAGTTGTCGGGCGGCCAGCGCCAGCGCGTCGCCCTCGCCCGCTCGCTGGCCAAGCGGCCAAAACTCCTCCTGCTCGACGAGCCGCTCGGCGCGCTCGACAAGAAGCTGCGCGAGGAAACCCAGTTCGAACTGGTCAAGATCCAGGAATCGCTCGGCGTCACCTTCATCGTCGTCACCCACGACCAGGAAGAGGCGATGACGCTCGCCACCCGTATCGGGGTGATGAACCAGGGCGAGATCGCCATGATCGGCGAACCGCACGACATCTACGAGTTCCCCAACTCGCGCTTCGTCGCCAGCTTCATCGGCTCGGCCAACATGGTCGAGGGCATCGTCACCGAGGACGAGCCGGACCATGTCCGCATCCGCTCGCCCGAGCTTGGCTGCGACATCTATGTCGGCCACGGCGTCGACTGCGCTCCCGACCAGATCCTTTGGTGGGCCATCCGCCCCGAGAAGATGGCGCTGAGCCGCGAGAAGCCCGAGACGCTGAACGGCGCCAACGTCACCAAGGGCGTGGTCGAGGATATCGGCTATCTGGGCGATATGAGCGTCTATCAGTTGCTGCTCGACAGCGGCAAACGCATCCGCGTCAGCCAGACCAACACGGCGCGCGGCAATCCCGACGCCATCACCTGGGAAGAGCAGGTCTACGTCACCTGGGGCGACAGCTCCGGCTCGGTGCTGACGGTATGAGCGGGACAAGGTTCCAGCTTTGCCACCCCCACGGAGTCATTCCCGCGAAAGCGGGAACCTCTGTTTGCGGTGGTCGTGGCCAAACGAAGATCCCCGCTTCCGCGGGGATGACGCGGTGCGCATTGTGCAACCGCGAAGGGGACCTTCACCCATGACCCTCACCGGCAACCAGTTGCCGCCGCCGCGTCGCCTCCGGCCCTGGAGCGGGCTGGAGCGCCGGCTGCGTGACGTCGGCATTTCCGGCCGCACCCTGGTGATCGCCGCGCCGGCGATCTGGCTGACCGTGTTCTTCCTCGTCCCGCTCTTCGTGGTGTTCGGCATCTCGCTCGCCACCAAGCAGTTCGGCCGCCCGCCCTATTCGCCGCTGCTCACCACCGAAGGCGGCACCGTGCAGCTGACGCTGCACCTGTCCAATTACCTGAAACTCTTCACCGATCCGCTCTATGTCGCGGCTTACCTGAGCTCGATCCGCATCGCGCTGATCGCTACGGTGATCACCCTGTTCATCGGCTACCCGATGGCCTATGCCATCGCCCGCGCCCCGGACAAATGGCGCAACATCCTGCTGATGCTGGTGATCCTGCCGTTCTGGACCTCGTTCCTCTTACGCGTCTACGCGCTCTCGGGTTTCATGCGCGGCAACGGCGTGATCAACCAGATCCTCGCGGTGTTCGGCATTGAGCCCCTGGTGATGATGCAGACCAATTTTGCCGTCTATGTCGGCATCGTCTACACCTACCTGCCCTTCATGATCCTGCCGCTCTACACCACGCTGGTGAAGCTCGACACTTCGCTGCTCGAGGCCTCGGCTGATCTGGGCTCGCGCCCCTGGCAGACCTTCCTCTCGGTCACCCTGCCGCTGTCGCTGCCGGGGATCATCGCGGGCTCCATGCTGGTGTTCATCCCGGCGATCGGCGAGTTCGTCATTCCCTCGCTGCTCGGCGGCCCGGAAACGCTGATGATCGGCCGCGTGCTGTGGGACGAGTTCTTCGGCGCCACCAACTGGCCGCGCGCCGCGGCAGTCGCCGTCGCCATGCTGGTGGTCGTCGTCATTCCCATCCTGTTGCTGCAGAAGGCGCAGGATGCCGTGGTCGAGAAGGGCAAGTAGATGCGGCGCGGCTTGTTCCTTCCCATCGCGGCAACCCTCGGCTTCGCCTTCCTCTATTTGCCGATCATCTCCCTGGTGGTGTTCTCGTTCAACGAGAGCGATCTGGTGACGGTGTGGTCGGGCTTTTCGACCAAGTGGTATGGCAAGCTGTTCGCCGACGAGCAGATGCTGGGCGCCGCCTGGCTGAGCCTCCGCATCGCGTTTTTCTCCGCCACTTTCGCGCTGGTGCTCGGCACGCTTTGCGCAGTGGCTTTGGTGCGCTTCAAGCGCTTCCGCGGCCGCACCGTGCTCGCCGGCACCGTGTCGGCCCCGCTGGTGATGCCGGACGTGATCACCGGCCTCGCCATGCTGCTGCTGTTCGTCGGCATGGAATCCGTGCTCGGCTGGCCGGCCGGTCGCGGCATCGTCACCATCATCATCGCCCACACCACGTTCTGCATGGCCTACATCACCGTGGTGGTGCAGTCCCGCCTCTCCGACCTCGACTTGAGCCTCGAAGAAGCAGCGATGGACCTCGGCGCGACGCCGTTCCGGGTGTTCTTCGACATCACCCTGCCGATCATCGCCCCGGCTCTGGTTTCCGGCTGGCTGCTCGGCTTCACCCTGTCGCTCGACGACCTGGTGATCGCGAGCTTCGTCTCCGGTCCCGGCTCGTCGACCCTGCCAATGGTGATCTTCAGCAAGATCAAGCTCGGCGTCTCCCCCGACGTCAACGCGCTCGCCACCATCATCATCGGCGTCGTGGCGCTCGGCGTCGTCGCCGCCACGATCATCGGCCTGCGCAGCAGCAGCAAGGTGAAACGAGCCTGATCGGGCGTTTGCTGTTCGCTGTCGCTCCGCCCACCCCCAGTTTCGTCCTTGTGCCTGCTTGCGTCCGCGCCCTGTGAGGTCTATGTGAGCCCCTGTCAGCCGAGCGATCGGCCGGCAAGTTCTCAGGGCGGGGTGCAATTCCCCACCGGCGGTAGATGGGCCGAAAACCCAAAGCCCGCGAGCGCTTCCAGAGGAATCTGGAGGGTCAGCAGATCCGGTGTAACTCCGGAGCCGACGGTATAGTCCGGATGAAAGAGAACGGGATTTACGCTGGCTCTGCCGGCGCGGCCCCTCATTCGGAGGGTCTCCGCGTCGTCATTCCCCATCGCGATTCCCCGTAACCCTGAGGAAACAGGCTACGGAAAGGATCGTTTGATGAGCCAGGTTTCCTCGACTACCAAGTCTTCTGCCGCCACCGCCGGTGCCACCTTCATGCTGGTTGCGGCGATGGCTTTCGCCGGCTCCAACCTGCTGCAGTCTGTGCTGCCCACTCCAGTGGAGTATGGCGGCTACGGCATGAGCTCGACCGGCATGGTGTTCTGGCAATACCTGATCGCCGGCATTCTCAGCCTGCCGCTGATCTTCCGCATCGGCATCGACAAGCTCCGCACCAGCCACCCGTTGGCGCACGAGGTCCGCGCCTTCGTCTCGGCGCTCGGCGCGCATGTCTTCGTCTACGGCTTCGCCTCCGGCGTGCCGATCTGGCAGATGGTGACCCTGCTTGCCACCGGGCCCCTCTTCATCATCCTCGGCTCCACCCTGTTCCTCGGCGAACGCGCCTCCGCTGCCCGCCTCGTCGCGGCAATCGCTGGGTTCGTCGGCGCCATCATCATCTCGGACGTCACAGCCGGCAGCCTCGGCTGGACCGCCCTCGTGCCGATCGTCGCCGCCGCGCTGTGGGCCACCACTGACGTCCTCACCAAGTACCTGACGCTGAAGGGCGAGAGCCCCGAAACGCTGACCATCTCGCTGCTGGTGCTCATCACCCCGAACCACCTGCTGATCCTCGTCGCCGTTTGGGCGCTCGGCATCGGCGCCCCTGGCCTCCTGCCGGTTGGGCTGACAGACAACGTCTTCGCCCTCCCCTCGGGCACCGCCCTGTGGCTGCTGCTCCTGCTGGGCGTCCTTACCGGCTTTGCACAGTACCTGATGGCCTATGCCTACAAGGCCGCCGATGCCACCTACCTGCAGCCCTTCGGCGACACCAAGGTGCCGCTCTCGGGGCTTCTGGGATGGTTGATCCTCGGCCAGGTGCCGTCGGTCTGGTTCTGGCCGGGCGCGGCGCTGATCGTTGCCGCCTCGGTGTTCATCTACTGGGTCGAAAGCCGCAACCGCACCCCGACCCTCGCCACCGCCTGAGGCCGCTGCACGCCCTCAGGCTCCCGGGGCCGCCGTGACTGCGGCCTCGGGACTTACCCCTGTACTGATAGAGACGGCCCCCTCCCGGCCTCCCCCTTAAAGGGGGAGGTGAAGAGTCGAGGCTCTGTCTTCGATTGTGCCAAACACACCAGCGGAGCACCTCCCCCTTTTTTATGGGGGAGGATGGGAGGGGGCCGTCTCTGTCAGTCGACTGCCACCCACCGCCCCTCGCGGTGCGACTGCGCCATCGCGTGCACTGCCCGCTCGATCTCGAGCCCCTGCTCGAAGCCGACGATCTGCGCCGCGGCGTCGCCGCCGATCGCCTTCAGCAGCTCGTGGCACTCGATGATCTTCAATTCGTTGAAGCCCAACCCATGCCCCGGCGCCGGAATGAACCGGTCGTAGGGTGCATGCACCGGCGCGGTGAGGATGGTGCGAAAGCCCTGCTCCGCTGCGGCATCGCTCGCCTGAAACAGCTGAAACTCGTTCATCCGTTCCTGGTCATAGGCGATGGTGCCGTTCGAACCAAAGATCTGCACCGCGATCCGTCCCTTGCGGCCCCAGGCCGAACGATCGAGCGCCATCGCCCCGGAGGCGCCGTTCCTGAGCTCGAGCAGCACCGAGGCGATGTCCCAGGTCTCGACCTTCCGCCGCCCGCCATCCCGGCTCGGCCGATCGGCGTAGGGCATCGACAACTGCGCCATCACCCTTGTCACGCCGCCGAACAGGAACTGCATCAGGCTCAAGGGGTGGACGCCGAAATCGTCGAGCGCGCCATAGCCGGACGAGGCCTCGCTCTTCCAGTAGAACAGGGCCTCGGGGTCGGCCATGAAGTCCTCGTCCATCTCGAAGCGCACGTGGTTCACCGTGCCGATGGCGCCCTCGCCCAGCAGCTTCCTGATGTGCCGGATCACCGGGTTCTGAATGTAGTTGTAGCCGAGCGCCGTGACCTTGCCCGACGCCCGCGCCGCGGCAACCATCCGTTCCGCCTCGGCAAACCCCACGGCCATCGGCTTTTCGCACCAGACGTGCTTACCCGCCTCGAGCGCCGCGATCGCCATTTCGGCATGAAAGGCGTTGGGCGTCGTCACCGACACCACTTCGACCTCGGGGTCGGCGATCAGCGCCCGCCAGTCGGACGTGGATTTCTCGAACCCGAACTCCTCAGCCCGCCGCGCCGCCAGCTCCGGCGACACTTCCGCGAGGTGCACCAACCGCGGCTTCGGCCCATCGCCGAACACCGGCTTCACCCCATTCCAGGCCAGCGCATGGCACTTGCCCATATAGCCTGTACCAATCAGGCCGACGCCGATGCTGGTCATTCCTTAGTCTCCTTCGGAGGCGAGTAGCGAATGGCGAATAGCGAATAGCTTGGCGCCGCGACCCCACTCGCTACTCGCAATTCGCTTCGTGCAAGAAAAACGCCCGAAGCCCTTGCGGACCCCGGGCGCCAGGCGCTCTGGAGGAGAGCTTACTTATAGTCCGCGGCATTGTCCTTGGTGACCAGCACCGTGCCGGTGTCGATCCAGGCCTCGAGCGTCTTGCCGGCCTTCAGGTCGACCAGCGCCTGGATGCCGAAGCCGCCCATGTTGGCGGGCGCCTGCGCAATGGTTGCCGCCATGTCGCCGGCAAGGATCGCCGCCGCCGCATCGGGGTTGGCATCGAACCCGACAATGGTGATGTCGGTGCGGGCCGCGGCCTTCACCGCTTCCGAAGCACCCAGCGCCATATTGTCGTTCGAGCCGAAGATCCCCTTGATGTTGGGGTTGCCGGCGAGGATGTTCTCGGTCACCGACAGGCCCTTGGCGCGGTCCCACTCGGCGGTCTGCTCAGCGACGACCTTGAGGCCGCAATCGGTGAGGCCCTTCTTCGAGCCGTCGGCGCGCGCCTGCCCGGTCGACTGCGAGATCAGGCCCTGCAGGATCGCCACTTCCGAACCGGCCGCGAGATTGTCACAGAGGTACTTGGCAGCGAGCGCGGCGCCCACTTCGTTGTTGGTGCCGATGAAGGTGACGCCTTCATTGGTGCCGCGGGTATCGACGAACACCACCGGGATGCCGGCGGCCTTGGCCGCGTCCACCACCGGAGCGAGCGCGTTCGGGTCGGTCGGCGCCAATGCGATGCCGTCTACCTTCTGAGCGATCAGGTCTTCGATCTGGGTGATCTGCGCCTGCACATCGGACTCGGCCGGCGGCGCGACGACGATCACTTCGACGCCGAGTTCGGCGGCCTTGGCCTTGGCGCCGGCTTCCACCGCCGCCCAGAACGGATTGCCGGCGCCCGGGCCCTTCATGCCCAGCACATAGGCGGCATTGGCCGAACCGGCCATGGCGAGCAGCGCACTCAGCGCAACGCCCGTAAGAAGCAGTTTCTTCATGGGTTTTGGTCCTCCCTGAACCAATCATGTCTCCGTTGCCTTCGAGCCCCGGCCGGGAGACACGGCCTGGCTCAGATCCCTGTTATCTCCGGACGGCAGCGCGCCGCCGCAGCACGTCGATATAGACGGCGATGATGATGACGAGACCGATCAGGATCTGCTGCCAGAACGCCGAGACATTGTTGATGTTGAGCCCGTTGCGGAGGATCCCCATGATCAGCACGCCCGCCAGCACCCCGAGCACCGTGCCGCGCCCCCCGAAGAACGAGGCGCCGCCGATGATCACCGCGGCGATCGCATCGAGTTCGATGCCGATGCCGGCATTGGGAAAGCCGCTATCGGTGCGGCCGGCAAGCAGCAGGCCCGAAAGCCCGGCCATGAAGCCCGAGATCATGTAGACCACCACGAGGGTCTGATCGACATTGATGCCCGAGACCCGTGCCGCATGCGGATTGCCGCCGATGGCAAAGATGTGCCGGCCCATATTGGTCTTCTCGAGGAAGAACCACAGCCCAATGGCGCAGACCGCGACGAGGATCAGGCTCGCCGGGATCCCCGCCGGCGGCGGCAAGCCGAGCCCGAAATAGGCCTGGCCGATATAGCGCACCTCCGGCTGCAGCCCCGAGATCGGCGCGCCGTTGGAGATCAGGTAGGTGAGGCCACGCGCCACGTTCAGCGTGCCCAGCGTCATGATGAACGGGTGCGGCAGTTTCAGCACCGTCAGCCCGACGCCGTTCACCCAGCCGACCAGCAGTCCGATGGCGGGCCCGATCAGCAGCACGATCGGCCACGGCACCCCGGCCTTCGAGGCGACCGCCAGGCAGACCATCGAGAGACCCATGATCGAGCCGACGCTCAAATCGATGCCGGCGGTGACGATCACCACATACATGCCGAGCGCCAAGAGCGCCAAAGAGGCGTTCTGTTTGAGGATATTGGTGAGGTTCTGCGCCGAGAGGAACACCTCCGGCTTGATCACGGCGAGCACCAGCATCATCATCACGACGACGAGGATGATGCCGTAGACCTCGAGGAATTTCGACATGCCGGGGCCGCGCAGTGAGAAGCCGGACTTGGTGGCGGGAGTGTCGCTCATGACGCCGCTCCCACGGAACTACCCGTTGTCCACTGGGTCATCCCCGCGAGAGCGGTGACCTCTGTTTTTGTGCCCGTGGCAAAATCGCAAACGGAGGTTCCCGCGTTCGCGGGAATGACACCGTAGGTGGGGGACGTGTGGAGCATGATCCCCCTCAATGCATGTTGTCATGAGCGAGGGACGCCGTGTGACCCTTGGTGCCCATGATCCAGCCGATGACCTCGTTGCGCGAGGTTTTGCCGAGTTCCGCCTCGGCGAAATTGGTGCCCTGGTAGAGCGCCATCACCCGGTCGCAGCAGTAGAAGATGTCGTCCATGCGGTGCGAGATGATGATCACCGCCACCCCGTGCTGCTTGAGCGAGCGCACCAGGTCGAGCACCTTGCCCACTTCCTTGATGGCCAGCGCCGCGGTCGGCTCGTCCATGATCACGAGCTTCGCGTCGAACGCCGTGGCGCGGGCGATGGCGACCGCCTGCCGCTGCCCGCCCGAGAGGTCCTCGGTGTTCTGCTCCACCGATTTGACATGGATATGCAGCCGGTCGAGGTGATCGGTGGCCATCTGCCGCGACCGCTTGTGGTCGACGATGGTCAGCGGCCCGAACTTCATGCCGGGCTCGCGGCCGAGATAGATGTTCTCGTAGATCGGCATGTTCCCGGCGAGCGCAAAGTCCTGGTAGACCATCTCGATGCCGAGTTTCTGCGCGTCCTTGGGACTTCCAAACTTCACCGGCGCGCCACTGAAGATCAGTTCGCCCTCCGATGGCGTGAACAGGCCAGACAGGATCTTCATCAGCGTGGATTTGCCGGCGCCATTGTCGCCGACCACGCCCAGCACCTCGCCCGGCGCCACGTGAAAGTTCACGTCGCGCAGCGCGGTGATGGCGCCGAAATACTTCGATATGCCCCTGGCTTCGAGCAGCATGGCCGCCATGTGCTTGGGTCCTCCCCGACCTAAGCTGCAGCTCCGTTCTCGTTGAATGGAACGTCTAGTGCTGCATTCCCTGTTGATGGAATGTTTATTCCATTCTAAGTTCAGTCGTCAAGCACGGCGTGTTCCAAATTCGGCAGCGTTCTAAGCAGGAACATTGGAAAACCTCGGTGGCGCCGGCAGAAGGTCATGGACTTTGGCCGTGCTTTTGTTGGACTTTGCGACGGCACCCGCTATGAGGCCGGAATGGATGACGGGGAGATCAAGCTGGACGATGCCGTGCCGCGGGACTTCCCCGCGCTGCGCGCGCTGATCGCCGCCCGCGCCCCGACCCTGCCGCGCCGCCTGACCCAGGTGGCGAGCTTCGCCCTCGACAACCCTGATGACATCGCCTTCGGCACCGCGGCCAGCGTGGCGCAGCGTTCGGGCGTGCAGCCCTCGACTTTGGTGCGCTTCAGCCAGGCACTCGGCTATCAGGGCTTTTCCGACCTGCAGGAAGTGTTCCGGGCTCGGCTGCGCGATCGCGTGCCGAGCTACGAGGAGCGGCTGAAGCAGCTGCGCGAGCATGGCGGCTCATCGAAGAGCGGCCTGTTGCTGCAGGGCTTTGCCGATGCGGCCGAGCGCTCGGTTGCCGACCTCCGGCTGAAGCTCGACCCCGACACCCTCGATGCGGCTGTCGAGATCCTCGCCAAGGCAGAGACCATCTACCTCGTCGGCCTCCGCCGCTCCTTCCCGATCACCAGTTACATGGCCTACGCCATGGGCAAGCTCGGGATCCGCAACCTCTTGGTCGATGGCATTGCCGGCCTGGGCGCCGAGCAGATCGGCTTCATCTCGCCCCGCGATGCGGTGCTGGCCATCAGCTTCACCCCTTATGCCAGCGAGACGGTGAACCTCGCGCATGCCGCCAAGGCCCGGCACGCCAAAGTGGTATCGATCACCGATTCGATCTTCTCGCCGATCGCCCCGATCGCCGACACCTGGCTGGAGATTGTGGAGGCCGACTTCGAGGGCTTCCGCTCGATGGCAGCGACCATGGCGCTGGCGATGACGCTGACGGTGGCTGTGGCAAGCCGGCGCGGCGAGAAGTAGGACACTAGGCTCGGTGCCATCTCTCATTGGCGCGAAGCAGTGGCCTTGGAGGGCACTACCTCTCCTCCTCACCGGCCGTCATCCCAGCGAAAGCTGGGACCCAACCCGCAGCCCGTGCCAGCCGATGGATGGGTCCCAGCTTTCGCTGGGATGACACCTGGTGGGTGCGGGAGAGCCGTGCCTCACATGCCCGAGCTTTGGCGGGCCTGCTCCAAGCCTCAGTTCTTCTTCACCGGATACCCGGTCGCCAGCCCACCGCCGCCGGCGCCGACCACGGTCTGCTCGAACTCGACGCACGACCCGGTCATCGGCGCCGATTCGGCGCCGCCGAGGAAGGCGATGAGCCGCGCCACGTCTTCGGGCTTGATCAGCTTGCCGAACGGCCGCGACGCCTCGGCTTTCACCAGCCAATCATCGGCCGCATCGTGGAAGGTCTTCAGCGTCACATGCTCGCCGGGTGTATCGGCCCAGCCGAGGATAATGCCGTTGACCCGGATGCGCATCAGGTTGACCGCATTGGCGGTGTTCTTGGTCAGCGTCATCAGCGCGCCCTTGCTGGCGCTGTAGGCTGCGAGATTGGGCGAGCCGATATAGGCGTTGACCGACAGGATGTTGACGATCGTCCCCTCGATCTTTTCGCGCTGCATCACCTTGATGGCGTCCTGCATCAGGAAGAACGGCGCCCGCACATTGATGGCGAACATCCGGTCGTAAAGCGCGATATCGGTATCGAGAATGCTGCCGCGATCGGTGAGGCCGGCGATATTGGCGAGGATGTCGACCCGCCCAAACGCCTTGTCGGCGGCAGGAACGATTTTGGCCACCGCCGCCGGGTCAGCCAGATCGGCTTGAACGAAGATGGCTTTGGTGCCGGCGTCGTTCAGCGATTTGGCAACCGCCTCGCCCTTCTCGGCCTGCCGGTCGACGAGCACGACGCCGGCCGCCCCACGCTGCGCCAACAGCCGCGCCGTCGCCTCGCCGATCCCCTGCGCGGCCCCCGTGACAACGGCAATCTTGCCGGCAAATTGGGCGGAGGCATTCTCAGTCATGTCGGGACTCAAATTCTGTAAGGAAAGCGCCCGGACACTAGGGATTTGGGGGGCGTAAGCCAAGCCCCATCGTGCAGTGACGATGCTTCGCGTCAACCCGATGAATCCGAGCGGGCTGCACCCCTGTCCCCTCCCCCTAAGAATGGGGAGGGAGACCTTTCGACAAATATCGAGGCAGTCTTAGGGGGAGGGGACAGGGG
>NZ_LAJE02000215.1 GCF_000970465.2 Devosia insulae DS-56
CTTCAACATCCCCGAAGGCCTCAGTCAGGCCTCTCCCCCTTGGCGGGGGAGAAAGCGAAAACTTGGGCTTAGCGCAGGTAAGTCCTTAGTTTTCGCCAGAGAGCGGGGCGCGGAGCCCTAATGCCCCCGCGCCCCCCTCAAGCCGCCGCCTCAGCCAGCAACTCATCCGACACCGCCCCCAGCCGGCAGATGATCTCCGCATCCTGCCACTCCCCGGTCGCCGGGTCGCCGCTGCGCGAGAACGCCACCGCCGCCATGCGGTCGGCCATCAGCCGCTCGCACAGCGCCCGGGCATAGCGCGCATTGGGCACCTCGCGGCTTTCCTCGGGGATCGGATAGCCGTTCTTCCCCGCCACGAACCCCTGCACGACGTAATACGTCACCATCCCCCGCAATCCTCTAAAGTTCACCTTTTGTTCACATTCAAACACCAGCTCCGCGACGGAGTCGAGTAGGTCTCGTGACTAGAGCGTGATGTGCATTCGTGCATGGCATCGCTTGACGATGATTATGCATTAATGCATCGTCATGCCATCACACCTGGAGCTGGCAATGACCTCCTACCTGATCGAGCGCGGCTCTTACCCGATCGCCGCCGAAACCATCCGCACGGCCCTCGGCCTCAAAACCACCGCCCTCGACCTCCTCATCACCGCCGGCATCACCTCGATCTGTTCGATGAGTGTCCGCCCCGTCACCCGCGAAGTCTGGGATGTCACGGTCGACGACGACCCGGCAACCTTCGGCGTCCCCCTCTCGATCAGCGCCCCCCGCAAAACCGCCGCCGACCGCCGGCTAGTGCGGCGGGTGGAGTATGTGGCGGATGATCTCGCGGTGGCGAAGGCGCGGGAACGGGTGGAGCGCTGGTGCCGCAACCAGCACGAGGTGGCGCTGGCGCTGTTGGCGGAGGGGGAGGGGCAGGGGGCGGAGGAGCTGGCAGAGGTGGCTTGAGGGGCGCTCGCAATGGGCAGGTCGGCTTGACGGTACCAGTTACTCCTTCAACTGCTCGACGGAGTAAAGTTCTCCTTATGGAAGTCAACACCGGAGGTGAGTACTTGAAAAGGATAGAAATCCACTGGGACATCCATAGGCTCATTGAGGCTGAACGTCGCGGCTTCGACTAGGCCCCTTATTTGGCTCTAAGGCGGTTTTTGAAGATCCCAACGCCGGAGCTCAAAATGGCGAAATCTCCCATTGAGGGCGGAGGAGTTCCGTGGACCGAGGGTGGGTGTCCCATGGGCCTCTTGCCAGAACGGAATATCTCCGAGGGACGCAAGTATATGAAGAGCAGTTCATGAACGGCCGACTCGTTGTGAACGGACGCTCATTTGACACTCTGTCTGCCGCCGCCACCGCCTTGGCCGTCACCAAGAAGAGAAGGAAGACCGACCTTAACTGCTGGCCCCACTGGAAAACGAAGTTTCCCGGCGAGACAAGGCGGCGGGCGCTCATCGAGATGCGGCGCGAAGTGGAGGATCGGCGTATTCCTCGTGCGCTGTGTGGCTTGGTGTACACTGCCTAGGGGTGGTGACATCCCGAAACACCCAATTTTTGGGGAAGGGAACGTGTAATCAATTGTTGCTCGCCGACCACCTACCTAGGCTGTTCGAGTTCTGCCGATTCTGACACAAGCAGTCACGAGCCATATTGAGGGTGGTAAGCCATTGGCCTCCAAAGAATTTATCCTACAAGGGTTCACGGCGAGAACTCATGGTGACGCAATCCGAGAGCTATTCGAAGTTGCTGATATCCAACGCGTCGTTCTAAGCGTTGCCTTTATCAGTGATAGCGGTGTTCATCAGATTGAGCCGCGGCTCAAGCCTTATGCAAAAGTGCTGACCGCCTACGGCGGTATTCGCAACGACATTTCATCGCACCAAGGGCTCGTGCGGTTGTTCGGTCTGGGAGGTACCCTATACGCTGTCGACACAGGCGCACGAAGCGTCGTTTTCCACCCCAAGCTCTACCTGGTGCGAGGAGCCAAAGTTGCCCGTCTCGTCATAGGCAGCGCTAATCTTACGCTCGGCGGTCTGAACAATAACATCGAGGCTGGCCTTCTAATCGAATTTGACCTGTCTGACGTTGATGACAAGAAGGTGGTTGCTGCAATCGAGAAGGAGCTCGACGTGCTACCTGCAGAATACCCGGACCATATCTTGAAGGTCACGAAATCTTCCCAACTTGATGAATGGCTGGCGGCCGGGCGATTGGTCGACGAGATGGCACTGCCGCCGCCGCGTCCGTCGTCCAGAGGTTCGGGCACAGGGGCAGGGGACTCTGTCCCTCGCATCAAGCTCAAGGTTCAGCCCCTCCGCAGGCCTCTTAGGAAGGCGAAGGCTGCTGGCAAAAAGCAACCTGGAGCCAAATTGGCAAAGGCTCCCGCCCCGATAGCGCCCGGTGTCGATCTGGAATTGGTATGGGAAAGTACTCCACTTACCCGCAGGGACCTCAATATTCCTGATGGCGCGAACACCAACAAGACGGGCTCCATCAACCTCGACAAGGGCTTGCTGCCCGAGGATGTAGACCATCGGCACTATTTCAGGGACGATGTTTTCACGGCGTTAGCTTGGTCGGCCCGAACGGCTGCCGTCGACGAGGCTTACGCCAAATTTCAGCTCGTCCTGAAGGGCATTAGCTACGGCGAATTTGACTTGGCTATCCGCCATACCACCAGCACAACGAGCAGGACGTACCTTCAGCACAACGCCATGTTCAGGTTGAGCTGGGGGGCCACTGCCGCATATGTCGCTCACGACGACCTTATTGGTCGCACGCTTGCGTTGTACCGTGACAACGCGGACCCGACGAAGTTCGTGCTCGAAATCGACTAGGCGTCTTCGGGCAGCGGCTCGCTGGACGAGCGATGTCGTCTATCGCGCAGCTTTCTCCAGCCCTCGAGGATGTTCTCTTGCTTGGCTTTGGAAAGGCCCAATGCGCCTAGCACCACCTTGCCCTGTGTGCTGAGAAATTGGTGGGTCGATTGTTCGCGAATAGAGGTGTCTAGCTTAGAGAGGTCCACGTGTGTGCCCTTCGGAAGAGGAACGAGCAAGCGTTCGATTTCTGAGGGTATTAGTTCGAGCACGCCGCCGCCGTAGTGCCGCCCTTCAAGCTCGGCACTCAAGGCAGTAAGTGGATTGATGAAGCAGCCGACCAACTTCTCAGCATCCCCTTCCCGTGTGCGGATGCGGTACGCGGTATCGGTCGTATAGGCACCGATGCGATTGTGGATGAGGCGCGGTGTATCATGCGAACGCTTTAGCATTCCCACTTCGGTCGAGTAGACGGACGGCACTGTGTACCAAGGGGACCGCACGCGGCACTTATAGCGCGTGTGCAACTCCTTGATTTCGCCCGTGTCGATATAGGCGCGAGCAGCAGCGTCTACCTTCCCGTCAGTTTCCTTGAACCATAGGAAGTTGGTGGGGTTGCCCTTAGCAGCGTTAGCCTGGTGCTGACGCTCATCGTAGATGATGCCAGGACAATGTTCACTGCGGCCGAACATGGGGTGAGCCCACTTGCTGAGTCCGAAGTGCTCAACGGTCTCATCCGACACAAGGAAGAATTTGTTGGCCCCGGTAACAATACCAACGTCAACTTTAGCGATATCTGCGAAGCGATGCACTTCTTTGTGCTCGCCAATCTCATCGAATAGTGCTCGGGTATCTGCTCCAAGCAGAGCGCGCGTCCACTTTCCCGCAACGGTCTTGCCATTGATTGACTGGGGCGCCTCGAAAACCTCTGACGGCTCCAGTGTAAGGAATTCACGTCCCTTCACCGGATACATGCCGAGGCCTTCGGCTTTCTCACCTGCATAGGTCTTCTTCTGCGCCATAAGGATAACGGCGCCCTGAAGCGTATCGCTGAACCAAAGCTCTTCAGGGTCAATGATAACCAACCGGCTGCATTCGCGGCCGAGGTAAGATCGTAGCGACTGCGCGTGAGTCACGTGAATGATCTCGGCGGGGACCACCATTGCCAGCCGTCCACCCGGGCGCAGCTTGGCCATGGACGCCAGGATGAAGGGGACCCAAGCATTCGTATGCTTTGTAAAGGGAAGGCCCAGCTCCGCGAAGATCTCTTCTGCGCAATGCTGGAAGGGTTCGGGGAGATACTGATACCGAACGAATGGTGGATTGCCGAGGACGGCATCAAATTGGCTCGAAGCATCGTCGAGATGGATAATAGCCCACTGGAGGAAGTCTTCTGCGCGAACCTCTGCTGACTTCAGACCAACCTCGCGGGCCCGGCCATGTGCCTTACGAGCTTCGGTTTTGTCGAGCTCGAAGCCAACCACGTCTGCCTTCTGAAACCCTTTGACCTTCGACATAGCTTCAAAGAATACGCCGTCGCCGCAGCTCGGCTCAAGAACGCGCTTGGGGCTGATCTCCTTGACCCATTTCGCCAGGAAACCTGCCAGATCGGGTGGCGTATAATACCCCCCTCGCAACTTTTGGGCGGTCTCGTTCTTCATAAAGTTCATTGCCGGTGGTCCGTCTTTTTGTTGTCGATTTCCGGCAGACTTGGCTGCTCGCGCTCTTTCACATAGGTTCCAGCCGCGGTGATAAACCAGTCCTTCAGTGTCGACCCTTCAATGGCAAGTGCGCTGTAGAGGCGGCGCTTGAGGCCGGGGTCGACCTCAATCACTACCCGGCCAGAATCCCCCTTGGGCACTACAGCTATCCTCATGTTACCTATGTTACATAACGTGACAGAAACCTGCGACATTGCCAAGCTTTCCTGCGGCGATTTCAATCACGAGATCCCCAAGGTTCGCACACGTGACCACGACAGCCAGCATGACTCGAATTCCGGTGGGTTGCAGGCTGACTAGGACAAGCTCGGGCGGCTCTTAGGTGAAAGCGTGTACCCCAGGAGTCATTCCACATAGCACGAGTCTATCGACATACGCATATTCAGGAGGCGGCCACGCCAAGAGGCAGACTGCTGCATGGCGGGAGGTTGGGGGCCGTAGTTATTCACCGTGAACCCGCGAAGAAGGTTCTCTGGCCCGTCGAGTTACCTTGCATGCGAAGTTCCCGTGGCCCAAGAATCAACTTCGCCGCAGATTTCCGTATTGGGCACTATACCCTGAAGTCATTTGCGCGTGGAATTGCCATGTGGTTGCCGAAGCTTACTAACTCATTGACAGGGACGCGCACCGTGCATTAGGCGGCGTGCTATAGTTCCGATCCGGCGAGATTTTCACCAAGAAATCTCTGTGATTGTGATCGGAGCAGGAACGTTGGTAACTACTGTCGCCTGACGCAAGGGGGCGCCATGTTCCGTGTCGATCGAATAGCAAACTCGATCCAGCCGCTAGCGGCTCGCACCTTTTCGGAGCTCGGCCTTCGGGAGCGGTCTCATCTTCAGGAGTGGATCGCCAAGTATCCCTCTTGCCTGGGTGAGGAGCTGCTGATCATCCAGAAGGAGTTCGCTGGTTTTTCCGATACCCAGGAGCGGCTCGACCTGCTGGCCCTCGACAAGGAGGGCCGTCTGGTGATCATCGAGAACAAGCTCGATGATACTGGCCGCGATGTGACCTGGCAGGCATTGAAGTACGCTTCGTACTGCGCCAGCCTGAAAACTGAGAGCATCTGCTCCATCTATCAGGAGCATCTCCAAAGGACGGGCCAGGCGGGCGTTGCAGCCGAGCTGATCGCCGACTTCCTTGAGGTCGGCGATTTGGCGGAGGTGACGCTGAACCGTGGGCTTACACAGCGCATCATGCTGATAGCGGCGAATTTCCGAAAGGAAGTCACGTCGACGGTTATCTGGCTGATGAACTTCCGCCTGCAGGTTCAATGTTTCAAGGTAACGCCTTGGTCGATGGGGGATGAGCTATTCCTTAACGTCGAGCAGATCATCCCGGTGAAGGACACGCAGGAGTTCGTGATTGGCCTCGCCGACAAGGCCCAGGACGAGGTCCAGACAACTTCGGCTGATGCACACCGCCATTCGGTACGTCGGGAATTCTGGACCGAGCTGCTCAAGGCCATGCAGGGGCGCTCGGAGCTATATCGCAATATCTCACCGGGCACCGCCACTTGGATCGGTGCGGGGTCGGGGGTCCGAGGGATTGGGTTCAATTTTTCCGCGGCCGGGCGATATGGACGCGCCGAACTCTATATCGACCGGGGTGAGCAGGAGGAGAACAAGTATGTTTTCGACTGGCTCCACGACCGTCGCGAAACAATGCAGGCGGCGTTCGGCGGGAAGTTGGATTGGGAGCGGCTTGACCACCGACGCGCCAGTCGGATCAAAGCTGAGATCGAAACGAACATTTACGACCCGACCGAATGGCCCCGGATGATCGAGTTCATGGCGGACGCCATGGTCAGGATGGAACGGGCGATGCGGGATCCCCTTCGGACAATTGCGCCGGAACTCAAGGCCAGACAATCGGGAACTGAACTTGTCGCTGAGCTCCAGGAGCCAGATAGCTGAGGTCTCCGAGGGGGCGGCAATGAGACTCTTGCGACTATTGGTTCGATTGTTTGGCGGGCGAGGCCGCCTGCGCGTTGTTGGGACAAATACGCAGCCGCAACGACCGTTCACGTTTGGCCGGCGAATAGAACCGCAGTTGGTGGTGCTTGAGCGCCCAGCTCTGCCCCAAGCGGGAACCTTGCTGCGTGGCAAATGCTGGGTGATCGATGGCGACACCATTGTGATCGACAACATCCGGCTTCGGCTTGCGGGGATAGACGCGCCCGAACTTGACCACCCCTGGGGGCAGCGGTCGAAATGGGCGCTGGTGCAACTCTGCAAGGGCCAGACGATAACAGCCCGGATCAGGCCCGAGCTATCCTATGACCGCGTCGTGGCCGAGTGCTTCCTGCCGGACGGTCGTGACTTGGCCGCCGAGCTGGTCAGCGCGGGGCTGGCTCTGGATTGGCCCAAGTTCTCGGGCGGAAAGTACCAACATTTGGAGCCGCCCGACGCGAGGCGCAGGCTCTGGCGGGCGGAAGCGCGGCAGCGCGGAAGGATGCCACCTAACTCCCGGTCAATGCCCGAATAGCGCCCCAGCCGCGGCTCGTCCCCCTACTGGACGACAATCGAACTCCTGAGCGCGATCGGGTCCGCGATGAAATGCAATCCCTCGATCCCCGAGCCGGTCCCCCGCACCACGATCGAGCCGTAGCCCAGAACGCGCCCGAGGATGGATTGGTCGACGATGACCGACTCGACCTTTTCCATGTTCATCTCGCCGGTCTGCCGGCGGATCAGGCCGCGTTTCTGGATGACGCGGCGGGTGGTGACGGCGATTTCGGTGGTCATCTGCTCGATCCAGGCGCCGGCGAGGCTCCAGAGGCCGAACAGCATGACGATCGCGCCGACGATGGCAAAGGCGGTGCTGATGCCAGGGCCGACCGGGGCGAGGATCAGGATCAGCCCGATGACGGTAAGGATCAGGCCGCGCAGATAGACAATCCAGTGCATACGGCCGATGGCCAGCACCTGCTCATCGGGTTTCAGCACGCTTTCGACATAGCCCATCTCAGAGGCACCTTCCGCTATCGACGCCCATCCCCCACGCGCCGTGCTTGTCTAGGTGCTCGACTCAGGGTTCGCCGGGCTTTTCGGCGATGCTACGTCCTGTTCCTCATTCCGCGCGGAAGGGCAAGTCGGATGCCGTTGGGTTCATGAAGGTGGCGAGCGCGGGTTGGTCGACGTCAACCAAAAGGTTGACGCATGCTGCAGCCGCGTCAACGCATAGATTGACGCCGGCAGTCGGTGGGCGCGCGGCCCGTTGGCCGCTGCGTGGGAGGCCGGGAGCCGGGCCGGTACCGGCCCGATACCCACGCCAGCGCCGTGGGATGGATGGTTGACGTGCCTGAGCCGGGTTGCCCCGGTGCGCCGGGCATCAGCTCACCGCCCGTTCCATGATCTTGGCCGCAATGAGCAAGGCCATCAGCAGCCACACCAACCCGGCAACGCGACGCGCCCGGCGATGCCGCTGCTTTCGTTCGAACCGCTCGACGACATCTGTCACGGCCCGGTAGAGGCCGGGGACACGGCGATACATGGCGTCCGCAGCCTCTCGCCGCTTGGCGGCGGCAAGAGCAGCAACCTGCTGCGGAGTCAGGCGGGGCGTGTCGCGGGTCGCTTCGACGACCAGGGCTTCGATGCCTCGCGCGAGTTCGGCGTCGTTCATGGCACAACAACGATCCCCGCACTTTTGAACAGCGCGGCGGTCATTTCCGGTTCGACGATCACCCGCGGCGTGGTCGTGAGCTGGTCGAAGTAGAGCACGCGCCAGACCTGGGCGCCGTTTTGGGCGCCGTTCTCGGCGAGGTAGACGGTGCTCGGGTAACTGCCCTTAGTCATCTGGCCGCTGGCCATCCAGATTTCAGGGGTGCCTGACGCCGTCCAGGCGCCGAGCGTGGTGAGGGGCGCCAGACTCTGCGACGTGGCGGCGGTGTAGTTCGCCATGTCGACGCCTGCCGGCAGGGTCTCGCCACTGAGGATGGCCCCGACGCCGGTCTTCATATTGGTGAAGCCGTATACCGTGCCGCTGGCGGTTGGGATCGCCTCATACTCCCAGCCTGGCGGGATGGTGACGCCGACCTCGGTGATGGGGTTGGTCCAGGCGCTGGGCAGGGCGAGGGCGTCGATGGCGCGCTTGTCCACCGCGTTGATCGCGGTGATGGCCACGTAGAGCGCGAGGCCGAACAGGATGCCCAGGGTGCGGCGCAGGCGGCTTTGGGAGTAGGCGCGCACGGTGGCGAGCCCGGTGTCATAGGGCGCCGGGGCGCCGCGCAGCACGGCGCGGTAGGCCGGTATCATGGTGAAGAGGTTGAGCAGCGGAATGCCCAGCGCCAGGCCCTGGGCCCAGACGCGGACCTCGCGCATCAGGTTGCCGCCGAAACCGAAGCGGGCGCGGCCATCGACGGGTTCGGCGCGGATGCCGAAAATGGCCTTGCCCAGCGAATTGCCGGTGAGCGTGATGATGATGGCGTTGACGAGCAGCGTCACCGGCATGGCGAGGATGACCAGGGCGCGGATATCGACGAAGTAGAGCTGGAGATAGAGCTGCAGGTTCACCGCCGGCAGCACCCAGTAAAAGCCGGTCAGCAGCACCGTGGCGATGATCGATATGTCGATCGAGCGGGCGAAATAGCGGCTCCATGGCCCGGCGAGAACCGGAGCCACGTGGGCCGTGGAAAACCCCGAGTGGCCGGCATCATCGTCATCGTCATCGTCGTCGTCGGCTCGATCGCTGCCCGGGCGATAGTCGCCAAGGCGATCGGCGACCAGCACTTCGCCGTCCAGGTCCGCAGCCGTTGCTTGCTGCCGGGCAACAGGCAAAGCCGGCGGCAGCGCGTCATCTACGAGGTGGACGAACTCGTCAGTATCGGCGAGCGGAATCCATTCGGCCAATCCTTTGCGCCACACTAACGTCTCCGCCGTCAGCTGGCCGGTGACGAACAGGTTTTCGATCTCGTCCGCGGAATGCGGGCCGACAGGTGCATCGTCGGCGGAATAGTACCAAGCCATTATGAATTCCCCCCAATTGGTGGGAATGGTTACATGGTCCCGCGGCGGCTGTCATCAGTTTGTTGCCGGTTTGTTCCGTCGCGTTGCGGCGACAGGTGTCATTCCCGCGCAGGCGGGAACCCCGTGCGATCCGGCAAACGCCGGTGCAGGCTGTAGCATCCCACTGGGTCCCCGCCTTCGCGGGGATGACGCCGGTGGGGTGGGGTAGAGCAGGGCGGACGGCCTCGCTGGTCTTTCGCCACGGCGGGGATGTAGCGGTTCTCACGCGCGCTGTGGTCGCTCGTCGCTTGCGCTCCAAGCGCGCTACACTGCGTTGCGCGGACCCCTCATCCGCCCTTCGGGCACCTTCTCCCACAAGGGGAGAAGGCACTCACTCCGCGGCCCGTGGCTCTTAGGATGAGGCCGGCTGAAGGCGAGGCTTCCCGACCTTGCCCCAGCCCATCACCTCCGGCTGGCAGCCTCCGCGTACGGCACATTGCGGCCGCCATAGCGGCGGACGCGGATGTTGGCTTGTTCGGCGTGGCCGGCAAAGCCTTCGAGCAGGCAGAGGCGGGAGCAATATTCGCCGATCATCGCCGAGGCTTCGTTGGTGAGGACGCGCTGGTAGGTGACGGTCTTCAAAAACTTGCCCACCCACAGCCCGCCGGTGAAGCGCGCCGCGCCCTTGGTGGGGAGGGTGTGGTTGGTGCCGATCACCTTGTCGCCGAAGGCCACATTGGTGCGGGGGCCGAGGAACAGGGCGCCGTAATTGGTCATCCGCTCGAGGAACCAGTCGGGGTCCGCGGTCATCACCTGCACGTGCTCCGAGGCGATGGCGTCAGCGGTGGCCAGCATTTCCTCGAGCGTGTCGCAGACGATCACCTGGCCGAAATCGGCCCAGGAGCGGGCGGCGATGGCAGCGGTGGGGAGGATGGTGAGGAGGTGCTCCACCGCCGCGATGGTGGCGCGGGCGAGGGGTTCGGAATTGGTGAGGAGGATGGCCGGCGAGGTCGGGCCGTGCTCGGCCTGGCCGAGCAGGTCCGTGGCGCAGAGCTCGGCATCGACGCTGTCATCGGCGATAACAAGCGTTTCGGTGGGGCCGGCGGGCAGGTCGATGCCGATGGTGCCGAACAGCTGGCGCTTGGCTTCGGCGACATAGGCGTTGCCGGGCCCGACGATCATATCGACCTTGCCGATGCTGGCGGTGCCGAGCGCCATCGCCGCGACGGCCTGCACGCCGCCGAGGCAATAGATCTCGTCGGCGCCGGCCAGGTGCTGGGCGGCGACGATGGCCTGGGCCGGCCGGCCCTCGAAGGGCGGGGCGGCGGTGATGATGCGCTTGACGCCCGCGACCCGCGCCGTGACCACCGACATGTGGGCCGAGGCGAGCAGCGGGTATTTGCCGCCCGGCACGTAGCAGCCGACGGCGTTGACCGGGATGTTCTTGTGGCCGAGCACGATGCCGGGCAGCGTTTCCACCTCGATATCGGTGAGCGCGGCGCGCTGGTGCTGGGCGAAGTTGCGCACCTGGGTCTGGGCGAAGCGGATATCGTCGAGCGCCTCCTCGCCGACGGCGGCGACGCAATCGGCGATCTCGCTCTCGGAGAGCCGGAAATCGGTGCGATCATAGTTGTCGAAGCGCTGCGACAGCTCGTGCACGGCGTCGTCGCCGCGCTTGATGATGCTCTCGATGATGGTTTCGACGGTGCTGCGCACCTGGCGGTCGGCCTCGGCGGTGGTGGCGGCAGCTGCCGCGGTCTTCAGGTAGCGGATCATCCCAAGTCCTTCACGATATTAAGTCCTCTTTGTCTGGCAAGCCCCGGTTTCCGGCCGGTTTGCCGTCTCCGAATGGTCGGCGCAACGCTACTGCATCCGGATGCAACAGCATTCTTGCATCCGGATGCAGGAAGCCAGCTGGCGCTTAGGCGAACGCCGGCTGCGGAGGTGCAGGGCGCTGTTACGCATTGGTTCCGCTGGGCCACACGCGGGCCCGCCGCGCTGCCTTCCCATCTCAATCATGAGGCACGCGTGACGGTATCGCCGGCGCAGCCGGGGCTGCCTGTTCCCGGCCACGGGCAGGGGCTATCGCATATGAACGGGCACCGGGCTCACCGTCGTCCTCCACCGCGTAGCGGGGTCCGGATGAGGGCTAAGGCCCTCACCGTGGGGGGACCAGCGAAGCTGGTGGTGGGGGCGGCCAAAACACCGGCGCATCCTGCCGCCCCCTCCACCGCCTTCGGCGGTCCCCCCGGGGTGAGGCCTTTGGCCTCATC
>NZ_LAJE02000216.1 GCF_000970465.2 Devosia insulae DS-56
GTATCGGTCTGGGTATTGCCGCCATCGACGATTCCGAGGCGGTCGATGACACCGGCTGCGTAAAGCAGCCGTTCCGTCAGAGAGGTTTTACCGGCGTCGACATGCGCCAGAATCCCAAGGTTCAGTGTTCGCATTGCGCGTCACGTTCTCAAGTTGGGGAAGGGCTCCTTTCTCGATGAACATGACTCGGGGCATTGCGATCTCCATGGGAGGGCTGTGAGGGAGGCGGAATAAATCACGGGTGGGGGAGGCGGGCAACCCCGGCCGGCGCGGGGCTGCCCCACCCCTCACCGCCTTGCCTTCTCCCCTTGTGGGAGAAGGTGGCGCGCAGCGCCGGATGAGGGGTCCCGTGACACGAAGTGTCGCGCGGCCCGAGTGAAACGAGGGACGACCGAGTTTGCGGAGAGAACCCCTCATCCGGCCTTCGGCCACCTTCTCCCACAAGGGGAGAAGGCACTCGCTGCAGACGTCGGTGCGCGGCCGCAAGCCCGCTGCGCTAGTTCAAATAGTCCTTGTAGACCCAGCCGGTGCGGCCCTGGTCGTCGGTGATCTTCAGCCAGCCGCGCTGGTTCTGGCTCACCGTGACCTTTTCGCCGCCGGCAAGGCCGAACACCCGGCCATTCGACTTGCCCGGGCCGGAGCGGACATTGACGCCGGAGCCGGCAACCGTGCGGGTATCGCCCGAGGTGGCCGCTTGCTGCTTGGCGGGTTCGGGCTCCGGTTTGGGGTCGGGCTCGGGTGCCGGCTCATCCTTGGCTGGCTCCGGCTCCGGCTTGGCGATCGGCTCGGGCGTCGACTCGGGCGCGGAGCCGGCCACCTCGGCGAGCTTCCGCTCGGCCTCTGCCCTGACGTTCGCGGCGGTCTCGGTGGGCGCTTCGGCGAAGGCCGCGACATCGAGCGGGGTCGGGCGCTCCAGCGGCTGGGTGGTGTCGCTGGCAATGGCGTCCACCGCCTCGGCGGCAGTCTCGTCCACGGGCACCGGCGGGCCGGAACCATCGCCTTCGGCATAGGTCTCGGGGTCATCGGCGGCGTTGGCGACGGCGCCGGCGAGCCAACCCTCGTCATCGGAGGCGAGCGCCACAAAAGTATCGCCGATCATGGCGTCGACGCGCTGCGCCCGCTTGACCCCTTCCGGCACTTCCGGCGTGCGCATCGCGACTTCGGTCACTGGGGCGATCGGTGTCGCGGGCGCGGGTTCTTCGATTACCGCTGCTTCGACAGCAGCCGGTATCGCGGCAGGCGCGACGCTGGCGGCGGTCGCTACCGGCGCCTTGCCGGCAAAGCACTTGTCCAATCCGCCGCACTGCAGGCCAACCAGCACTGCACCGATGGCGCCAATACCGAGTACCGCCATTGCCGGCGCACCGACACGGACCAGAAGTTGCTGAGATGTCACGCTTCGCCAACGCGCCGCAAAGCGCGAAAGCGTGTCGATAGCCCCGTTCATGGCCGGTACAATGATTAACAAGCTTGTGGAAACTCTGTTCCGAAAGCGACTCAAATCGGGCAATGCCTTGACGGACTCGGGATCGCCACGATTTCCACCACGAAACATCTAGTCGGCGAGCTGCAGCACGACACTGCCGCGCTTGCGTCCGGTGTCGACGTGGCGGTGCGCCTCAACCACCTGATCGAGCTGATGAATCTGGTCGATGACCGGTCGCAGCGCACCGGCCTTGGCAAGCTCGATCTCGAAGGCGACATCCTCTGGTTTCGGCTTGAAGTTGATCGGGATCACCCGCTTGCCGCTGCGCCGGCTGTTCCCACCCGCGCCAAGCATGCCCTTCAGATCGATGATCACCAGCAGCAGCGCTCCGCCCGGCTTCAGCGATTTCTCCACCCGCTCGAACGGCGCATTGCCGACGCACTCGAAGATCACGTCGTACTGCTTGCCATTCCTGGTGAAGTCCTCGACTTTGTAGTCGATCACGTGGGTTGCCCCGAGCGAGCGCACCAGCTCGGCATTGCCGGCGCTGGTCACCGCCGTCACCACGGCACCGAAGTGCCTCGCCACCTGCACCGCCGAGGTGCCGACCGCGCCCGAGGCGCCGTTGACCAGCACTTCGTCGCCCGGCTTGATCGGGCACTGCCGGATGCACTCGGCGACGGTGTGGCCACCGAACACCAGCGCCACCGCATCGGTAAAGCTCCAGCCCTCGGGCTTTTTCACCATCGCCTCGCTTTCCTTGAGCGTGACGTATTCGGCATGGCCGCCGAACTTCATGCCGGTCAACCCCACTACCGCGTCGCCGGGTTTGAAGCGGGTCACCCCATCGCCCACTGCCTCGATCACGCCGGCGAAATCCATGCCGAGGATCTTTTTGCGCGGGGCGAAGATGCCGATGGTCAGCGGGCCGAAGAATTCGAGCCCCTTGGGCAGGTCGCGGGTCCGCATGCGGTAGTCGCCGACGCTGACGGTCGAGGCATGGACGCGCACCAGCACCTCACCGGCCTGCGGCACCGGCTTGGGCAGGTCCTCGACCCGCACCACGTCCGGCCCACCGAACGCGCGATAGACGGCTGCCCGCATTACTCTCTCCCCTGACGCCCGACCCGAAGCGTAGACATGGTGCGCGTCAGGGCGATTACAATCGGGGCGCTGTCCCGCTGGCCCGATTGGCGCGATGCTGTTGCAACTGAGCCAGAATGGCGAGCGGGCTGGGACGGCCCCCGAGTTCGAATGCCAGGTAGCGGGCCGGCGCCGTTCCGGTGGCGCGGATGCCATGCTGGGTATTGGCCGGGTGGTAGAACAAGGCGGGTGCCGTGACCTCGCGGCCCAGCGTCTCGACGCTGCCCGAGAGCAGCAGGATCGCCACGTCGTGGCGGTCAGCATGCGGCGCATAGCCCGCGCCTGGGGCCAGCGTGCTGGCATGGGCCTGCAGCCGCTTGAGCCAGCGGGTGCGCCCCTCAAAGAGCGGCGCGCCAATGCCCGGCGCGGCCGAGCCGATGGCAGCGCCGGCCTTGACGAAGGCGCGCCTCGCGGCGCTGCGGTTCGGGAGTTTGCCGGCGTTGATCCATTTCAGCATGGTGTAGAGCAGCGGGGTGTCGCCGGCATTGCTGAGCGTGTGGAACAGGCGCGCCGGATAATAGGCGAAATCGCCCGCTCCCATCCGGACGCGCTCGGCATTCACCGTTCCAGCGGCATCGTCGGCAACGTGCAGCTCCGCGGTCCCCGACACCACCACCAGGATCTCCTCCTCGAGGTGCTGATGCAGCGGATGCGGGCTGCCGCCGGGCGCGAGGATCGAGCTGTGGCCCTCGATATCGGTGAGCACCGGGGTGCGGCCCCAGAAATGCGGAAACGAGGCCAGGTCCGGGCCAAGTCTGGCGGGAGGCAGCAGGTGCACGCCATTGCCAACCGCCTTCGAGCGGCGTGGCGCCGCTACGATCCGGTTGACCGCTGGCTGGCCGGTGCCGCTGACCACCACGACCGGCGGTTTTTTGCGCTCATGAAACGCGATCGGCCAGGAAAAGGTCTTGGGCATGCGCACCGGGCGATCGGGGCGGGCATATTGCAGCAGCAGCGCGGTGCGGACCGCCTTGGTCTGGTTGTGCGAGCCGTGCCAGACCCGGCCATCGAACACCAGCGCCTCGCCATCATGCACCTCGGGCTGGAGGATCCGGGCCGCCGCATCGTACTGGCGGGCCGCGGCCAGCGTCGTCTCGTCGGTGCTCGCGTCCCGCGTCACCCCGACGCGGTGGTTGAGCTCCTGCATGGTGATGCCGTAGCGATGCGAGCCGGGAACGAATTTCAGCCCCGAGGAGCGATCGGTGTTCTCGAGCCCGATCCACACGGTGACGAAGCCGCCGTCCGGCGCCATCGACTCGACGTCGGTGTGGAACGGGTGGATGTCGCTCTCGGCCTTGACGATCAGCGAGGCGCCCCACAGCACGATATCGTCGCCGAGCGCTGGCCGCACCAGCTCGAGGAGGCGCGGATCGCTGCCGACGCGATGGAAGGCTGGGCTGCTGGCCGCCCAGCCCTTGAACCAGGCCGGCGGCTTTCCCGGCTCAGCGCGCAACCCCGACAGGATGCGCGCGCATTCTTCGGCATCGAATACCGCTACCGGCCCGGCATAGCCCTCAGGCTCCAACGCGTCTTTGGTCACGGCGACTCCCGCATGGCTCGGCCGGACCATGCCTGTGGGCTTTGCCCCCGCGCAAGCCCCGTGTCAGCGTTCGTCAGGGTTCATCCCCGGCGGCTTCTCGGTTAAGGTCCGGCCCCGAACATCCGGAATCGTTTCATGCATCTCGTTCTCGTCGACGGCTCAGGCTTCATCTTCCGGGCCTTTCATGCCCTGCCGCAGCTTACCCGCAAGAGCGACAAGCTGCCGGTGGGCAGCGTGATCGGGTTCTGCAACATGATCTGGAAGCTCAGCGAGGACCTGTCCGGCGACGACGCGCCGACGCATATGGCGGTGATCTTCGACTATTCGTCGAAGACGTTTCGTGACGAGATCTACGCCGAATATAAGCAGCACCGGCCGCCGGCGCCGGAAGAACTGGTGCCGCAGTTTCCGCTGACCCGCGCCGCGACCCGCGCCTACGGCCTGCCCTCGATCGAGATGGAGGGTTATGAGGCCGACGATATCATCGCCACTTACACCGCGCTCGCCAAGGATGTCGGCGGCAAGGTGACGATCGTATCGTCCGATAAGGACCTGATGCAGCTGGTGGAGCCGGATGGCTCGGTGCGGCTGCTCGACACCATCCCGCGCCCCGGCCAGCCGCCTTTGCGCTGGATCGGCTCGGACGAGGTGTTCGCCAAGTTCGGTGTCGGGCCGGAGAAGGTCATCGAAGTGCAGGCGCTGTGCGGTGACGCGGTCGACAACGTGCCGGGGGTTCCCGGCATCGGGGTGAAAACCGCGGCCGAGCTGATCAACACCTTTGGCGATATCGAAACGCTCTTGAGCCGCACCGCCGAGATCAAGCAGCCGAAGCGCCGCGAGGCGCTCGAAACCAATGCCGAGCTGGCCCGGATTTCGAAGCGGCTGGTGACGCTCAACCGCGAGACGCCGGTGGAGCTGCCGCTCGAGGACCTGGTGCGCCAGCCGGTGGAGCCGGCAAAACTGTTCCCGTTCCTCAAGGCGATGGAATTCTTCGCCATCTCGAAGCGGCTCGGCACGCTGCTCGATGCCGACCCCGAGGCCTGGCCGGCCGATCCGGAGCTGGCGGCCAAACCGGCCGAGCCGGTGGGTTTTGACAACAATGCCCGGGCCGAGGCGCGTGCGGCGCGGCAATCGGCCGAGGGGCGGGCGGATTCCGCCCCGGTGCTGCACGCCAAGCTCGAGCACGAAAAGATCAAGGCGATCCCGCTCGATCATTCGAAGTACGAGATCATCCGCGACGCGGCGCAGCTGCAGCGCTGGATCGACGCGGCCTATGCCGAGGGGATCGTTGCCACCGACACCGAGACCACCGGGCTCGACAACCAGACCGCCGATCTCGTCGGCATCTCGTTCTCGACCGCGCCCGGCAACGGCGCCTACCTGCCGCTCGGCCACACCGAGGGACATGGCGACCTGTTGGGCGGCGGCATGGCTGAGGGGCAGATGGACCTTCGCGCTGCGCTCGAGCAGATCAAACCGCTGTTCGCCGATCGCTCGATCCTCAAAATCTTCCACAACGTCAAATACGACCTCGGCATTCTCGCCCGCTACGGCATCGAGGTGCGCTCGTTCGACGACAATCTGCTGCTCAGCTATTCGCTCGATGGCCCGCAGTTCAACACCATGGGCGAGCTCAGCGATCACTGGCTCGGGCTCGCCGGCATGTCGATCAAGGAGCTGCTCGGCTCAGGCAAGACGCAGAAGACCTTTGCGCAGGTGCCGATCGCCGACGCGGCGAAATATGCCGCCGAGGATGCCGACCTCACCTTCCGGCTGTGGAAGGTGCTGAAGCCGCGGCTGGTGGCCGAGAACATGACGACGCTCTACGAGACCATCGAGCGGCCGCTCGCCCCGGTGCTGGCGCGGATGGAAGGCCGCGGCATCACCGTCGACCGGCAGATTCTCAGCCGCCTCTCGGGCGATTTCGCGCAGCGGGCCGCGGCGCTCGAAGCCGAGGCCTATGAGCTGGCCGGCTCCAACTTCAACCTCGGCTCGCCCAAGCAACTGGGCGAAATCCTGTTCGACCGGATGGGCCTCCCCGGTGGCACCAAGACCAAGACCGGCGCCTGGTCGACCGGCGCCGACGTACTCGAAGACCTCGCGACGCAGGGCATCCCGCTCGCCCGCACCATCGTCGACTGGCGCCAGCTGACCAAGCTCATGGGCACCTATACCGATGCGCTGCCGAGCTACATCAACCCCAGGACCGGCCGGGTTCACACCACCTATTCGCAGCACTCGGTGCTGACCGGACGGCTCTCCTCAAACGACCCCAACCTCCAGAACATTCCGGTGCGCACCGAGGATGGCCGGAAGATCCGCACCGCCTTCGTCGCCCCGGCGGGCAAGACGCTGATCAGCGCCGACTATTCGCAGATCGAACTGCGCGTCCTCGCCCATATCGCCGATATCCAGGCGCTGAAGGATGCGTTCGAGGAGGGGCTCGACATTCACGCCATGACGGCGTCGGAGATGTTCGGCGTGCCGGTCGAGGGCATGCCGTCGGAAGTGCGCCGCCGCGCCAAGGCGATCAATTTCGGCATCATCTACGGCATCTCGGCCTTCGGCCTCGCCAACCAGCTCGGCATCGAGCGCTCGGAGGCGGGCGAATACATCAAGACCTACTTCGCCCGCTTCCCCGGCATCCAGGATTACATGGCCGAGCAGCGCCGCAAGGTGAAGGCCGACGGCTATGTCGAGACCATTTTCGGGCGCAAGGTGAACTTCCCCAACGCCAACAGCTCGCACCCGGCCGAGCGCAGCTTCGTCGAACGCGCCTCGATCAACGCCCCGATCCAGGGCTCTGCCGCCGACATCATCCGCCGCGCCATGATCCGCATGGAACCGGCGCTGAAAGCCGCCGGCTCCGACGCGCAGATGCTGCTGCAGGTGCACGACGAACTGATCTTCGAGGTGGACGAGGGCAAGGAAGATGCGGTGATGCCGGTGATCGTCAAGACGATGGAGAATGCGTCTGAGCCGGCAGTACGGCTGACCGTGCCGATCAAGGTGGACGCGCACGCGGCACGGGATTGGGACGGGGCGCATTAGGGCGACGCCTACCTCGCGACGGCGCATCAAACGGGTGGCCTCGGGGTATGACACAGGTGGCGGTCTCGCGTCCCCTCGCCCCTCTGGGGAGAGGGTCAGGGTGAGGGGCGCCAAGCACACAGGGCGACCGGCTGCCCGAGCCGGAGCAACTTCGAGGCCGGCGTGCTTGGCGCCCCTCACCCCCGCCCTCTCCCCAGAGGGGCGAGGGGGCGACGCTGCATGGCCGGCGCGGAACCTATCCAACCGGAAAGTCAGTCAGCCCTTCTTCTTCCCCTTAGGCTTCGGCACCGGCAGCGCCGCAGTCGTCACCCGCACCAGCTCGGCCATCCACTCCGCATCGTCCCAGCGCTCCCCGGCAATCCGGAAACTCGGCTTGGCGCCGCTGTAAGCCGGCTGCTCATCCACCGCGTCGGCGAGAAACGCTCGCCCCTCCGGCGTCGGCTTCAAAAAGAACTGGTCGTCACAGACCAACGCAACGATCTTGCCGTCGCAGTAGACCCCGTACTCGCCGAACATTTTGTGGGCGGAGACGGGGCCGGCCGAGGCCAGTTGTTCGAGGAGGTAGTCGATGGTGGATTGCTGCGATGCCATGAAGGTGAGACTCCGGGTTGCGAGCAGTCTCGCTGCTGTCCTCACGGCGTCAACTCTCATCGTTCGCGAGCATCCCTTCCCGCATCCATCCCCGCCCCCATGCGTTCCCCCTGCTCCAGCAACCAAGGAGCAGTGTCATGTCGAACCTTTCCGGTATCCGCGAGCATATGGAAGTCATTGGCGCCGATGGGGTGCATGTGGGGATTGTGGATCGGGTTGAGGGTGGGCGGATCAAGCTCACCAAGGCCGAGGCGCCGGGTGGCAGCCATGAGGGGCATCACCATTATGTGCCCGGCATCCTCGTCGCCGCCGTCGAGGGGGACAAGGTGCGGCTGTCGGCCGATGCGGCCAATGCCGAGCTGTTCGAGGAAGAAGAGGACGGCAAGACGCGGCACTGAGGCGATGCGCCTCTGAGGCGCTCACCTCCTATCACCGGCGTCATTCCCGCGTGGGCGGGAACCCAGTGGGATGCTGCAGCGCCAGCGGGTGCTGAGAGTGCGCACTGGGTTCCCGCCTGCGCGGGAATGACGTCGGTGGTTTTTGGTGAGTCGAGCGCCCAGCTAGGACCTATGCACCGGCCAAGCCGCGTCGCCCCCTCGCCCCTCTGGGGAGAGGGATGGGGTGAGGGGCGCCAAGCGCGCCAATTGAGCCGACACGGTAGCGATAACTGATGGCGCTGTGTGCTTGGCTGACCCTCTCCCCAGAGGGGCGAGGGGGCGCCGGTTGCACCGACTGTGCCTCAACGCGCCCTCCCCGAACCCAACTGCCGCTTCCATCACGTCGTGATGCTCACGTTATCAAGCCCCCGCGAAACTGGAATTTCGAGCTCCCGGCACTCCCGTTCAAGGCGCGGCTATGCCATTGGGATTGCATACTGATTACTCTTTTTGGGTGGGCTCCAATGAACAAGCCTATGCTTCTCCTGGCTGCAGGCGTCTCGGCGCAGGCCATTTCCTCGGCTTCGGCGGCCGATCTCATCATCGACACCCCGGTTGAAGCCGGCGTGGTCCAGGCCAGCGGCAACTGGGACGGCGCCTTTATCGGTGTGTTCGGTGGCTATGCCTGGGGCGAGCTCAGCGTCGATGATGCACCCCCGGGCCTCTTGACCCCCGAGCCGGCCGGCTGGCTGCTCGGCGTCAACGCCGGCGCCAACTTCACGCTGGATAACGGCATCGTCTTGGGCGTGGTCGGCGATATCGCCTGGGCCGACATCAAAGACACGCTGGTGCAGCCGCCGTTCGGCAGCGTCACCTCGACCCTCGACTGGCAGGGTTCGCTGCGCGGCCGTATCGGCTTCGACGGTGGCGCCTTCCTCCCCTACCTGACGGCTGGTCTCGCCGTGGCGCACAACAATGTCGAAGCCGTCGGCCTCGGCGCTGGTGAGGACGATGCCATCCATGCCGGCTGGACGGCCGGCGCCGGCGTCGAGCTCGCCGCCACCGAGAACCTTTCGGTCGACCTCGCCTATCGCTACAGCGACTACGGCAATGCCGATTACACCACTGGCGGCGGCACTGGCGAACTCCACCTCACCGCCCATCAGGTCACCGTCGGCCTCAACTGGGGCTTCTGATCCCCAGCCAGCCATTGAATCGGCGGGCGGCTTCGGCCGCCCGTAGCATTTTCGGCTACCACAGGTTGCGGCCGTCGATGACGTTCACCGGCAGCGACTGCATCAGCTCGTAGTCGTCGAGGATCTTGACGTTGATGGCCATCTTCTTCCGCTCCGGAACCGCAGTGTCCTCGAGCGAATAGTCCGGGCTGACGCCGTAGGTGGTGCAGCCGCAGCGGGTGCAGAAGTGGTGCTCGTGCAGCGGGCTGACCGGGGAATAGACCGCACCATAAGTGTCGGAGAGGATGCGCGGGCCGCCGACGTCGTAATAGGCCCAGAGGCCGCCCGATTTGGTGCACCAGGTGCAGGTGCATTGCGTCGCCTCGGTCGGCGCCTCGGGCAGCTCGATGCGGGTGCCGCCGCAGTAACAGGTGGCGATGGTGCTCATCGGAGGTCTCCTTATCTGATGTGACAAGGTTTGCCTGGGGCATGCTGACAAAGGCTGTCAGCAGTGATGCACCGGGTGCGCGAACTGGAGCAGATTTGCGGTTCGCCCGGCGCCCGCCACCCCTCACCCGTCTCGCGCTTCGCGCGATCCACCCTCTCCCCGACGGGGAGAGGAACAAGAGGCGCCGCCCGCTCGATCTATTCTTCTCCCCGTCGGGGAGAAGGTGGCGCGCAGCGCCGGATGAGGGGTGAGCCACGATGTGGGGGGAACCTCAACCCAGGCCAGACAACGACGAAGGCCGGCGGTTTCCCGCCGGCCTCTCTCGCTCAACTCACCGTCGCTTAGCCCGGGAAGCTCGGCTTGGCCGGGAGTTCCTGCTTGAGGAAGGCCGGGACCACGGCCTTCATGATCTCGATGTTCGCCGGGTTGAAGAACACGTTGATGTGGCTGGTGCCGGGGAGGACCAGCAGCTGGGTCTTGGGCAAGCCGAGCATGTCGCCGTTGACGAGGCCGCCGGCGGCCTGGTGGTGCTTGGCAATATAGTCGAGCCCGACGATATCCGCGTCGCCGTAGATATAGAGCGAGGGCACGCTGATCTTGGCGAAATCGGCCGACCAGTCGAAGGTGGTGAGGTCGAGCTGCTTCAGCTTGTCGACCAGCACCGGGAAATTCTCCGGGTGTGGGTTCAGGCGCTTGAACTCGCCTTCGAACGGGCTGCCGGCGAACATCTCGGGCGTGATCCCCTCGATCATCTTCATGAAATCGGGGCCCATGGTCTCCTCGTCATACTTGTAGCCGGCGGAAGCGGCGACGATGCGGGTGACCTTTTCGGGGTGATCGATGGCGAAGCGGATGGCGACACCACCGCCCATCGAGAAGCCGAACAGCGCGGCCTTGTCGATCTTTAGTTCGTCGAGCAGCGCTGCCACGTCATCGGACATGCCCTCGTAGGTGATCGGGGTATCGCGGTCGCTGGTGTGGCCGTGGCTCTGCAGCTCGACGGCGATCACCTTGTGGTCCTTGGCCAGGGTGGGGATCAGCCCGGCCCAGTTGCTGTCGACCGACATGTAGGCGCCGTGCAGCAGCACCAGCGGCTCACCTTCGCCATGCACCTCGTAGTACATGTCGAGGCCGTTGATTTTCGCAGTTTCGGCCTGGGCAACGCCGACAAAGCCGAGGGCAAAGGCGGCGGCGAGAAGGGCGGTCTTCATGGTCGTTTCTCCTGTTGTCGTCGGCGCGTCCCTCGCGCCTTCTGACTTCACGACGAGCGGTGAAATCGGGAATCGACACGCACGATGAAAAAACTTCGCGAGGTGTTCGGGAGTTCCAGTCCGCCTGGGTTTGGTGCGTGCTAGGCTCGGGCATGTTCGAGCATTTCGTCACCGCGCAGGAGCCGGTTTACGCCCAGGTGCTGGCCGAGTTGCGTGCCGGGCGGAAGCAGACGCACTGGATGTGGTTCATCTTCCCGCAGCTCAGGGCGCTCGGCCGCAGCGCCACGGCTTTACGCTTCGGCATCGCTGATCTCGAGGAGGCGCGAGCGTATCTGGCGCATCCGCTGCTGGGGGCGCGGCTGGTCGAGTGTGCGGGGATCGTTGGCGGGATTGCCGGGAAGTCGGCGCATGAGATCTTCGGCTCGCCGGATGACGTGAAGCTGCGCTCGTCGATGACGCTGTTTGCGCATGCGGCGGAGGATGCGGCGCCGTTCCGGCGGGTGCTGGAGCGGTATTACGATGGGGTGGAGGATGCGGTGACGGTGGGGCTGATCGGGCAGTGAACTGACAGGCGATGCTCTTTCACCTTCTCCCCTTGCGGGAGAAGGTGCCCGAAGGGCGGATGAGGGATATCTCTCCGCGAACTGGGTCGCTCCTCGCTTTGCTCGGATCGCGCTACACTTCGTTACGCGTACCCCTCATCCGGCGCCCACGCCCCCTTCT
>NZ_LAJE02000217.1 GCF_000970465.2 Devosia insulae DS-56
CACGTCTTCGTCTCTCACCGACCGTGGTTTTGACGTCTCCCTCCCCCTTGCGGGGAGGGGACAGGGAGGGGGTATCTTTGGGACTCAATGCTGGCCCGGTGCTCGATACCACCCCTCACCGCGCATCCGGCGGCACGCCGATATCCCTGAGCAGATGCGGCGACAGCTGGTCGAGCGGCGTGCGCCGCGGTCGGCCCAGGGTGCGCTTCAGCATGGCGTTGGCGTAGCGTTTGAGCACCAGGGTGCGGAACCACGCGCCAAAACCGCGTGCCGGTAGGTCGGCGCGCAAGACGTTGATGCCGGCCACCGCCTGCCTCAGCTCTGCCGCATCGCGAGCCCGCTCGCTCTTCACCTGCTCGAAAGCCATTTCGCGTCTCCCTCAAATCTTCAGGAAACGACTCTATGCCGCTAAGACTGACACCCGCTGTCAGGGTTCGTGGTGTAGAGAAGATTTATGCGTGCCAGTCGCCTCCTCACCATTCTGATGATCCTCCAGACCCGGGGGCGGACCAGTGCCGAGTCGCTGGCCGAGGAACTCGAGGTCTCCGTCCGCACCGTCTATCGCGACATCGATCAGCTGAGCGCCGCGGGCGTGCCGGTCTATGCCGAGACCGGCCGCAATGGCGGTTTTGCGCTGCTCGATGGCTGGAAGACCCGGCTCAACGGCCTGACCGCGCCGGAAGCGCGGGCTCTGTTCTTTTCCGGGCTGCCCGGCCCGGCCGGGGAACTCGGCCTCGGCGAGGAAGCCGCACAGGCCGAGCTGAAGCTGCTCGCCGCGTTGCCGTCCGACTGGCAGGCCGAAGCGCGGCGAATGAGCTCGCGCTTCCATCTCGATCCGCGCGGCTGGTTTCAGCCCGGTCACAAACCGGAATTCCTGAAACTCGTCGCCGAGGCGGTGTGGAGCGAAACCCGCATCGCCATCCGCTATGAGAGCTGGAAGGACGTGAAGGACCGGGTGATCGAGCCGCTCGGCCTCGTCTTGAAGGGCGGCGTCTGGTACGTCGTGGCACAGCGCGACGGCAATAGCCGCACCTACCGGCTGTCGCAGATCCAGGCGCTCGGCCCCACCGGGCAGACCTTCACCCGGCCCAAGGATTTCGACCTGCCTACCTACTGGCAGGAAGCGACCAAGCAGTTCGAGCGCGACATCTATGTCGGCATCGCCCATGTGCGCGCCACTGCCGCCGGGTTGCGGAAGCTCAGGGACCTCAGCGACACGGTGCGACGCGCGGTTGAGGCCCTGGCGCCCACGCCCGATGCCGACGGGTTTTGCGAGCTCGACATCCCGATCGAGGAAGTCGGCTGGGCCAGCCACGAGTTCATCAAGATCGGCGACGACGTGGAGGTGCTGGGCCCGCCGGAGCTCAGGAGCCGCGTCGTCACCAATATCAGCAGGATGGCGCGAAGGTACGGGATAACCAGCTGAAGAGTGGCGCATAACCGCCGCGCCGGTTATCAATCCCCATGCCGCGCCCAAAACTTGTCTCCGACGACCAGGTGCTCGATGCCACCCATGCTGCCATGCTGCGGCTGGGGCCGGAGCGCTTTACCCTGTCGGATGTCGCCGAGGCAGTGGGGTTGAGCCGCGCCGCGCTGATCCAGCGGTTTTCCGACAAGCGCACGCTGCACCTCAAAACCCTGGAACGCTCGACCCAGGAGGTGCGCGACTACTTCGCCACCGCGCCGAGGGAGCGGGGGCTGATCCCGCTCTGGGCCATGCTGCGTGACCTGATCAGTGGCATGGGCTCGGGCGAGGGCTTTGCCGGCTACCTGCTGCTCGCCTGGGGCGACGTCAACGACCCGCAACTGAACGCCCTGGCGCGCGAACGCAACCAGCTGGTGCGGGCGGCGATCGTCGAGCGGCTGCCGCAAACGCCTGATCGGGCCGAGTCGGCGGCGCTGATCCAGATGGTGATCCAGGGCGCCTGCATGCTCTGGCTGGTCGAACCGCAGGGGACGCTTGCGGGGTACACCGAGGCTGAGACACGCAAGGTGATCGAGCGGCTCTATCCGGGCGCGCCGCTGGAGTAGGAGGCGTCGACTGATAGAGGCGGCCCCCTCCCGGCCTCCCCCATAAAGGGGGAGGTGAAGAGTCGAGGCTCTGTGTTCGATCGTGCCAAATGAACCGGCGGGGCACCTCCCCCTTGAAGGGGGAGGATGGGAGGGGGCCGTCTGCTTCAGTACGCCGTCTTGATTTATAACCTACATGTCAGTTATAAATAATGGATGCAGCCAAAGCCCTTCGCCCTCGACCTCAGTTCCGCCGCCTTCGATGCGCTCGAACCCGGCCCGCGCCTGAGCTATCGCGAGCTGTTCTCGCCGCACGAAGATCTCCCCAGGCCGCTACGCCGATGGGCCGCCGCGCACGGCATTGCGCCACGCGCCCTGACCCGTCGTGACCGGCAACTGGGCGGCACCTCCGAAAAGCACCTGTTCGGGCTGCGTGACGGCTATGCCGTCGAGTCCGTGCTGATCCGCCGGCGTGATGGTTTCACGGCCTGCATCTCGTCGCAGGTCGGCTGCGCTTTCGCCTGCCAGTTCTGCGCTTCGGGGCAGGCCGGGTTGAAGCGCAACCTCTCGCCCGGCGAGATCGTCGAGCAGGTGGTGCGGCTCGGGCCGAAGGTGAACCGCATCGTCTTCATGGGGATCGGCGAGCCCTTGAACAACTACGACAATGTGCTGGCAGCGATCCGCATCCTGCGGGATCGGCGCGGGCTCGATTGGGCTACCACCGGCATCACCCTCTCAACCATTGGCATCCCCAAGGGGCTGAAGGCGCTGCGCGAGGAGCATCTGGGCGTGAACCTCACCATCTCGCTGCACGCCACCACCGACGAGACCCGCGGTCGGCTGATCCCCGGGGCGAAGAAACACGCAATTGCCGACGTGGTCGGTAGCGCACTGAGCTGGGCCCGCCGGCACAACCGTATCGTCACCTTCGTCTATCTGCTGCTCCCCGGGATCAACGACAGCGACGCCGATCTCCACCGGCTGATCGGCATGTTCCGCAACGAGCCGGCGCGGCTCAACCTGATGCGCTGGAACGAAGTCGACGGGCTCGGCTTCGGCCGCATCTCCGATTTCAGGCTGATGCAGTTCCGTGGCCATCTCGAACGCGCCGGCATCCCGGTCGTGGTGCGCGATACCCAGGGCAACCGCATCGACGCCGCCTGCGGCCAGCTCTGGCTGCGCGACCTGCAGGGGCAAGCGGTGGCGCGGGCGGCTTAGTGCTCCCCCTTACCCGCTTATGCCTCTGGGCTGAAGCATACCGGCGGTGAAGAACGGACCTTCTCCCCTTGTGGGAGAAGGTGGCCGAAGGCCGGATGAGGGGTTCTCTCAGCGCACTCCAGTCGCTCGTCGCTTACACTCCGAGCGCGCTACACTTCGTTTCGCGGACCCCTCATCCGCCCTTCGGGCACCTTCTCCCACAAGGGGAGAAGGCAAACCGGTGAACGTTGCGGGTCAAAATGCGTGCGCCCTAGCCCCGCAGCGCCAGTAGCCGCTCGACGCCGCACCCGGAGATCACCATGCGCTCCTTGCCGTTGCCGGTAAGTTTGGCGCCCCAGTCGACGACGCCACCGTCGGCCAGCTGCATGTCGCCGGCGAAGATGTGGAAGCAGAACCCGGCATAATAGCCGCCTGCCGCCTCGCGGCCGACCTCCTCGAACAGCTCGGCGCCATTGGCCTCGGCGACGCCGCGCAGCGCTTCGAGCCGGGCGTCGACATTTGGCGCCGACGTCCGGGTGTAGCCGAGCCGCAGCGCCGTGCCCGGCGCCAGGAACTGCCCGAACGCTTCGAGCAGCAGCCCCACCTGCCGGCGCAGCGCTTCAGCCTCGAAGCCGTAGCCGCCGCGATCGCGGCCGCCGCTGACCAGGGCGAACAGCCGGAAATGCGCCAGCATTTTGCCGTCGCCATAGTTCTGCGGCCGCACCACCCGGTGGCTGGCCGCAAGGTGCACGTCGTCGCCACCGGCCTGGCGCAGCCGGGCCGCTTCCAGCGCCAGGACGTTGGTCGGGTCCGACACCACCTCGCCGCGCCGCGTCGTGCCGATCGACCAGTCCTGGTCCACCGTCGCCACCACCGAGCAGGCGCCGAGCGGCGTCACCGGCGACAGTTCCACCGGCTCGAACCGGCCTTCACATAGTGCGAGCGCCAGTTGCTCCCAGGCCAGCAGCGCCGCCCGATCCGGCCGGGCCACGCCGAAGAAGCGGCTGGTGGCAAAATCCTTGAGCAGCTCGGCCGGGCGGCGCTTGTCCGCACGGCGGCGCGTCACCTTGATCAGCAGCGACTGCAGGTCGGACGGGTTGAGTCGCTCGGCCAGAATCTCCACCAGCCCCTCGACGCCGCTCTCGCGCTCGATCCGTTCGATAATGCCGCTCATTGCCAATCCTCCTCGTCGACCCATTGCAGGGCTAATGAGAGGGATCAAGCCCTCGGCTTTGACATCGGGGCCAGCGCTAAGTAACCAAGTGGTTCGGAGGACCGTGTGACCATGACTTTGCTCGACGAAAACCGGCTGTTCGATGCCGAACCCAAGGCGCGTGGCCTGGCGCAGGCGCTCTATGCCGGGATCAAGGATCTGCCACTGGTCTCGCCGCATGGCCACACCGAGCCGCGCTGGTATGCCGAGAACGAGAAATTTCCCGATCCGGCGCAACTGCTGATCGTCCCCGATCACTACGTCTTCCGCATGCTGTTCTCGCAGGGCATCCGCCTCGAGGATCTGGGCGTCCCGACCGCCGACGGCTCGGCGGTAGAGACCGACGGCCGGACAATCTGGCGGCTGTTCGCCAAGAACTACTACCTGTTTCGCGGCACGCCGACCCGATCCTGGCTCGACCACACCTTCGCCACCCTGTTCGGCGTCACCGAGCGGCTGAGCGAGACGAATGCCGATGCCGTCTACGACCAGATCGCTGAGCGGCTTGGGCGCGATGACTATCGCCCGCGCGCCCTGTTCGAGCGCTTCAACCTCGAAGTGATCTCGACCACCGACGCGGCGCTCGATGATCTCAAATGGCACCGGATGATCAAGGGCAGCGGCTGGAAGGGCCGGGTGATCCCGGCCTATCGCCCCGATTCGGTGGTCGATCCGGATTTCGCCGGCTTCGCCGCCAATCTCGATAAGCTCGGTGAGATCACCGGCGAGGATACCGGCCACTGGAACGGCTATCTCGAGGCGCACCGCAAGCGCCGCGCCTATTTCAAACAGTTCGGCGCCACCTCGTCCGACCATGGCCACCCGACCGCCGAGACCGCCAACCTCCTCCCCAAGGAGGCCGGCCAGCTCTACGACAAGGTGCGCACCGGCAAGGCCGAGCCCCGCGAGCGCGCCCTGTTCCGGGCCCAGATGCTGACCGAGATGGCCCGCATGTCGATCGATGACGGGCTGGTGCTGCAGATCCACCCCGGCGCCTGGCGCAACCATTCGCCGGCCATGCTCAGCAAATTCGGCCGCGACAAGGGTTTCGATATCCCCTCGCGCACCGACTATGTCGGGGCGCTGAAGCCGCTGCTCGATGCGGTGGGCACCGACCCAAGACTGTCGATCATCCTCTTCACCCTCGATGAAAGCGTCTACGCGCGCGAGCTGGCGCCGCTGGCCGGGGTCTACCCGTCGCTGAAGCTCGGGCCACCCTGGTGGTTCCACGACAGCCCCGAGGGGATGCGCCGCTTCCGCGAGATGGCCACCGAAACCGCGGGCTTTTACAACACCGTCGGCTTTAACGACGACACCCGCGCCTTCCCCTCGATCCCGGCGCGCCACGATGTGGCCCGCCGCGTCGATTGCGCCTTCCTCGCCCGCCTCGTCACCGAGCATCGGCTCGATGAGGACGAAGCCCACGAAGTCGCCAAAGATCTCGCCTACAACCTGGTCAGGAAGGCCTACAAACTGTGAGTGACAGAATGTCCCCCCTCTTTGCGCAGCCCGGCGACGGCAAACAGACCGAGCTCAATGGCTCCTCCCGCCGCGTCATCCTCGACCTGCCCGAACTGATGCTGGTCGAATTCACCTTCGAAAAGGGCGGCATCGGCGCGCTGCATTCCCACCCGCACCTCCAGACCAGCTACGTCGCCGAAGGGGTGTTCGAGGTGACCATCGACGGCGTCACCGAAACAATCGCCAAGGGCGGCGCTTACATCGTGCCATCAGGGCTGGTGCACGGGGTCAAGGCGCTCGAAGCCGGCAAGCTGATCGACAGCTTTACGCCGCGTCGCGACGATTTTTTGTAGGGGGGCTTTCAGCCTGTCCTCGTGAAGTCGCATACGGGTCGTGCCCCACCCACTGGGTCATTCCCGCGAAAGCGGGAACCTCTGTTTTGGTGCCTGCCGCACGATCGCAAACGGAGGTCCCCGCTTTCGCGGGGATGACACCGAGTTTGGGGGATTTGCAGAGCCTTTGTTCGCATGCCCAGCGTCACCCCGTTGCGGGCTAAGTTGCGATCACGCCCCACCCACCGGCTGTCATCCCTGCGAAAGCAGGGACCCATCCATCCACCTGCGCGACGGCGAGTTGGGTCCCTGCTTTCGCAGGGATGACACCGAGTTTGGAGCGCTGCCGGATGGCAAGCGGTCAGATCAGAGAAGCCAGGCCGCCCGCTCACCAGGTCTCGATACCGGCGCGCGCCATGCTGAAGCCGTGGGCTTCGTCCTCGGTGGTGCAGGTGAGGCCGGTCTTCTTCGAATAGCAGAGGAAGCCCTCAATTTCGGCCCACTGGCCGTAGTGCAGCACCTGCTCGGCCCCGCAGCAGCTGGGGTCGCCAACCTCGTCGAGCTCTTCGGCGCTGTCGGCGCCGAGCACGACGCGGACATATTCCGGTTCGACCCGGTCGCACATGATCTCGGGACCGCCGTCTTCCGGCTGATAGACGTCAGTGCCGCCTTCCGGGGTGACGATGCAGCCGACATTGCCCGAGGGCATGACGAATTCGATCTGCCCGCTGTCGTTGGCGTCGAGCTCGACCTCGGCGGCCGCCGCCGGCATCGCCAATAGCGCCGTGAGCACGACCCCGAGCATGAATGACCTGAACATTGGAGTTCCTCCTCCGTGATGACGGGGAGGTTGCGCCGGCGCCGCTGAAGCCGCGATGAACCGTGCAGTCATCGCGGGTGCGGGGGGCGCCGAAGCCCGCAGCGCGACGATTTCCTCTGAATCGTGACGCTGCCGATCACGTTTCCCGTTCTCCCCGCAATTCACACCGCCCAGCAGTTGTGATCACGGCCGCGTTGAGCCAGTGGAACCCTGGGTGCAGCGTCGCATTAGCGCGCCAGTACAACTACGCAGGAGACTACGCATTGGACGATAGCTATCGCGGCTACACCATCCGCGTGACGCGTGCCGCCCAATGGCATGCCATTCTGCTTGAGCCCGGCACCGGCGCGGTGCTGCCCACCAAGGCCACAGCGCTGCTGCGCGAAGGGCGTGGCATCGCCATGGAGCGTGCCCGCAAGCTCGTCGATCTCTACGCTGCGGGCTTCGAGGAGCTGCGCGACCGCGCCGCCTGAGCTTTACTCGACCGTGATCTCCAGTCGCTCGCCGGCCACCACGCTGATGCTGGTTTGTTTCGGCGCTCCCTCGGCGGGCGATGCGACGACCAGGTAGTCGCCGGCCGTCAGCGTGGTCTGCAATGCCCCGCCAAAGCCGTAGGTGAAGGACTTGCGGTTGCCCTGGATGTCCGCCTTGGCGCCGAACACCTCGACCTTGTCGGTGCCCGGCGCGGTGATCGCCACGACGCCGGCGCCGAGCATGGCGCCGACCTCGGTCCGCTCACCCGCGACAATGCTGAACGGCGTTTCCAGCGTCGCACCGCCCACCGTCGACACCAGCACATAGTCGCCCGGCGGCAGCTCGAAATTGTGGTCCGGGCCGTAATTGTAGGCCACCGACTTGCGGTTGCCCTGGAGGTCCTTTTTGGCCTCGAAGATCTCCTCGAACAGGTTGCCGTCCTCGACCTTCATGCCCTCGACATAGAAGGCGTTGACCGCCGCGACGCCGACCCCGACGACGATGTCCTTGACCACCGTGGTATCGGACTGCACCGGCACCAGCTCGGACACCTTGCCGCTGCCGATGCTCACTTCAACCCTGGTATCGCCGGCCGGCACATAGAGCTTGGTCTCGCCGTAGCTGGTCGTGCTGGCGCCGCCGGGGAATTCGGTGAACACCGCGGCATTGGGGTCGGGTTCGGCGCCGGCGTTCGGTAGCGGCCGGATGATCAGCCGGCCGGCGTCGAGCACGAACAGTGGCTCGGCCACCGTCCCCGCCTCGATCGTCACCGGCTGTTCCAGCTTGGCGAAATCGAGCGTGGCGCGCACCACATAGGCGCCGGGTTCGAGATTGGTCTTCCAGTTGATGCCGTAATCGGTGGTGACGTACTCGCCGATGCTGCCGTCCGGATTGGCTTTGTAGACCTCCCAGACCAGTCCCGCGTCTTCGTCCAGCGACTCGCCGCCTTCGGCGAGGCTCGCATCGGGATCGAAATTGAACTCGGCCTTGGCGGGTTCGGGGGCGGGCGCCGGTTCGGGCTCCGCCGGCGCCGCAACCTCGGCCACCGTGTCCTTCAGCGCCTCGGTCAGTGTCTCTTCGTCGCCCGCCGCGATGTACTTGCCGCCGGTATTCTCGGCGAGGCAGGCGACTTGCTTGCCCTCTTCATCGGTGAGCCCGAAGCCGACCACATGGGTGGTGAAATCGACGCCCTGGCCCTCGAGCGTCGAGGCCAGCGCGCAAGGATCGGCCTCACAGGTCTCGAGCCCGTCGGTGATCAGGATCACCGTCGCCTTGTCCTCGGTGTATTTGAGGTCCTCGGCCGCCAGCTGCACTGCCGCCGAGATCGGCGTCTTGCCGGTCGGCGTAATCCCCGCAGCCGCCTCACTGATCGCCGCGCCGGTTCCGGCGGCCGGCGGTACCAAAAGTTCGATGTCGTCGCACGAGCCCTTCTCGCGGTGGCCGTAGCTCATGAAGCCGAGTTCGAGTTCCGCGGGTACGCCCTCCAGCACCGTGTTCAGCGTCTCGCGGGCGATCTCGATGCGGGCTTTGCCGTCGATCTGCGCCCACATCGAGCCGGAGCCATCGAGGATGATGATCGCCTTCTCGGCGGCCGCCACAGGCGCAGCGAACAATAACAGGGCGACCAGCCCCGACAGCAGCAAACGGATCGGCAGCATCGAAAATCCCCCTCGCGCGCGTATGCACTTGAGAAGGCGTAGCGGGAGGAAGCTGAAGGCTAGCTGAACCGCCGCATCGCATCGAGGGCGAGGCCGAGACCGACGCTGCCGAAGGCATCGGTTTCGACGGCCCTGGCCTCGGGAAACAGCGCCCTGAGCATATTGCCTACTGCCGGCACGCGGGTCGAACCGCCGGTGAGGATCAGCGTATCGATCCGGCTGCCGGGCACGCCCGCCGCCGCCAGCGTCCTGCCGATTGCCGCGGCGATCGATCCCGTCGCGCCTTCGAGCGCCGCGTGCAACTGCTCGACGGTGATCGGCGTCTCGAGCTTGACGTCGCGCGTCACGAAGCGGAACTCGGTCTGCGGCGCCTCGCTGAGCGCGATCTTGGCTTCTTCGACCCGGCCGGCCAGCCGGTGGCCCTGCCGGTCCTCGACCAGCGCGATCAGCATGCTGACGAGGTCGGGGAACTGCGCCTCCTGGTAGGTCGAGTGCAGCTCGAGCAGGGTCTTCTGGTTGTAGAGCCGATTGATCCGGTGCCAGGTGGCGAGGTCGTAATAGGGCGCCGAGGGCAGGGGGCGTTTGCCATCCGCCGTCTCGGTGCCATAGCCCATCAGCGGCATCACCTTCTTCAGCGACAGCAGCCGGTCGAAATCCGTACCGCCGACATGGACGCCGGCCGTGGCGAGAATATCCGCCTTGCGGTCGGCGCGCCGGGCCCGCTCCGGCGACAGCCGGATCACCGTGAAGTCCGAGGTGCCGCCACCGATATCGGCCACCAGCCCCAGCTCTTCGCCGCGCACCTGCTGCTCGTAGTCGAGCGCCGCGGCGATCGGCTCGAACTGGAACTCGATGTGCCTGAAACCCTGCGCCCGCACCGCGCCCTCGAGCTGGCGCTGCGCCTCGGCATCGGCCTTGTCGTCGTCATCGACGAAACGCACCGGGCGGCCGCAGACGATGTCTTCGATCTCATGGCCGAGCGAAGCCTCCGAGCGCCGCTTCAGTTCGGCAATGAAGCGCCCGAGGATCTCGGAGAACTTCAGCGCGTCGCGCTTCACCCTTGTGGTGTCGTTGAACAAAGACGTCCCGAGCACACTCTTGATCGAGCGCATCAGCCGCCCATCGGCGCCGGTGACATATTCGCTCACCGCCTGCCGGCCGAAAAACGTCCGGTCTTCCTCGAACGAAAAGAAGATCGCCGAGGGGATGGTCGGCTTGCCGTCCTCGAGCGGCAACAGCCGCGGCGGCATGTTGCCGCCGGCTGCCGCGAGGGTGGAGTTGGAAGTGCCGAAATCCATGCCGCACTGGGTCCGCGCCATTCTCGTCTCCAGAACTGTGCCGAAAGCTGCACCGGGTGAAACGGCGGCAGGGCGCGCGATATAGGCGGAATGGCGGAAGCTGTCGAGGGGCTGTGAGCTGCTCACCACCGCGTCCCGGCCCAATAGGTGCAATTTTCGCGATCGTCGCACCTACGCGTTTACGCTTAATCACAGTGTGAGCGCCGCGCGGATCACAACAGAGGTCTCGTTAAGGAATCGGCGACGGCCCGACCGGCCTATGGCTCCCGAGATGCGATTGGGTAGCCAGGAGGCCCCTCATGTTTAACAGGATGTTTACGTTGCTGCTGCTCGTCGTCGCGATGGGCTCCACCCTTGCCTCGGCGGCCTTTGCCGATGACTGGGTGGCGGTGAAACTGCGCGGCCAGGTGCTGCAACTGGTGGCGGGCGATTGGGCCAAGCTGCAGCGCGGCGATGTGGTGCCCGATGACCGCGTCATCCGCACCCTCGGCAACGGCCGGGTAGATCTGCAGCGCGATGCCGAGGTGATCAGCCTTGGCGGCAACACCCAGATCCAGATCAGGGACAAGACCGGCAAGCGCTTCACCACCGTGCAGCAGCATTTCGGCACGGTCGAGATCGAGGCCGAGGTGCGAAACGTTCAGCACTTCGCGGTTGAGACGCCGTTCCTCGCCGCCGTGGTCAAGGGCACCCACTTCATCGTCAAATCCGGCAAGAGCCAGTCTTCGGTGAAGGTGACCCGCGGCCAGGTCGAGGTCAGCGACCAGCAAAGCGGCGCGCATGTACTGGTGCCCGCCGGTCAGCAGGCCACCGTCTCGGCGGCAGGCGAGCTTGCCGTCACCGGCCGAGGCGCCAGCTCGACCCAGGTCGTCAGCGCCAATGGCCAGGTGATCTCAGGTCCCACCACCACCGGCGCCGCCGGCACAACGGTTGGAGTCGGCGTCGCCGGCACCAATGCCAGTGTCGGGGTCGGCACCGGCGGGGTGACGGTTGGTGTCACCACACCGGTTGGCGTCGGGGTCGGCGCCGAAGTCGGCGGCGGTGGCGCCTCCGTGGACGTGGATGTCGGCGGCACCAATGTCGGGGTCAATGTCGGCGGCGGCAACGGCGTCTCGGTCAATGTCGGCGGCGTCGGCGTGAGCCTGGGGCTGGGCGGGTTGCTTTAGCGTTCTCACGCACCGGCCGCTAGCTCCCCTCCCCCTTGAGG
>NZ_LAJE02000218.1 GCF_000970465.2 Devosia insulae DS-56
AGATGTGTAGAAGACACAGGGTGAGCCCCAGCACGGCGTTGAAATCCTGCACCCGCGCCGGCTGGTAGTGCGGGACGAAAGTCCGGGCTGCCGGCTGCTCCTCGCCCGAGGTGGTCGGCCGGCCCTCGGTGCGCCATTTCGGGCCGCCGCCGTCGAGCACGCGCACGTCTTTGGCACCCATGGCACGGAAGCTCCACCAGACGCGCGGCGCGGCGAAGACGCCGGCTTCGTCGTAGACGACGATGGTGTCGGTATCGGCGATACCGAGTTTTCCCACGGCGTCAGCAAACGCCTCGGGCGTCGGCAGCATATGGGGCAGGGTGGTGGTCTTGTCGGCGATATCGTCGATGCCGAAGAACACCGCGCCAGGCAGGTGGCTCTTGAGGTATTCGGCGCGCCCGCTGCGGTTGGCCGCCGGCATGTACCAGCTGGCATCGACGAGGACGACATTGGCGTCGTCGATATGTTCGGCAAGCCAGTCGGTGGTGACGAGTGGGGTGGTCATGGGTGCTCCGCGATTTGCGGGGCACCTTTATCCCTTCTCCCCTCAGGGGAGAAGGTGGCGCGAAGCGCCGGATGAGGGGTGAAGCGGCTCAACACACGCTCGCTGAGAAGCTGAACCCCTCACCCTAGTTCCGCTACGGACCAGACGGTCCTAGCTGCACTTGCCCTCTCCCCCTCAGGGGAGAGGGGGCAGTGGCCCTACCGCTCCAGCACCAGCACGTCGCTCGAAGCAATCCCGATGCGGACCGGCGCGCCGTGGGCCGGGGGTGGGGTGCGTTGGTCGTTAAAAGTGTCGAGGTTCACGGCGTTGTCGCCGAGGTCGACCTTCAGGCGGATCACCGAGCCGAGGAAGCTGACTTCGGCCACCTTGCCGTCGAGCACGATGTCGCGCGTCGCGCCATTGGCCAGCGACACGGCTTCGGGCCGCATGGTCAGCGCCACCGCTTCGCCGTTGCGCGCCGAGGCGGGGAGGGCCGGGATGGTGACAGTGGTGCCGCCGAGTGTCACGGTCTTGGCGCCGGCATCGGCGACCGTGGCGTTGAGGGTGTTGAGGGTGCCGACGAAGGTCGCGACGAACCTGGTCTGCGGCCGGTTGTAGATCTCGAACGGCTGGCCGAACTGCTCGACATTGCCGGTGTTGAGCACGACGATCCGGTCGGAGATCGACAGCGCCTCTTCCTGGTCGTGCGTCACGAACACCGTGGTGATCCCCAGCTCGCGCTGGATCTGGCGGATCTGCTCGCGCAGCGAGACGCGGATCTTGGCGTCGAGCGCCGAAAGCGGCTCGTCGAGCAGAAGCATCCGGGGGCTGGGGGCGAGCGCGCGCGCCAGCGCGACGCGCTGCTGCTGGCCGCCCGAGAGTTCGAACGGGTAGCGCTTGCCGTAGCCCGAAAGGCCGATCAGCTGCAGCATTTCCTCGATCCGGGCTTCGCGCTGCGGCTTGGGCATGCCGGCGATCTTCAGCCCGAAGCCGATATTGTCGGCGACGTTCATGTTGGGGAACAGCGCATAGGCCTGGAACACCATGCCGATCTTGCGCTGGTTGGGAGCGAGGCCGGAAATGTCCTTCCCTTCGACGAGGATGCGGCCCGAATCCGGCCGCTCGAAGCCGGCGATCATTCTGAGGATAGTGGTCTTGCCGCAGCCCGAGGGGCCCAGGAGGCTGACGAACTCGCCCTTGTTGAACGAGAGGTCGACGCCCTTGACGACCTGGTTGCCGCCGAAGGTTTTGACCAGCTTGTCGATACGCAGGAATTCTTCGGCCATGGTCTAGTCCCTACGAGCGGTTTTGGGGGCGAAACGCGCCAGCAGCTGGATCATGCCCATGGCGCCCCAGGTGATAACGAAGGAAATGACGGCGAGCGCGGCGGGCTCGAAGGCCCGGTTGGCGCCGACATTCTGCATGTAGACGCCGAACACCTGCCGGTTGAGGAGGCTGGCGATAGTGAACTCGCCAATGACGATGGCGAGGGTCAGGAAAGCGCCCGACAGCACCGCGACGATGATGTTGGGAAAGATCACCTTGGCGATGATCGTCGCCTGGTTGGCGCCGAGGATATTGGCAGCCTCGGTGAGGGTCTGCACGTCGATGGTGCGCAGCCCCGTATCGACCGCCCGGTACATGTAGGGGAGCGCCAGCGCCACATAGGCCAGCGTCAGCAGGATGTCCGTGCCGAGATTGGTGCCGAGCAGCGGCAGCGCAGACGAGGTGTTGTACATACGGATATAGCCGAACACCAAAATGATGGCCGGGATCACCAGTGGCAGCAGGGTGATGAACTCGATGATTGGCCTCAGATGCGGGGCGCGCAGCCGCACGTAATAGGCGGCGGGCACGACGATCAGCAGTCCGACGATGATGGCGCAGACACCGATGAGCAGCGAGTAGCTGAACGAGGCCTGGAAGCGCCCGTCGGAGAACACCGAGGTATAGGCATCGAAGGTGTAGCCCTCGCGGCGGATGCGCAGCGAGAACTCGAAAGTGGCGAGCAGCGGCACGATGAAATAGGCCGCGCCGAAGGCGAAGATGATCCAGCTCCAGAGCTTGGCGGGCTTCACTTGAGCCACCTCTCGGCACGGGTGCGGATCACCAGGTAGACGATATTGGCGAGCGCGGTGATGACGATCATGCCGAGCGCCAGCGCGGCGCCGAGGCCGGGGTTATGCAGCACGTCGCCACGGATCTGCGCATAGAGCAGGATGGGGACGATGTTGAGCGACGAGCCGGTAAGCGCATAAGCCGTCGCAATCGCCCCGAACGCGTTGGCGAACAGCAGCGATAAGGTGCCGAGCAGGTTCGGCCACAGCACCGGCAGCCCGATATAGCGCCAGAACTGGCCATTGGTGGCGCCGAGCGTCGCGGCGGCCTCGCCCCATTCCTTCTTCAACCCGTCGATCGCCGGCGCGATGATCAGGATCATCAGCGGGATCTGGAAGTAGAGGTAGGTGATGGTGAGGCCCCAGAAACTCAAAAGGTTGAAGCCGGATTTGTAGAGGTCGAACCCGGCGAACTTCAGCAGCACGGTGACCAGGCCGAGCCGGCCGAGCGTCGCGAGGAAGGCGAAAGACAGCGGGATACCGGCGAACTGCGAGGCGACGCCGGAAAAGGTCATCACCGTCGAACGGATGCCGGAGGGGAGCTTGCCCCGGATGATGGCCAGCGCAATGGCGAGCCCGATGGCGGCGCCGAGCACGGCCGATGTCACCGAAACCCGGATCGAAATCCAGAACGAGGCGGCGATCTGCGGCGTCGCCAGGTCCATGACGTTCTGCAGGGTGAAATTGCCTTGCGGATCCTGGAAAGCGCCGACCACGAGGCCGAGCGTCGGGATCAGGAGGAACAGCAAAGCGAAGATGATGAACGGCGCAATGGCGATGATATCGCCGAGGCGGAGCCGCGTGAAAAATCGAAACGGGTTTCCGCCGACGCGCACGGCCGGCCCGGTGGAAACCGGGCCGGCCGCGGGGTCAGCTACAGAGCTGACATTGGTCATATTACTGGACGTTGGCGCCGACGACGGCGTCCCACTGGCCGGTGATCACTTCCTTGGCGGCAGCCTGCTCGTCGAGGGTCGGGAACACGGCCTTGGCATAGGCCTCGGCCGGCGGCAGCTTGTCGAGCAGCTCCTGCGGGATCGAGCCCTTGGCGGCGAGGTCGTTGAAGCGGATCGGGTGGCAATAGCCAGCCAGCCAGCCGAGCTGACCTTCGTCGGAGTAGAGGTATTCCATCCAGAGCTTGGCGGCATTCGGATGCGGCGCAAAAGCCGAGATCGCCTGGATGTAGACGCCGGCGACGACGCTGTCGGACGGCACGACGACTTCGGCCTTGGGGTTGCCGGCAAAGCCATCGCGCCAGGCCAGAGCATTATAGTCCCACGCCACGACGATCGGGGTGGTGCCCTGGGCGGTGGAAGCGGCCTTGCCGATCACCGGGACGAAGTTGCCGGATTTGTTGAGCTCGGCGAAGTAGGCGAGACCAGCGTCGGCCGCGGCCTTGGCATCGGCAGCACCGGTCGAGAGGCCGGCGCCATAGACGCCCTGGATGGCCTGGTTGGCAGCGCGCGGATCACCGGCGAGCGCCACGGCGTTGGCATAGTCGGCGCCCTTGAGGTCGGCCCACGAGGTCGGGACCTTCGAAACGAGGTCGGTGTTCACGAGGAACGACAGCACGCCATAATAATCGCCGTACCAGTAGCCTTCAGCGTCCTTGGCCGAATCCGGGATCGTATCCCAGGTCGAGACCTTGTACGGCTGGATCAGGCCTTCGGCCTTGGCCGAAGGGCCGAAGCTGAGACCGACGTCGATCACGTCGGGGGCCTGCGGGCCGGTATTGCCCTTGTTCGCCTTGATGGCTTCGATTTCATCGGCCGAGCCGGCATCGGGGTTCAGCTCGTTGATGGTGATGCCCGGGTACTTGGCCTTGAAGGCCTCGATCACGGCGCCATAGCCGCACCAGTCGTGCGGCAGGGCGATGGTGGTCAGCTGTCCCTCAGTTTTCGCGGCTTCGTACAGCGCGGCGAGGTCGGTCTGCGCCGATACGGTGAAGGTCGAAGCGGCGAGGGCCGCGACCGATACCGAAGCGACGAGCGCATTCTTGACGATCATTCTCAAGTCTCCCTGGAATTTTGGCTTCTTGTCCTGACTCGGGAGGAGCCCCTAAAGCCGCGCTTCACCTATTTTGGCCGTGTGACAGCCACGTGACACCCCCAAGGTGCGCGGTGGAAGGCGAGGCGATCCATTGCCCCGACAAAGTCAGGCGGCGCAGGCGAGACAGCGTTCGGACCCCCTCCGAAGTCAATTGTGACAATTGTGACAGTGCCCGTTTTGCTTGGGCGAGTCGAGATGGGCGGAGGAAAGCCAGATTAGAGCCGTTCCAAGCTGGGTCGATATTTCTTGAAGCCGACTATCCACTTTGATAGTCCGCCCTACCAACGGGCCCGCGCAGGCCTGCTCCAGGAGATTTCAGTAATGAAGATCAGCACGCTTGCCCTCTCGATCGGCATGGCGGCGATGGGCGCCGGGCTTGCCAATGCCGCCGAACCCACTGCCGATGCCATCCTCAAGACCTACGCCGATATCGGGCTCGCCGGTTACGAGGACGCACTCAGCACTGCCAAGGCGCTCGACGCGGCGACCGACGCACTGATCGCCAACCCGAGCGAGGAAACGCTGGCCGCAGCGCGCGAGGCGTGGAAGGCATCGCGTCCGTCCTACCAGCAGACCGAAGCGTTCCGTTTCGGCAACCCGGTTGTCGACGAATGGGAAGGCAAGGTGAATGCCTGGCCGCTGGATGAGGGCCTGATCGACTATGTCGATGCCTCCTATGGCACCGAGAGCGATGAGAACGGGCTCTACACCGCCAACATCATCGCCAATTCCAAGATCACCATCGACGGCACCGAGGTCGACGCGGCCGAGATCACCCCGGCGTTCCTGCAGGATACGCTGCAGGAAGCCGGCGGCATCGAAGCCAACGTCGCGACCGGCTACCACGCCATCGAGTTCCTGCTGTGGGGCCAGGACCTGCATGGTACGGAAGCCGGCGCCGGCGAGCGGCCGTTCACCGACTATTCGACCGAAGCCAATGCCAAGCGGCGCGGCCAGTATCTCGATGCGGCGACCGACCTCCTGGTCACCGATCTCGAGGAAATGGTCGCCAACTGGCAGGACGGCGGCGCGGCGCGCGCGGCGCTCAGCGGGCAGGGGCTCGCCACTATCCTCACCGGCATGGGGTCGCTGTCGTTCGGCGAGCTGGCGGGCGAGCGCATGAAGCTTGGCCTCTTGCTGCACGATCCGGAAGAGGAGCACGACTGCTTCTCGGACAACACCTACATCTCGCATCTGAACGACGCGATCGGCATCCAGAACGTCTATTTGGGCAAGTACACCCGGGTTGATGGTTCGGTGGTCGAAGGCCCGTCGATCTCGGAGCTGATTGCCAGCAAGGACGCCGCCGTCGATACCGAACTCAAGGCGCTGCTGGCCGACACCGTCGCCAAGATGGAGCTGATGAAGACCCGCGGCGACACGGTCGAAAAGTATGACCAGATGATCGCCGAGGGGAATACCGAAGGTAACGCGGTTGTGCAGGCGGCGATCGATGGCCTGATCGCCCAGACCCGTGGTATCGAGCGCGCCGTGGCGCTGCTGGAGCTCGGCGACACCGTGACCATCGAGCAGTCGGACAGCCTGACCAACCCGGACGCCGTGTTCCAGTAGCCGAGTCTCAGTCCGGCTTTGGTTTTCCAAAGCTTTGTCGGCGTCGCGGGTTGCCAGAATCCGCGATGCTGCGTTTCATCCCGGTCTATGGCCGGGAAGCCTAGAGTGCGAGACATGCACAAGCGCTTGACCGTTTTCCTGGTCATAACCCTTATCGCGGGTCTCGCCGTCGCCAGCGACGGCGGGACCCGTTCCGATTTGACGCCCAAGGACCTGAAGCGGGTCCTGTCGGTTACGGCGCCCACCAGCGATTTCTCCAAACCCGAGAATTTCGAGCAGCTGCCGGGCGGGGCCGGCACGGTGAAGAAGCGCGTCAACCAGGACATCTTCTCGTTCTCGTCGGCCAATATCAGTTTTGAACAGGAAGCCGAGTTCAAGCTCGGCAACGCGCTGTTCAGGAAACTCTGGGTGTCGTCGCCGGCCTCTACCGAGGCGTCGGATGGGCTCGGGCCGCTGTTCAATGCGCGCGGCTGCCAGAACTGCCACCTCAAAGACGGGCGCGGCCATACGCCATCGGGCAATGGCGACGATGCCGTATCGATGTTCCTGCGCCTTTCGATCCCGCCGCGCGACGCTGCCGACCGCGCAGCGTTGGCGGCTGGTGCCAAGGTGATCGAGGAGCCGACCTATGGCGGCCAGCTGCAGGATTTCGCCATCCAGGGGATCAAGCCGGAAGGCAAGATGGTGATCAGCTACGCCGACGACCCGGTGACGCTGGGCGACGGCACGGTGGTGACGCTGCGGCGGCCGACTTACTCGGTCTCCGATCTCGCCTATGGCCCGCTGGCCGACGACGTGCTGCTGAGCCCGCGCGTCGCGCCGCCGATGATCGGGCTCGGGCTGCTCGAGCAGGTGCCGCAGGAGGATATCCTCAGTAAGGTCGACCCCGACGATCGTGATGGCGACGGCATTTCGGGCCGGCCCAACATGATCCTCGATGCGGTGAGCGGGCAGCGCGCGCTTGGCCGCTTCGGCTGGAAGGCCGGCGCCGCCAGCATCCGGGCACAATCGGCCGATGCCTTTGCCGGCGATATCGGCATTTCGACGCCACTGGTGATGAAGCCGCATGGCGATTGCACGGCGGCAGAAGCCGAGTGCCTTGCGGCGCCGACCGGCGAGCAGGCCCGGCTTGGCCCATCCGAGGCGCCGGACCCGGTGCTCGACCTCGTCACCTTCTACTCGCAGAACCTGGGCGTGCCGCAGCGGCGCGATGTCGGCGGCCCCGCGGTGCTGCGCGGTAAGCAAGCATTCTATTCGGCTAACTGCACCGCCTGCCACACGCCGAAATACGTGACCTCGCGGAAGGCGCCGATCGAGGCGCACAAGTTCCAGCTGATCTGGCCCTATACCGACCTGCTGCTGCATGACATGGGCGAAGGGCTGGCCGACAATCGTCCGGAAGGCGATGCCGACGGCTATGAGTGGAAAACCCCGCCGCTCTGGGGGATCGGGCTCACCGCGACGGTTTCCGGCCACACCGAATTCCTGCATGACGGGCGGGCGCGCACCCTCACCGAGGCCATCCTCTGGCATGGCGGCGAGGCGCAGAAATCGCGCGATGCGTTCGCAAACATGCCGAAATCGCAGCGCGATGATCTGATCGCTTTCCTGGAGTCGCTGTGATGCGCCTGTTGCTTGCCGTTGTCCTGGCGCTGAGCCTGACGCCTGCGCTGGCTGAGGAGCAAAAGCTCACGGCGGAAGAGGTGGTGTCGCTGGCGATCAACGAGGCGATCCGCCCCGGCTTCGCGCACTATGCCGACGAGACCGCGTCGCTGACCATGAGTGTCGGCAGCCTCTGTCTCGCGGCATCGGACGCCGGCCTTCAAGCAGCGCAGGCGCAGTTCAAATCGACGGTGGTGGCGTGGTCGCGGGTCGAGCTCTACCGGCTCGGGCCATTGATGACCGACAACCGCTACGACAGGATCCTGTTCTGGCCCGATCGCAAAGGCATTGCGCTGAAGCAGGTGCAGGGTGTGCTGGCCGAGGCGGACCCCGATGCTGCCGACCCCAAGAAGCTCGCGGGAAAAAGCGTCGCCATGCAGGGGCTGGGGGCGCTGGAGTTCCTGCTGTTCGGCACCGGCGCCGAACAACTGACGACCCCGCAATGGGCGTTCCGCTGCCGCTACGCGCTGTCGATCGCGACGTTGCAGGCCGATCTCGCGGCGAAGCTCTCGGCCGAGTGGAACGACCCGGCGGGGATTTCCAAGCGGCTGCTCGAGCCCTCCGAGGCCGATCCCGACTATCGCAGTTTCCGCGAGGTGGCCGAGGCGCTGACCGGGATCCTCGCGCACGGCACCGAGGCGATCCGCGACCAGCGGTTGTTGCCGTTCCTCGGCCGCGACGGCGCGGCGCCGAAGCCGAAATCGGCTTTGTTCTGGCGTTCGGGCATGACGGTGCCGTCGATCAACGCCAATTTCGAGGGCCTCGCGGCCTTGCTGCAGAAATCCCGTATCGCCGAGGCGACGACCGCGGAAAACCTCTGGGTGTCGAACAGCGCCAGTTTTGAGTTCGGCAATGCCGAGCGTGCCGGCAAGGTGGTGACCGCACCGGTGGAGCAGGCTTTGGCCGACCCCAAACAGAAGAAGGCGCTCGACTATCTGGTGATCGTCACCCAGTCGCTCGACACCATTCTGGGCGAGAACCTCGCGGCGGCGCTCGGCCTGTCGGTCGGCTTCTCGTCGCTGGACGGAGACTGACGATGTGGCAGCGGCGGGCATTTTTGAAGGCAGCGGGCGTTGGCTTTGCCGCGGCGCTGCTGCCGCGGCGCGCCGAAGCGCTGGAGCGCGCCGAACTGATCTTCGCCTCGTCGATCCAGAAGCGCGAAGGCGGCTTCGGCGCGGCGCTGGTGAACGAGGCGGGGTCGGTGATCTCGACCGTCGACCTGCCGGATCGCGGACATGACATCACGTTCTCGCCGACATCAGGGCAGGGGGTGGTGTTCGCCCGCCAGCCGGGCACGTTCGCGGTGATCTTCGACCCCCGTGGCGGAAGTCAGCCGCAGACGCTGACCAGCATCGAGGGCCGGCATTTCTTCGGGCACGGGGCGTTCTCGCCGGACGGCAAGCTGCTCTATGCGACCGAGAATGATTTCGACAATGCGCGTGGGGTGATCGGCATCTATGACGTCGCCGGCGGCTACAAGCGGATCGGCGAGTTCGACACCTTTGGCACCGGCCCGCACGAGATGCTGCTGATGCCCGATGGCGAGACCTTCGTCGTCGCCAATGGCGGGATCGAGACGCATCCCGATTATGGGCGCACCGAGCTCAACCTCGACAGCATGGATCCCTCGATCGCCTTCGTCGACCGGCGCTCGGGCCAGCGGATCGGGCAGTTGCGGCTCGATGGCGGGCTGCACCAGCTGTCGATCCGCCACATGGCGTTCGACCACCAGGGCCGCGTCTGGTTCGGCTGCCAGTTCCGCGGGCCCTCGGCCGATCGCCCGCAACTGGTCGGCTATGCGACGCGCGACGGCGAGATCCGGCTGATCGAACTGCCCGACGCGACACTCGGGGAGCTCCGCAACTATATCGGCTCGGTCGCCGCCTCGGCCGATGGCGGGCTGATCGGCGTCTCCTCGCCTGAAGGCAACACCATCCTCGCCATCGATCCGGATATCGCGACAGTGGTCGCGAGCCTCGGGCTCGACAACGGCTGCGGCATCGCGCCGGACAGAGTTGGGCTCCTGGCTTCGAGCGGGGAGGGGGCGTTGAGTGGGCTTGCCGGCTCGCCAGCGCCGCTGACGACGTTCGAGCTGAACTTCGACAATCATCTGCGGTTGTTGAAGCCGGTTTGAGGGTGGGATGGTTGGTGCCCTCCAAGGGGGTGCGGAGCCACCGGAACTAAACCCCCGCCACCTTCCGCTCCACCCACAGCTGCCTCAACCCGTCATACGCCCAGTTGTACACAAACGCGTAGGGCAGGAAGAACAGGAAGAAGCCGATATCGAGCATGAAGGCCTGGACCAGCGAGATGTGCAGCAGCCACGCGGCGAGCGGCACGCCGGCCAGCACCAGGCCGCCTTCGAAGCCCAGCGCGTGCAGCGCCCGGACGCCGAGGGTGCGCGGCACGCGGGCCACTGGCCACAGGCGGTCGAAGCCGAGGTTGTAGACGACGTTCCAGCCCATGGCGGTGGTCGACAGCAGGATGGCCAGCAGCCCGACATGGCTGAGCGGCCGGTCGAGCAGCCAGGCGGCGATCGGCGCACAGACGAGCAGCGCGATGACCTCGAAGCCGACCGCGTGGCCGATGCGCTCGATGAAGGACCGGTTCTGGAGTTGCATGGTGTTCTCACACTTCAGCTGTTTGATTTCGCCTCGACCTAGCATCGATTTTTCCGGTATACCAAGATAGATACCATCGAGAACATCGATAGATGCGATACTCCCCCGAAGCCATGGAAGCCTTCGCCGCGGCGGCGGCGCTCGGCTCGTTCTCGGCCGCCGCCCGGCAGTTGCACAAGAGCCAGTCGACCATCAGCACGGCGATCGCCAACCTCGAAGCCGATCTGGACCTGACGCTGTTCGACCGCTCGAGCCGCCTGCCGGTGCTGACGGCGGCGGGGCGGCGGGTGCTGGCGCATGTGCAGGAAATCCTCGCTGCCGGCGACCGGCTCGAGGCGCTGAGCTTGCGGCTCTCCGACAAGGTCGAGCCGCGGCTGACCATCGTCCTTTCCGACACCTATGGGCAGAGCGACCATCTCGAGCTGATGCAGGAGTTCGAACGACGCTATCGCGATATCGAGCTCGAGTGCCTAATCGCCGAGGGGGCCGATGTCATCGACCTGCTGCAGGCCGGCCGGGCGCATCTGGCGGTGACCGCTGCGGCGCCGTCCTATCCCAGCGGTATCGCCGCGGCCCGAATGGCCGAGCCGACCCGGATGGGGGTGTTCGTGGCGCGTGCGCATCCGCTGGCGACCGTCGGAAGCCCGAGCGCCGAGCAACTGGCGGCGACGCGGCAGATCTACCTCAACAGCTATGTCGGCGGCGGCACAAGGCCGCTCGGCCTCGCCTGGTCGGCGCCGAGCTACCTGATGCTGCTGGAACTGACGCAGCAGGGTTTTGGCTGGGCCGAACTGCCCGACTGGCTGGTCCGCCAGTATGCCGGCGACACGCTGGTTGAACTGACGCCGCGCGGCTGGCCACGGCTGCTGCCGGTCGATGCGCTGTGGTCACGCAGTAACCCACCAGGGCCAGCAGGGCAGTGGCTGCTGGATGGGTTGCTGG
>NZ_LAJE02000219.1 GCF_000970465.2 Devosia insulae DS-56
GCCCAAGCTGGGCGCGGCGATTGCCGCCGATCTCAGCGCGCTGCCGGCTGACTTCGCCAGCAGCACCAACGCAGAAAAGGACACCGCTCTCGCTGGCCTCGGCGCGCCCGGGTGGTTCCGCGAACTCTGCGAACTGGTGGCCGAGGGCGTCTATGCCGATCCTGATAATGGCGGTAACCCGGATGCTGCGTCGTGGCGGATGCTTGGCTACGAGCACGGCCTGCCCGAGGGGCCGACCGGGCCGGCAGCTCGCGACGGACAGTCGCCGCAGCCCTTCTCCGGCACGCTCGACTATGACGTGATCATCGTCGGTGCCGGTGCAGGCGGCGGCGTCGCGACAGGTGTGCTCGCCGAGGCCGGCAAGCATGTGCTGCTGCTCGAGCGGGGGCTTGAGCGCAACTATGCCGATAGCGGCCACCGCGATCACCTGCGCAACCATCGCCTGGCGCTCTATGGCCACAACACCGGCCCGGACCTCTACGGCAATCCGCGCGTGCTCGTCGGAGCCGATGGCATCGAGCGCGTGTTGCGCCCGCATGAAAACGGCTACCAAAACCTAGCGGCGGCGGTCGGCAGCGGCACGCTGGTCTATGGCGCCCAGGCCTGGCGCTTCCACCGCGATGATTTCCGCATGGCCAGCCTGTACGGCGTGCCCGAGGCCTCGTCGCTCGTCGACTGGCCGTTCGGTTACGACGAACTGGCGCCATGGTACGAGCGCGCCGAGTGGGAGATCGGTGTATCGGGACAGGGCAGCGCCCATAGCCATGAGGGCCCGCGGGCCCGCGATTATCCGATGCCGCCATTGCCGGACAGCCCGGCCACCTCGGTGCTCAGGCGCGGCGCCGCGGCGCTCGGCATCTCGACCACACGCCCACCGCTCGCCATCAACAGCCAGCCGCGCCACGGCCGCGGCGCCTGTATGGGCTGCGGCACCTGTGTTGGCTTTCCGTGTCCGAGCGATGCCAAGAACGGCACCCAGAACACCATGATCAAAAGGGCGCTCGCCACCGGGCGCTGCCACCTCGTTACCGGCGCCATGGTGCTGCGGGTCGAGACCGACGCCGCCGGCAAGGCCACCGGCGTACGGTTCGCTGACAGCACTGGCGCCGAGCATTCGGTCGCGGCAAGGCGATCGTCCTCGCCGGCGGCGCCATCGAGACGGCGCGGCTGCTGCTCAACTCACCCTCATCACGCGAGCCGGATGGCTTGGGTAACGGTCACGACCTCGTCGGCAGGAACCTGCAGGGGCATGTCTACGCCACGGCTTATGGCCAGTTCGACGCGGAGGTGCATGGCTCGCGCGGGCCGGGTGTCAGCATCGCCACCACGCAATACAACCACGGCAATCCAGGCTTCATCGGCGGCGGCATGCTGGCCGATGATTTCGTCCAGCCGCCGATCATCTTCTGGAAGAACGTGCTGCCGCCGGGGCTGCGCCGCTGGGGGCAGGGCGCCAAGGATTTCATGCGCGACAGCTTCCACCACGTGCTGCGCATCGCCGGCCCGATCCACGAGATCCCCGATCCAACCGCCCGCGTTCGGATTGCCGGGCACGTCCGCGACAAATGGGGCTTGTCGGTGGCGATGCTGTCAGGCCGGGTCCATCCGGAAACGGTGCGGACCGCGGGGCATGTGCATGGGAGAGCCCACGAGTGGCTCGCCGCCTCCGGCGCCAGCAGCACCTGGGGCGCCGCGCCCAATCCCGGACTGTCAGGCGGCCAGCATCAGGCCGGCACCTGTCGCATGGGCACCGACCCGTCGAACTCGGTGACCGACTCCTATGGCCGGATCTGGGGCCACGACAACCTGTTCGTCTCGGATGGCGGTCTGCATCCGACCAATGGCGGCTTCAACCCGGTGCTGACCATCATGGCGCTGGCGTTCCGCAACGCCGATCATCTGGCTCGGTCGCTGTAATGGGGCGCATCACCATGTCAGCCGCGTAGAATGGCTTCGTAATCTCGCCCGCCATAGAACACGTTGACGATCTCGACGCCGGCATCAAGCACTCGATAGGCGATGACAGCCGAACGTTCAAACGGCGCAATGCGGATGGCCGGACCTAAATCCGGTCGTGCCGGGTAGCCTTCAGGCAGTTCGCCGATCGCCTCACATCGCTTGCGGATGCGGTCGACAAACCCCAGCGCCACGCCAGGGTCGGCGCCCTGCTCGATGAGATAGTCGAGAACCTCGACCAGGTCGGAAACAGCCTCCTCGCGGAACCGGACCGACAGGCGATGCATCAGCGGGCAATGGGCGTGCGACGCGCTTGGGCTTCGAGGCGATCAAAGACATCGGCGGAAGATACCGCAGGCCGGGGATCAGCCAGCGACCGGCTGATGCGCGCCCGGATGGCGGTCAAACGCTCGGCGTGCTCTTCCTCGTCGCGCATCCAGGCCCTCATCGCCACGCGCAGCACCTCGCTGGTCGAAGCATAATGGCCGGCCTCGACCTGCTGCTTAATCAGAGCGACCATCTCCGCCGGGAGCGTGATGCTGAGTTTTTCCGACAATTCCACAACCTGCGCATTTTGGACGTTCTCAAGGTAGGATAAAATCCTACCACCGACAAGGCGAAAACCTGTTGCGCGGCGCAAACGAGCGCCACCGCACTTGGCAGGCTGTCGGCTTGGGAGCGAGCGCCGGCCCGGATTGCTCCGGACCGGCCGGACGCCGCTCACCGGCAAACGTAGCGACGTCCGTTGCTGGCCCGATAAGTACCGGTTTCCGGGTCGAAGCTGCGGTACTTGCGACTGCAGTAATCGAGCCAGCGTTCGTATTCGGCGTCATAGCGATCGCGCTTGCTGCGCTCCTTCTCGGCCGAGCCGGCGATGATGGCGCCGAGCGTGAGGCCGATAATGCCCGCGCCGATCGCAGCGCCGATATCGTCGTCATTGTTCTTCTTCTTGTCCGGGCGACCGCCCCAGTGGTCGCGCTCGCACCGTTCGCGCTCGCGCCGGTTGTCGATGGCGCTGCAATTGGCCCAACGCTGGTCATCGGCCTGGGCGAGGTGGATGCGGTTATCGGCCGGCGACTGCGCCAGAGCGGGCGAAATCGCTGATAGGGCAAGGCAAGCCGTCATGACGACGGCAGTCAGGGTTCTGGCGAGAGCCATTTTGCTTTCCTCGGGGGTGTGGATGGGCGGTCCGGGTGGCCGCGGGCCGCCCTGGGGACCGACGGAATGGGTGACAGGTCCGTCGATCCCGATACGATATGGTTAGAAGCGGAAGTTGAGGCCCGCCTTGACCGCATGGTTGGTCAGGTCGTCGGTGCGGTGGATATTGCCGGTAAGGGTGGAGTCGACGTCGTTGAAGCGGGCCTGGGTATATTCCACTCGGGCCGACAGGCCATTGCCGAAGCTCTGCTCGAGCCCGGCCCCCCACAACACGCCGCCAACCCACTGGTCGTCCGAGACGACGTTATTGCCGGCGTCGAGTCGCGCCACAGCGTAGCCGGCCGTGCCGTAAACCAGAGTGCCACCAAGGGCGAGACCACCGCGGACCTTGGCGGCGCCGCTCCAGTTCTGCTCCAGCTCGCCATTGCCGACGCCATAGACGATGCCGCGGGCATAGGTGCCCTCGAGTTCGGCGCCAATCACCGCGGGCCCCAGCTGCATGGTGTAGCCGGCCTGCACGCCGCCCACGAGGCTCGAGTCCTTGAAGATGTTGAAGTCGGATGCTTTGGGCGCGAGGCCACCGTGGATACCGGCGTAGAAGCCGGTCCATTCCGAGGCCGGCGCCGGTGCGTAGGGCTCGCTCCAGCGGCTGTCCTGCGCGTCAGCCGCAGTCGCCGGCAGCGCGCCGAGCAGCAGGGCGGCGACCAGGCCATAGGAGGAAAACTTCGAGAACATGGGAACTCCGCGAAAAACGAGGCCCCGCAACCAGGGAGGTGGTTGCCGGGCAGTGGAGGATGCGCCGGCATGCACCTTGCAACCGGACGAGGTCAGTCACTGACCTCGCGGTCATTCATTGACCGCATCGCCCATTTTCACTGTCGGGATTGCGCGAGCATTGCGCGGCGTCGAAATCGCTATCGCGCGACAGCGGCAGGCAGTTCGACGCGGAAGCACACCCCGCCGAGATGGCTGGGCAGCACGGAGATATTGCCGCCGTGCTGGCGCACCACTTCGCGCACCAGGTTCAGCCCGAGCCCGGCGCCGCGATCCAGCGGACGGATGCGATAGAACGGCTCGAAGATCTTCTCCCGATGCTCCGGCGCGATGCCGGGTCCGCTGTCGTGCACCTCGAACACCCCGTTGCCGGCGATCTCGATCTCGATGGTGCCCTGGTTGCCGCCATGCACCACCGCATTCTGCGTCAGGTTCGCCAGCAGCCGCTCGATGGCGCCGCGATCGCCCAGCACCCAGGATGACGGATCGGGCGCCCTGAGCGAAATGTCGTAGCCGGCCGAGATGGCAAGCGGCGCATGGTCGGCGACGACGCGCTCGGCCAGCGGCACCAGGTCGATCGGCTGGAAGTCGATCTGCGATTGGGCCAGTCGCTGCAGGTCAAGCAACTGCTCCGCCATTGCCGCCAGCCGCGCCGTATCGGTGAGCAAGCGGGTCCGCTCCGGGCCGGTATCGAGATTCTCCACCCGGGTCTGGAGGATGGCGATCGGCGTCTTCAACTCGTGCGCCGCATCGGCGAGGAAGCGGCGATGCCGCTCATAGCCTTCGTCCAGCCGAGTGAGGGCCTCATTCATTGCCGTCACCAGGCCGCGGACCTCGTAGGGTACCTTGTCGAGTGGCAGCCGTGTACCGTGCTGGTCGAAGTTGATGCTGCGGGCCTGCACCTCGGCGGCGTCCAGCCCGCGCATCACCTTGCGGACGATCAACGGAATGGCGATCACCGTGGCGATGATCAGCATCAGCAGCAATGGCAGGATGAAGATATTGCCGACCAGGATCGCGGCGAAGATGGTGCTGACGAAGGCGCCCCCTCCCGCCAGCACATAGAGCTTGCCGATCGGTGTATCGCCGCTGTGGAATGCAGCCGCCAGGTCTTCTTCACCACCCGAGTCGCGAATGTCGACAAACCACAACCGGTTGAGGCTGGCGGCCATCTCGCTGTAAGCGGCGGGCACTGGGCCATCCTCGAACGTGTGCCCATGGTCGTCGGTCACGATCATCCAGACCGTAGGCGACTCAGTCCTATAGCGGTCGAGATCGGCGTTGCGGCCGAGGATTAGCTCGCCGTTTGGTCCGCGTTGCATTGCGGCAGCCACCGCCTCGGCCAGCGAGCTGTCGACGATCTGCTCGCCCGGATTGAGCTGCAGGATGAGGATGGTGAGGAGCGCGGATGCCAGCGATAGCGTAATGGTCTGCAGCAGCACCAGGCGCCAGGCAAGGCGCCGGCGGAGCGAGTGGGGGCGCCAGAACTTCATGCTGCGGCCTTGATCAGGTACCCGACACCGCGAATGCCGTGGATCTCGACACCAGACCTCGCGTCGGCGAGCTTACGCCTGAGCCGCGAGATATGGGCATCGAGCGAGTTGGACTGGATCTCGTCGCCATAGCCGTAAACTGCGTCTTCGAGCGAGGTGCGGAGCACGGTTCGACCGGCCCGCCGCAGCAGGCACTCGAGCACCAGCAGTTCGCGCCGCGGCAGTTCGATGGTGCTGTCGCCGACCCGCGCCTCGCGGCTGTCGAGATCGAACGACAGCGCTCCCAGCTGGACCGACTCCGGCGCCACCTGCATCGGCCGGCGCAACACCGCACGCAGCCGCGCCAGCAGTTCCTCAACGGCGAAGGGTTTTGGCAGGTAATCATCGGCGCCGGTATCGAGCCCCTCGATCTTGTCGGCAATCGAGCCACGCGCCGAGATGATGATCACCGGCACGCCGGCATGCCGCTTGCGCAGCAGCGGCACCAGGTCGATGCCATCACCATCGGGGAGCTTCCGATCCAGCAGCACTGCGTCATGCGCGTGGCTGAGGATCGCCTCCTCGGCGATGAGCTTGGTGCGGGCATGATCGACCACCGTGTCATAGCGCAGCAGCACGGCGCTCAGCGCCGCGGCCATCTCCGGCTCATCTTCGACTAGTAGCAATCGCATAGAGGAATCCCCGCGCCACGATTTGCCATATGCGACATGCATTGCGCCAGGATTGCGCCGCGGCCGAGCGGCCCGGGGCCGGCCGAATGAGGCCGGAACGGCTAACTAACCCATTAGATATTCGAGCCATTTCGGCCCGAGTTTGGCTTTTTCGGCGCCCCGGGACTCTGTTACTGTCATTGCGGGAGCTCTCGGAGGTTCCGGAGCTTTCCCGCGCAACAGTGGAGAAGCATGATGGCCGAGACAGAGACTTCTACGCCTTCCGATTTTCCCGCGGGGCTCCGCGCCATGCTTGGCGACAATTGGTGGTTGCTGCTGCTGCGCGGCATTGCCGCCATTGCCTTCGGTGTGCTGGCCATCTTCTGGCCTGCCATCACGCTCATCTCGCTGACCCTGCTCTGGGGCGCCTATACCCTCGTCGACGGCGTCTTCGCGCTGTGGGCGGCGATCTCGGGTCGTGCCAATTCGCCGGCCATGGGGCCGCGCTGGTGGATGGCGATCAGCGGCGTGGTCAGCATCCTCGCTGGCCTTGCCGCCTTCTTCTGGCCGGGCATGACGGCTTTCATCCTCGTCATCTTCATCGGCATCTGGGCGATCATCATCGGCGTGTTGACCATCTGGGGCGCCATCCAGGCCCGCAAGGAGATCGAGGGCGAGTGGGTGCTTGGCCTGTTCGGCGCGCTCAGCATCCTGTTCGGCCTGCTGCTGCTGTTCCAGCCGGGGGCAGGGGCGCTGTCACTGGTCTGGACCATTGCCGGCTACTCGATCTTTGCCGGCGTGCTGCTGATCATGCTGGCCTTCCGGGTGCGGAAGTTCAAACGGCCAGCCTGAAGCTGGAACCAAGCGAGGCAAGCCACGTTCAAAGGGCAAGGTGAAAGCGCCGGTAAGAACGCGAAGCCCTCTGTTCAATGCCCCGGCTCCACTGATGGACCGGGGCATTTTCTTGCCCGCGATCTTGCTGGGAAGGCCTTCCGTTACCTACTCCGCCGCTCCCGCGCCACTCATCGGCGCATCGACCTGCAGGTCTTCGCGATAGGGCTTGGCCGACGGCGGGAGCTCCTTACGCAGGAAGATGTCTTCGCCCCGGAGCTGGCGCAGCCAGATCGGGATCATCTCCCGATAGCCGGCGATGATCGACGGGGTCGGCGGGGGCAGGTCGTGCTTGATGGCCTCGTGCAACCTTTCGAGCGCATGGTAGGGCACCACCGGAAACATGTGGTGTTCGACGTGGTAGTTCATGTCCGAATAGAGGAAGCGGCTGATCGGGTTCATCAGTACGGTTCGCGTGTTCAGCCGATGGTCGGTGACGTCCTCGGCCAGCGCGCCATGCTGCAACAGCCCCACCATCACCATGTGCCAGCAGCCGTAGAGGCGGGGTAGCCCGATCAGCATGAACGGCAGGATCGACTGCATGGCGATGGCAACCACCGCCGTCGCCGCGTAGATCGCTACCCAGATGCGCGCTACGCGCACCACCTTGGGCCACTCGCCCTTGGGAATGAAGCTCTTCTCGGCATCGCTGACATTGCCCAGAGCGTTCCGCACCATGTCGCCCAGGGCGTACCAGACGTCGACAATGCCGACGAAGCTCAGGATTACCCGCGCCAGCACCGGCGGTCGCATCACCGCGATCTCGACGTCGCGGCCGACGATGATGGTGTCGGCGTGGTGGCGAGCGTGGCTCCATTTCCAGGTTGTCGGGTTACGGATCAGCATGAAGCAGGCGATCTGGTAGATCACCTTGTTCATCCACGCTGTCTTGAACGCCGTGCCGTGCCCGCACTCATGCCAGCGGCTATCGCTGGCCGAACCATAGAGCACGCCATAAACGAAGAAGAACGGCACGCACCACCAAGTGCCCCAGAACGCGATGCCGCCAATGCCGGTGACCAGCAGCAGGCCAAGCCAGATCAGGTTGTCGCGAATGGCCGGGCCGTCGGAGCGTTGCATAAGCTCCTTCATGACGGCGCGTGGCACCTCGGTGTGATACCACTCGGCTGCCGCGAGGCCGCGATCGATGGCGCGCTGCGCCTCGGGCCCGGTGATGCTGTAGTCGCGCTTCGTGATCATCGGCTCCCCCCTCCGACGTGCACTTACGGCCTGACCGGCCCCTGACCGGCGCCGGTGGCGCCAATAGTGCCGGCGATGGCGTCGAGATCGGCGGCATCGAGCTCGATGGTGGCCGCGTCGATCCAGCCATCGACCTGCGCCGGCGAGCGGGCGCCGACGATGGCGGCGCTGAGGCCCGGCCAGGCCAGCACCCAGGTGAGGGCGATGCTGGAGATCGAAGTGCCGTGTTTGTCGGCCACCGGCTTCAAAGCCGCCGCGAGCGCGAGGTTGCGGTCGAGCCGCTCGCCGGTGAACTCCGGGTTGGTCTTCCGCCAGTCATTGTCGGCGAGGGTTGCGGCGCGCTCTTTGGTGAAACTGCCGGTAAGCAGACCCGCCTGCATCGGGCTGTAGCAGATGACGCCGGTGCCATGTGCCGCGCACCACGGCAGGATCGCCTCTGCGGTCTCACGCTTGATCATCGAAAACGGCGGCTGCAGCGTCTCGACATGGCCCATCGCCTCGGCCCGCGCCAGCTGCTCGGCATTGTGGTTCGAGAGCCCGATATGCCGAACCTTGCCCTCGGATTTGAGCTCCAGCATCGTCGCCCAATAGTCCTCGAGCGGCACGTCGTCGGCCGGCCAGTGCACCTGGTAGAGGTCGATCGCCTCCACCTGCAGGCGCTTCAGCGAATTCTCAAGTTCGTTGCGCAGGCTCTCCCGATTGGCGAGGCGGCGTGGGTTCTGCCCGTTGGCGTCGCGGATCACCCCGCCTTTGGTGAAGACGAACGGCCGCCGATCGGCCGGCAGCGCCTTCAGCGTCTGGCCGATCACCTCCTCGGAATGGCCGACGCCATAGGCCGCCGCGGTATCAATCCAGTTGATGCCGAGCTCGATGGCGTGACGGATCGCGGCATCGGAATCAGCGTCGTCCTGCGGCCCCCACATATTGCCGCCCATCGCCCAGGCGCCGACGCCGAGACGGGTGATCTCCATGCCGGTCTTGCCAAAGGCGCGGGTGGGCAGCGACGTCTTCATGTTCATCCTCCAACTTTGGGGTGCACCATGCCTGCCGCGCCATTCGTACGCACCCCCGACATCAGACTTATCCCGATTGCCGAAACCGCGGCCACGGCTAAAGTGCCGGCATGAACCAGCCCTCCGCGCAAGCCCCAGTAATCGTCGTCGATCTGCAGACCGGCATGTTCGACGGCAAGGTAGCGCCCCCACTGCTCGATGCCGATGGCATCGTCGCGCGGGTCAGAACGATCCTTGAGTGGGCGCGCGTTACCGGCCGCAAGGTGGCCTTCATCCGGCAGAACAGCCCGGTGGGCGATCAATTGGAGCCCGGTGCCCCGGGCTGGCACATCTGGCCGGCGCTCGGCCAGGCCGCCGACGAACGAACGTTCGACAAGACCGTCACCAACGCCTTCAGCAATCCCGATCTGCTGTCGTGGGTCCGGGCGGCGAGTGCCGGCGACGTCATTGTCGTTGGGGCGGCTACTGGCCATTGCGTAGCTGCGACGGTTCGGGGCGCCGCAGCCCTTGGCCTCGCCGTCACTGTAGTCGCCGACGCGCACAGTACCGGCGATCGCGACGGCGCGGCGGCACTGATCGCCGACCACAACCGCGCTTTTGCTGCCGAAGGTGCCACAGTCATCACAACTGCCGAGCTGACTGGCGCCGCCCCATAGCGGGCAGAAGTTGATGCCGTTCGCCCAGACTTCACCGACCCGCGGGACATCGTTGTTCGCGGTGTGGCATCCCGTCTCAAAATCCCACTTGATCCGAACCGTACGGTACGGTACGCCTCTTTCACGAAACGCAGGGGATGATGGTGGCGTCTGCCGTTGCCAATAGCGAAGAGGTGTTCACGCCGCGTCAGCAGCAGGTGCTGACCGCGGCGCTGGATCTGCTCGTCGAGCAAGGCGACCGGCTGACCATGACTTCGGTGGCGCGCCGCGCCTCGTGCTCCAAGGAAACGCTCTACAAGTGGTTCGGCGATCGCGACGGACTGCTCACCGCCACCGTGCAGTGGCAGGCCGCCAAGGTGAAGGCGCCGCAGGTCGATCGCTGGCGGCTCGATGCCGCCTCGCTGCGCCAGAGCATCGAGCAGTTCGCCCGCGACCTCCTCGGCACCATCGTCGGCGATGTCTCGGTGACGCTCAACCGTCTCGCCATCGGCCATGCCGGGGCCGAAAAGCACGGGCTCGGGGCGATCGTCCTCGAGAACGGTCCGCTCGCCATCCGCAAGCGGCTGAAGCCGGTGCTGGAAGCCGGCAGGGAGGCGCGGTTGCTGCGCTTCGACAGCTCCGAGGAGGCCTATCGCAGCTTCTTCGGCCTCGTCGTGCGCGACGCGCAGATCCGCCTGCTGCTCGGCGAAACCTTCACCCCCGCCGAAGCGGAGATCGCGCGCGACGCGGCCCGGGCGACGGAACAGTTTCTTGCCATCTACGCGGTCCACCAGGCCGCCTGAGTTCAAATCGGCCGCACCGGCCCAACGCACAAAGAGGAGACTTCCATGCGCGTCTATTACGATCGGGATGCCGATCTCAACATCATCAAATCCAAGAAGGTCGCGATCGTCGGCTACGGCTCGCAGGGTCATGCGCACACGCTGAACCTCCGCGATTCCGGCGTGAAGGACATCGTGGTGGCGCTGCGTCCCAACTCGCCGTCGGCCAAGAAGGCCGAGGGCGAAGGCCTCAAGGTGATGTCCGTCGCCGATGCCGCCAAGTGGGCCGACGTCCTGATGATGCTGACACCCGATGAGCTGCAGGCCGACATCTACAAGAAGGACATCGAGCCCAATATCCGTGACGGCGCCGCCATCGCTTTCGCGCACGGCCTCAACGTGCACTTCAACCTGATCGAGCCCAAGAAGACCGTCGACGTGATCATGATCGCGCCGAAGGGCCCGGGCCACACCGTGCGCGGCGAATACCAGAAGGGCGGCGGCGTGCCGTGCCTGATCGCGGTGCATCAGGATGCCTCGGGCAATGCCCATGACATCGCGCTGGCCTACGCCTCGGGCGTTGGCGGCGGCCGCTCGGGCGTCATCGAGACCAACTTCCGCGAGGAATGCGAGACGGATCTCTTCGGTGAGCAGGTTGTGCTCTGCGGTGGCCTGGTCGAGCTGATCCGCGCCGGCTTCGAGACGCTGGTGGAAGCCGGCTACGCTCCGGAAATGGCCTATTTCGAGTGCCTGCACGAAGTGAAGCTGATCGTCGACCTGATCTACCAGGGCGGCATCGCCAACATGAACTACTCGATCTCGAACACCGCCGAGTGGGGCGAGTATGTCTCGGGTCCGCGCATCATCACCTCGGAGACCAAGGCCGAGATGAAGCGCGTGCTCAAGGACATCCAGTCCGGCAAGTTCACCTCCGAGTGGATGCAGGAATACAAGGGCGGCGCTTCGCGCTTCAAGGCGACCCGTCGCCTCGCCGACGAGCACCAGATCGAGGAAGTCGGCGAGAAGCTCCGTGGCATGATGCCGTGGATCAAGGCCGGCGCCCTCGTCGACAAGGCCAAGAACTAAGCGGGGCCTTGCTCCACGCTTAGTCTGAGGCGCGCTGGCGCGCCGCCGTGATCAAGGCCGGCGCGCTGGTCGACAAGGCCAAGAACTAATCCAAAGATCCTTCGCAGGATGTATGCGCAGAGGGGCCTCCGGGCCCCTTTGTCGTTTCTACCGACTGCTGTCGGTGGCCATACGGATGGCGAGGAAGCCGAGCGCCGTGCCCATCAGCCAGCGCTGCAGCCGGGCCCAGAACGGCCGGCCGGTGAAGAACAGCGCCACGGTGCCGGCGGTGACGATGAAGATGGCGTTGACCGTCATGCTCACGGCAATCTGCGTGGCGCCCAGCACCAGCGTCTGGCCGAGCACATTGCCGGCCGACTTGTCGATGAACTGCGGCAGCAGTGACAGGTAGAGCGCCGCGACCTTGGGGTTCAACAGGCTGGTGAACAGGCCCATCGCGTAGAGCCGCTTCGGCGAATCCGGCGGCAGGGCGCGCAGCTCGAACGGCGAATGCCCGCCCGGCCGCAACGCGTTCCAGGCCAGCCAGCCGAGATAGAGTGCCCCGGCGATGCGGATCGCGTCATAGGCGAACGGCACCGCGAACAGCAGCGCCGTGAGGCCGAGTGCTGCGGCCAGCATGTAGACGATAAAGCCAGTAGCAACGCCGAGCAGCGAGATCAGACCGGCGGTACGCCCTTGGGCGATCGAGCGCGACACCAGATAGGCCATGTTCGGGCCAGGTGCGATCACCATGGCAAAGGCGACGCCGGCGAAGGCGAGAAGGGTGGTGAGCGCGGGCATGACGGGTCCCCGATTGGCTGTTCATCTGCATGCCACGGGCGATGAACTTCCGCCAGCCGCTCCTACGCCTTGTCGCCGCCCTTCTCCATGCGCTCGCGGGTGAGCATCTCGAGCAGGCCGACCAGCCGGGTGATGTCTTCCTGGCGGAGCAGGTCGATCTTCTGATGCAGGGCCTCGATGTCGAGTTCGGCACGCAGGTTCACATCGTAATCGAGCTGCGCCTTCTGGCGATCGATGGCGGACTGGCGGTTCTGCGCCATCATCAGTATCGGGGCGGTGAAAGCGGCCTGGAAGCTCAGCACCAGATTGAGCAGAATGAACGGGTAGGGGTCCCAGTGCTGGACCCAGGCGACGACGTTGAGCACGATCCACAGCGCCAGCAACACCGATTGCGTGATGATGAAACGCCATGAGCCGACAAGCGCCGCGATCTGGTCGGCGAGGTACTCGCCATAGGTGCGGGGGAGGCTGACCGGCTTGGCCTGTCGCAGCGTGAATCGCCGCGCCATCTCGGTGCCGTCGTGGTGGGGTTTGGTTTCGCTCATCGCCGCCTCTTACTGGCCATGCCATGCGGCGGTTCTATCAGGTCCGGCGGTTGGCGCCGATCGGCTGTGGTCAGCCTCGAATCAAAAGGGCCCCGATCATCTCGGGGCCCTCAGTTTGGGATATCGCCTACCGCGGGATCATTCATGGCCGCGGGAGGGCGAGGCGTGGTGGCGGCCGGCGCGCATCGCGGCGAGGTCGCCACGGGTGAGGCCGATATCGCGCAGCAGATGGTCGTCGAACTTCATCAGGTCGGTGAGGACCCGCTTCCGCTCTGCGCGACGGAACATGGACGTCAGGCTGAAAGCCATTTCTCATCTCGTCAGTTGGGTGGTGCCGGGATCGGCGGAGTGGGCTTATGCCCACGGATCGATGAATGCCGGATGAACCGTTTCGCCTTTAGCGGGGCTTGCGGCCGAACCAGGTCTTCTGCTTCCTGAGCTCTGCGCGCGTCATCCCGATATCGGCCAGCAGGCGGTCTTCGATCTGCTGGTTGGGGGTACGGGCACGCAGGTGGTCCGACAGTAGTAGCAATTCGGGGATCATGTTGGGTTCCTTGGTTTGGGAGCCGGCTCGTTCCGGCGTTGCGGCGCTCAATGACCGAGGACGGTTGAACCGGTTCTGAACGAGGGCTTCAGGGAGAAACCAATGACTGAAATCGCGCTGCCGGCATTCCCGGTCGAGGGAGGCTGCATCTGCGGCGCGGTGCGCTACCGCATCACCGGCGCGCCGCTTGCCGTCTACAACTGCCACTGTCGCGACTGCCAGCGCCTGAGCGGCGCCACGCACTCGATGTCGATGCCGATCGCCCGCGACCGGCTGCAGCATCTGCGGGGCGAGCTCGTCGCCCATGACAAGCCGGCCGATAGCGGGCGGACGGTGCGCATGCTGGCCTGCGCTCGTTGCGGCACCAAGCTCTGGAATGAGCCACTCGCCTCTCCGGCCATGCTGGTGGTCAAGCCCGGCACGCTCGACGACCCGAGCTGGGCCCTGCCTATCGGCAACATCTGGACCGCCAGTCGCCTGCCATGGGCGGTGATCGACGAGACGCAGGTCAATTTCCCGGGCCAGCCGCCCGACCGCCAACCGCTCTATGACGCCTGGAGCGCGGCGACGACCTGAAGCCGCCCATCGCAATTTGCCGGAAGGAATCGCTGCGCTGCCGGAGGGAGCGGCACGCCGTGTCGTGCTAGCAGAGGGCCAAATGCCTGGAGGGGATGATGAGTTTCGACAGTGATATCGCGCTGGTGGCCGAGCAGGAGCGGCAGCTGGTGTTCAGCCGGTTCGACGAGGCCACGGCGCTGCAATTGGGCGAGGATATTCGTGAGCTGGCGGTGGCGGCCAAGGCGGCCCTGGTGATCGACATCCGGTTCTGGAACCGGCCGCTCTACTACTATGCGATGGCGGGGACCGGTCCCGACAACTTCGAGTGGGTCCGCCGCAAGAGCAACTGCGTGCGGCGCTTCAATCGCGCCTCCTATGCGCTGACCCTGCGCCAGCAGCGCGACAAGCGTGGTTTCGCGCCGGACGACAATGTCGACCCCACCGAGATTGCGGCGCATGGCGGCTCGTTCCCGATCCGCATCGAGGGGGTAAGCGTCGTCGGCACGATCACCGTGTCGGGCGTCCCCGGCAGGCACGATCATGGCTTCGTCGTGACGGCGATCGCTCGGCATCTCGGGCTCGATCCGACCCCGCTCATGCTGCCGCATGAGGAACCGACCGCCGACTGACGGCCCGGCTTGCGGCGGCACCGCACCGCTGGCTATATCGCCCGCGACCACAGGGAGCGGACGATATGGCTACGGCAGACGACATCGCCAAAATCATCGAGCAGGAGCGCGGGCTCGAGTTTACCGAGTTCAACGAGAACGTAGCGTTCTCGATCGGCGTAAGGGTGCGTGAGCGCGCCCTGCGCGAAAAGCTCGGGTTGGTGGTCGACGTTCGTACCTGGGACCGGCAGATGTTCTACGCCGCCATGCCCGGGACCACGGCCGACAATCCGAACTGGGTGCGCCGCAAGATCAACACCGTGCAGCGCCTGCTCAAGTCGAGCTATCGCGTGGCGCTGGAGCAGAACCGCGAAGATCGGCTGTTCGCGCCGAATCGGGCGCTCGACGGTGCGGACTTTGTCCTCGCCGGCGGCGCCTTCCCGATCCGCATGAAGGGCTTCGGCCCCATCGGCTGTATCACCATTTCGGGCCTACACGAGCGCGACGACCACCAGGTTGGAGTGGACGCCGTGGCCGAAGAGCTTGGGCTCGACAAGGCGGCTTTCGCGCTCGCCAAGATTTAGTTCGAGGCGCCCCACGGAGGCGGCTTGACACCACGAACCGGGCTGCCGCAACTGCTGCCCGGTTGCGGAGCCCGATTATGAAACTCAACTACATGCTGCTTGATGTTTTCACCACCGAGCGGCTGAAGGGCAATCCTTTGGCCGTCGTGCTTAAGGCCGATGGCCTGCTCGACGATCAGATGCAGGCGATCGCCGCCGAGTTCAATCTGTCCGAGACGGTGTTCATCCAGAAGGCGCAATCGGAGCGCCACGCGGCGGCCGTGCGTATTTTCACCCCGACCGTGGAGCTGCCCTTTGCCGGCCACCCCACCGTTGGCGCCGCCGTCGTGCTCGGGTTGCAGAATCGCAGCACCGCGGTGCGGCTCGAGGAGAAGGTCGGCGTCATCACCTGCGTGATCGAGCGCGTCGAAAAGGATATCGGGCTCGCCCGCTTCGCCCTGCCGCGGCTGCCCGAAGAGATCGGCAAGGCGCCCTCCGCCCAGGCAATCGCCGCCACCCTCGGGCTCGAGGCCGACGATATCGGCTGTGGTCCCTACCAGCCGGCGCTGTTCTCTGCCGGTGTGCCCTACTACCTGTTGCCGGTCCGCGACGCGGCGGTGCTGAAGCGGATCCGGCTCGAGCGGCGTGGTTGGGACGAGACCTACCCGGAGGGGCGCGGCTCCATCTACGTCTTCACCCAGACGCCGGAAGAGCACGACAACGACTTCGCCGCGCGCATGTTTTCGCCTGGCATGGGCCATGGCGAAGATCCAGCCACCGGCTCGGCTGCCGCCGCGCTCATCGGCCTCCTGGCGCGCCACAGCGATAGCGGCCAGCACGAGTTCCGCCTGCGCCAGGGGCACGAGATGGGCCGCCCAAGCCTCATCTCGATGCAACTGCGCAAAGACGACGACAAGCTCACTCACGGCGGCATCGGCGGCCATGCGGTGATCGTCGGCGAGGGCACACTCAATCTCGGCGACTAGTGCCAACAGATATCAACTGACAGACTTGTAATTCTGTCAGCAGCCATCCACATGAGCAGTCTCACCACAAGGAGACTGGTCATGGATCATCGCACGCTTGGAACATCGGGCCCCGTCGCTTCCGCCCTCGGCCTGGGCGCCATGGGGATGTCGGGAGCCTATGGGCCGTCCGATCGCAGCGAGAGCATCGCCACCGTGCATGCGGCGCTCGAGGCCGGCATCACTCTGATCGACACCGGCGATTTCTACGGCATGGGCCACAACGAAATGCTGCTCGGCGAAGCGCTGAAGGGGCGGCGCGACAACGCCGTGCTCAGCGTCAAGTTCGGTGCGCAGCGCGGCCCGAACGGGGCGTGGTTTGGCTTCGATGGTCGTCCGGCAGCGGTGAAGACGGCGCTGGCCTACACACTCGAGCGCCTGGGCGTCGACCACATCGACATCTACCGGCCGGCGCGCCTCGATCCGAACGTGCCGATCGAGGAGACGGTCGGCGCCATCAAGGACATGATCGACGCTGGCTACGTCCGCCATCTCGGTCTCTCCGAGGTGGGGCCGGAGACGATCCGCCGCGCCAATGCAGTGCATCCGGTGGTCGACCTGCAGATCGAATACTCGCTGATCTCGCGCAGCATGGAGCGCGCGATCCTGCCGGTGACGCGCGAACTGGGTATCGGCATCACCGCCTATGGCGTGCTGTCGCGCGGCCTGATCAGCGGCCATTGGAGCAAGGGCGGTCTCGCCGCCGGCGATTTCCGCGGCCACAGCCCGCGCTTCAGCGCCGAGAACGTCGATCACAACCTGCAACTGGTCGAAAAACTGCGCGACATTGCCGCCGACAAGGGCATCAGCGTCGCCCAGCTGGCGATCGCCTGGGTGCTGGCGCAGGGCAGCGATATCGTCCCTGTCATCGGCGCGCGCCGGCGGGATCGGCTCACCGAGGCGCTTGGTGCGCTCGATGTGGTGTTGACGGAGGCCGATCTGTCGGCCATCGAAGGAGCGGTGCCACCCGACGCGGCGCGCGGCGAGCGTTACCAGCCGGCGCAGATGGCGATGCTCGACAGCGAGCGAACTGGAGCCTGATGAACGAGGTCTTGACCCGCGAACGCATTCTCGAAGCGGCGGAACAGGTGTTTCGCCGCTTTGGTCCGCATAAGACCACGGTGGTCGATGTGGCGCGGCTGCTTGGGGTCAGCCACGGCAGCGTCTACCGGCATTTCGACAGCAAGATTGCGCTGCGCGACGCCGTGGTCGAGGGCTGGCTGAAGCGCACTTCGGATCCCCTGGCGGCAATCGCAACCTCCGGGCAAGCGCCGGCGCAGCGGCTGCGCCTGTGGTTCAGCACGCTGCTCATGCTGAAGCGCGAGAAGGTCAAGGGCGATCCGGAGCTGTTCTCGGTATCGCGCACCATCTTCGCCGAGGCACGCGAGGTGGTGGCCCGGCATGTCGACACTCTCGTCGGCCAGCTGGAGACCATCATTGTCGACGGTATCGCCAGCGGCGACTTCCGGCCGGTCGACCCGCGAGCCACCGCGCAGGCGATGTTCGACGCCACCGCCCGCTTCCACGACCCGGCCCACGGCGCCGAGTGGAGCGCGCCCGATGTCGATGCAGGCTTCGAGCGCGTTTATGCGCTGATTACCGCCGGCATAGTGGTCTAGACTTGGGCCCACGCCCGCCTTCACAATTGTACCCCGTCGCGCGCCGACGCTAGTGCCGCGTGCCCAACTCAGCTAGCCTTCCCCTGGGCATTTGGAGGGCTAAGCCGTGTACGTTGTCACACTTCTGATTTTCTTCATCCACATCGTCGCTTTCATCGCCGGCGGCGCCAATCTGGTGCTGATGCCGATCGTCGGCGCCAAGTTGCCGACCGCCACACCGGAGCAGCGCGGCCTCTTATTCTCGATCATCGAGGGCTTCGCCAAGGTTGGCAAATACGCCTTTGCGACGCTGCTGGTCACCGGCATTCTGACGCTGTGGCTGAAATGGAACTGGGTCGTTCCGAACGGCTGGTTCTGGCTCAAGATGCTGGGCATCCTCGGGATGATCGTGTTCATCAGCCTCAACGAGGTGAACCGCAAAAAGGCCATCGCGGGCGATGCCGAGGCCGGCAAGCGCTCGAAGATGTTCGGCCAACTGACCGGCGTCGCCTTCCTCGTCGTGGTGTTCTCCGCCGTATTCGCCTTCAACTGAACTACCCCTGCAACTGAGGTCAGCTTGGACGTCGCCTTTTCGCTTCTGCTCATCGCCCATCTTTTCGGTCTCATGCTGGTCGCAGCGGCGTTCCTGCCGCTGCTGGGGATGATGGGGCAGGGCGGGGCGGCGCCCCAGACCAACCGGCTGCTGACCCGCTTCGGGCACTACGGCATCATCGTGCTGCTGCTCAGCGGACCATTGATGATCTGGCTGCGCAATGGCGGCTTCGAGGGGGTCAGCCATTGGTTCTGGGCCAAGATGGCGTTCGTCGTGTTGCTTGGCGCCGGGGTTGTCATGTCGGCCATCTCGGCGCGAAAGATGCGCGCCGGCGACGCCGCGGCCACCGTCCGGGTCCGGGCGGGCCGCATCATTGCCGTCGTTTCACTGCTGGCGATCGTGGTGTTCGCGGTCCTGGCGTTCAACTGATGCCACGGCTCGACCATATCAATATCGACGTGTCGGACGGCGCCCGGATGGCGCGGTTCTTCGCCGAGGTGCTTGGCGCTGAGGATGGCTTTCGTCCGCCCTTCGATTTTCCCGGCCACTGGATCTATGTCGATGGCCATCCCGCCATCCACCTGAACGTTGTGGCGAGACAGAGCGATTTCCCGCGCGGCATGGTCAATCATGTGGCCTTCGGGGTCTATGAGTTCGAGCCAACCAGGGCCCGCATCGAGGCGGGCGGATGGCCGTACCGGACCACCGGCATCCCCGATTCGGAGATCGGGCAGTTCTTCGTAGAAGGTCCGGAGGGGCTGCTGCTCGAGGTGCAGTTTCGCCGCGAGCGGCCCGCGCGCGGCTAGGGTCGCTTCACCTTCCGTTAGCCGCCGCTGCGCAAAGGCTTGCGCAAGCGGCGGAATTCGCGCAGTATTTGCGCCGTAGCAAGTTTTGGTCTGACGAATGCAGCGCAACCGCGCCATTGCCATAGCCGCCGCCCAGCAGAAGGCTCGTGAGAGCCGGCTGATGTTTGCGGCCGCTTTGCTGCTGCTTCCGGCCGCTCTGCTCCTCCTTCTTATCAGCCCCTGATAACCGACAGCTCGTCCAGCGAGCGGGTGGTCAGGGGAGCGCGCAGGTTAACCGAACAACGATTTGTCCGGTCGCGACGGTTTTCGAACCCCGGCCGTTTGATAGGAAAACAGCAATGAGCACCCAGGCAGCGGCAGCGAGCAACAAAGACCGCGTATTTATTTTCGACACGACGTTGCGTGACGGCGAGCAGAGCCCCGGCGCCACGATGACGCTGGAGGAAAAACTCCAGGTCGCCGAAGCGCTGGACGAAATGGGCGTCGACATCATCGAAGCCGGTTTCCCCATTGCCTCCAACGGCGACTTCGAGGCGGTGGTCGCAGTGGCCAAGCAGGTGAAGAACTCGGTGGTCGCCGGCCTCGCTCGCGCCATTCCTGGCGATATCGCCCGCGCCGGCGAAGCGGTGCGTCACGCCAGGCAGGGCCGCATTCACACCTTCGTTTCCACCTCGCCGATCCATCTGGCTCACCAGATGAAAAAGACCGAGGAGCAGGTGCTGGAGATCATCTCGGCCACCGTGGCACAGGCCCGCAACCTCATCGACAATGTCGAGTGGAGCGCGATGGACGCCACCCGCACGCCGATCGACTATCTGGCGCGCTGCGTCGAACTCGCCATCAAGGCGGGCGCCACCACCATCAACCTGCCCGATACGGTCGGCTATGCCATTCCGGCCGAGCACGAGGCGATGTTCCGCTCGATCATCGAGCGCGTTCCCGGCGCGGACAAGGTGATCTTCTCGGCCCACTGCCATAACGATCTCGGCCTCGCCGTTGCCAACTCGCTGGCTGCCGTCCGCGGCGGTGCGCGCCAGATCGAGTGCACCATCAATGGCTTGGGCGAGCGCGCCGGCAACGCGGCGCTCGAAGAAGTGGTGATGGCGCTGCGTACCCGCGGCGACGCCATGCCCTATGACACCGAGATCGATTCGACCCACCTGAGCCGCGCCAGCAAGGTGGTCTCGGCCGCCGCCAACTTCCCGGTGCAGTACAACAAGGCGATCGTCGGCAAGAACGCTTTCGCGCATGAAAGCGGCATCCATCAGGATGGCATGCTGAAGAATGCCCAGACCTACGAGATCATGACGCCGGCCTCGGTCGGCATCAAGGAAACCACCCTGGTGATGGGTAAGCACTCAGGCCGCGCCGCCTTCAAGGATAAGTTGAAGGAACTGGGTTATGACCTTGGTGATAATGCCTTCCAGGAGGCATTCGTCCGCTTCAAGGACCTGGCTGATCGCAAAAAGCATGTCTATGACGCCGATATCGTGGCGTTGGTCGATGACGAGGCGGGCTCGGTCGGCGATCGCATCAAGCTGGTCGACATGGAGGTGATCTCCAAGACCGGCGGCGTGCACCACTGCGACCTCGTCATCACCATTGACGGCGTCGAGGTGAAAGCGTCGTTCGACGGTACCGGCTCGGTCGATGCGATATTCAATGCCATCAAGCAAGCGGTCGGCAAGGACCCGCATCTGGTGCTCTACGCCATCGATGGCGTCACCGGCGGCACCGACGCGCAGGCCAGCGCCCATGTGCGGCTCGAAATGAATGGCCGCATCGTTTCCGGCAACGCCGCTGAGCCCGACACCCTCGTCGCCTCGGCCCGCGCCTATATCAACGCCTATAATCGCCTGCTGCTCGAACGCGGCGCGGCGGCGCAGGGCGCCCTCGCCGGCTAGCGGCTGCAATGGGGCGGGCGGGCATAGCGGCCAGCAAGGCCGACCGTGACCGCATCGCCCCGCTGCGGCGAGATTTCATCGCCGAAGCCGGGCACCAGGTTCGCTACTACGCCGTGTACGAGCGTGGCAGGTGCGACGCCTGGCTGCTCGAGGCAGCAGGTGAGCCCACTGGTTATGGCCTCGTCATGGATGGGGCGACCGCCGGAATGCGCGACACGCTGTTCGAGTTCTACCTGCGGCCAGAGCATCGGCGGGACCCCGCTGCGGCGATGACTGCGCTGCTTGACGCGTCCGGCGCGCAGCATATCGCGGCGCAGAGCAATGATCCGCTGCTCGCCGGCCTGCTGCTCGAACGCACCACGGACATCAGCGCTACGGCGATCCTGTTCGGCGCCGGTGCGCCGGCGAACCACCAGTATGACGGCGTGGTGCGGCCGCGACAGCAGGACGACGCGGTGTTCTCCCACAGCTATGAGCCGGCCGGCGACTTCGTGCTCGATACGCCGCGCGGCATCGTCGCCACCGGCGGCTGGCTCACCCACTACAATCCGCCCTATGCCGACCTCTACATGGAGGTCGCGCCGCACGCCCGGCGTGAGGGCGCCGGGCGCTACATGGTACAGGAGACGCTGCGGTTGTGCCGCGCGACGGGCTTGGTCCCGGCGGCGCGCTGCGACGTTGCCAACCTCGCGTCGCGTGCGACACTGCTCTCGGCAGGGCTCGCCATCTGCGGTTATGTGCTTGGTGGGCGGTTGCGAGCCCGGGGAGAACACGATGCGCTATGAGCTGCGGCGCGCCGAGACGGCTGAGGAACTGGCGGCCATGCACCGGATGCGGCGCGACGTCCTGTTCGCGGCGAGGGGCCGGGCCGGGGTCTACAACGATGCGCATCCGGACGATGCGGCCTCCAACCACCTGAAATTCCTGCTCATGCTGGATGGCGAACCGGTCGGCACAGCGCGCCTCGACCTGGTGCAGGGTATGGGCAAGCTAAGGCTCGTCGTCATCGTGCCGGAGCACCAGCGCCGAGGCCACGGTGCGGCGATGGAGCAACTGATCGCCGAGCACGCCTATGGGCTCGGCATCACCACCTTGCTGGTGAACTCGGCACCGGACGCGGTGGGGTTCTACGAAAAGCGCGGCTGGCAGCGCGAGCTGTGGGATGCAGGCGAGTTGCAGGGTATGGCCAGCGACTGCGTCCAGATGGCGAAGTACCTCTAGCCATCGTACGAGTCGTGACGTCGCGGGCTTGGACCGGCCGCCGCTCGCGGCTAGGCTCACGCCGAATCGAACAGCTGGAGCGCCGATGCTGCGAGAACTGAGGGGTGGGCTTTCCGCCCTGGCCCTGGTGGTTGTCGGCGTGCTGCTCGCGGTCAGCGTCGACCTGGGCATTCCCGGGCAGGCCCTGCTGCAGTCGTTGCGCTTTCACATCGCCGCGGCACTGCTCGGCCTCGTGCTGCTGTTGTTCATCGGCGGGGCCTGGCGCCGCGCGTTGCTGTTCCTGCTGGTCTTTGCGGTGAGTGCCGGGCAGGGCGCCGCAATCGTCTACCGCCAGCAGGAGGCGCGCAGCGTGCTTGCCGCCGCCCCGGGCAAGCCGCTGTTCAAGCTGCTGAGCTTCAACCTCCTGACGGGCAACCAGAACGGCGAGAACATCGCCCGTTTCATCGCCGGATCGGGCGCTGACGTGGTTACCCTGATGGAGGCGTTGCCGATCGCTGCGCATGCCGGGATCCTGCGCGCCGTCTATCCCTATTCCGCCGGCTGTGAAGACGGTTCGCCCTGCGGTGGCGTGGTTATCCTGTCGCGGACGCCGCTCGCCGATATCACGGTCCAGTCGATGAGCGGTGCGTGGCAGAATCGCCTGGTGACCGCCAACACGACGATCGGCGGGCAGAAGCTCAACATCGTGGCGGCGCACCTGGTGAAGCCGTATTTCGACGAGTTTGCCGCCGAGGAAGTTGCCAGGCTCGGCGCCGTTATCGGTGGGCTCGAAGGTCCGCTCGTGCTGGCCGGCGATTTCAACGCCTCGGCCTGGTCGGAAAGCCTCGATGGGCTGATGCACCGGCAGAGCCTGCTGCCCGGCTCGTCTTACCCTGCCACCTGGCCGGTACGGCTCGGCCCAGTTGGCGTTCCCATCGACAACGTCTTTACCCGTGCCCCGCTGGTCATCACCGAGGTGAATGCCCTCGGCGACTCCATGGGCTCCAACCATCGAGGCCTGCTGGCCGAGATCAGGCTGGCAGCAGACTAACGTCGGTCGAAGCGTTCGCGCTGGTCGGATCACCCGGTGCCGGTGCATCTCCAAGGCGCGGGGCCAGTCTCTGGCTCTGAGCCGCCAGCAGCCCGAACAGGTCCTTGGGGTCGTCGAGATCGGGGATCAGGTCGATGTCGCGGATCTCGGCCCGACTGAGGTCCCGAACGTAGCGAAGCGTCGAGAAATCCTCGATGGCGAAGCCGACCGAGTCGAACAGCGTCACCTCGTCGGCCGAGCTGCGACCTGCCGCCTTGCCGGCGAGCACCTGCCATAGCTCGGTCACCGCGAAATCCGCCGGCAGCTGCTGAATCTCGCCCTCGATCCGCGTCTGTGGCGTGTATTCGGTGTACACCGCAGCTCTGGCGACGATGTCCGGATGCAGCTCGGTCTTGCCCGGGCAGTCGCCGCCGATGGCGTTGAGATGCATGCCGGCTACGACCAGATCTGGGGTCAGCACGTACGCCCGCGTCTTGTCGGCGGTGCAGGTGGTGACGATGTCTGCGCCATCAACGGCTTCGGCGACTGAGCCGGCGCGACGAATGCGGAGACCACTGGCCGCGAGGTTGAGGCAGAACTTGTCCATCGCCTCGCTGTCGATGTCGAACACCCGCACCTCCTCGACCCCAAGCAGCGCCTTGAAGGCGAGGGCCTGAAACTCCGACTGGGCGCCGGCGCCGATCAATGCCAGCACCCGGCTGTCGCCACGGGACAGGGCGCGCGCCGCAACGGCAGACGTCGCCGCGGTGCGGAGCGCGGTGAGGATGGTCATCTCCGACACCAGCACCGGGTACCCGGTCGCCACATCGGCGAGCACGCCGAAAGCGGTGACGGTCAGCTTGCCGGCCGCGGTGTTGCCGGGATGCCCGTTGACGAACTTCATGGCGTAGAGCTCACCGTCGGAGGCCGGCATCAACTCGATCACGCCATTGCAGCTGTGGCTGGCGAGGCGGGCGGCTTTTTCAAAGCTCTCCCAGCGGCGGAAATCGGCCTCGATAGATCCGGCGAGACCGGTGAGGAAGGGCTCGATGCCGGTACGCCGGAGCAGGGCGCAGATGTCGCTGGTGCCGATGAATTGGGTCATTTGGGCCTCTTACTTTGGGAAGCAGGCAGGCTTCGGTTGGGTGTCAGGCAGTCGCCAGGTCAGGAAGTCTTGCCAGCCGCGTCGCCGTCGCGGCTTCCCCGAACAGCCGGGCGGCGAGATCAACCATCAGGTCGGCGCTCTTGCCGTAACGGTCGAGAACAGGGTTGAGCTCGACCAGGTCGAGCGAGCCGACGCGACCGCTGCGGTGCAGCATCTCCATCACCAGTCGGCCCTCGGCGAGCGTCAGCCCGCCGGGCACGGTAGTGCCGACGCCGGGCGCGAGGCTGGGGTCCATGGCATCGACATCGAGCGACAGGTGCAAGTGACCGTTCGCAGCCTCGACGCGATCGAGGAAGTGGCGGAGCGGTGTGGCAACGCCGGCGATCCGGACGGCGTCCATGTCCACCACCTGCACGCCGCGCGCCTCGATCAACTGCGCTTCTTCGCAATCGAGCGCCCGGGCGCCCAGAATCATCACGTTGGCGGGATCGACTTCGGCAAACCAGGCAGCGTCATTGGCAAAACCCGGCTCGCCGCAAAGGCGCGCCAGCGACATGCCGTGGATGTTGCCGGTCTCGGTAGTGGACCAGGTGTTGAAATCACCATGGGCATCGAACCACAAGACGAACAGCGGCCGGCCGGCATCGCGGCAGTGCCGGGCGACACCCGCCACCGAGCCCATCGAGATCGAATGATCGCCGCCGAGGAATACCGGCCGCGCGCCGTTCTCGAGGCTCTGATAGCCGGCCTGGCTGGCGCCGATGGCCAATGCCTCGATCTCGGCAGCGGCGGTAAGCCGACGGTCCACATTGATATCGCCAAGGTCGGCGACGGCATAGCCGAGGCCCGCCAACCGTTCGGCGAGGCCCGCCGTGCGCAGATCGTCCGGGCCGAGCGCGGCGCCACGGCAGGACGCGCCGGCATCGGTCGGCACGCCGATCAGGTCGATACGGTTACCGGCAGCAGGGCGGCGGGCGCGGGCGTCGTGGAGCATCTCGGGGGCCTCGGTTGTAATCCGCCTTATGTGAGGGCGGGCCGCTGCTGACGAAAAGCCGGAATAGTGATAAGAATGCGCAGCAGAGTGTACAAAATGGCGGCAAGGAATGACGAATAGTACGCCGGGTCTCGACGATCTCGACTACCGCCTGATCGCCCTGCTGCGTACCGACGGGCGGATGCCGGTCGCCAAGCTTGCGGCTCAGCTCAACGTCTCACGCGCTACAGTGACGGCGCGGATGGAGCGGCTGCAGCGTTCCGGCGCCATCGCCGGCTACACCGTGGTGGTGCAGGCGCAGGGTCGCGCGGATGCGGTGCGGGCCGTCACCATGGTCGAGGTCGACGGCAAGAACTCCGAGCAGATCATCCGCCGCCTTGCCGGTTTCCCCGAGATCCGCGGTCTCTACACCACCAATGGTCGCTGGGACGTGGTGGCCGAGATCGAGACGCCCACTCTGCGCGAGTTCGACGAGCTGCTGCGCAAGGTCCGCCAGATCGACGGCATCGCCAACACCGAGACCAGCATCCTGCTGGGTGCGCGTAAGGAGTTGGGGTAGCACGCAGCGGACTTGCGCATCTGGCGTAGATTGCCTATGTTACGGAACATGTGCAGCCGGGATGGAGTTCTGCTATGGCAACGGTGAAATCCTCCGAGTTTCAGAAGAACGTCGGTTTGTGGCTGGACAGGATCCATGAAGGGCCGGTCAGGATCAGTAAGTATGACCGTCCAGCTGCGGTTTTGGTGTCGGCGGCTCAGTACGACGAGTTGGTGTCCAACTTCCGCAAAGTGACGACGCCAATGCAACTGACAGACGTAGAGGTGGCGATGATACGCGAAGCGCGAGTCATGTCGGACAATCCTTTTGATCTGGATGATATCCCAGACTTCATCGAGCCGCGCCTGCCAGCAGGGGCCTAACTTGAAGATACCTGCGGTTCCGCCCGTCGGTTTCGTGCTTGCCTACGAATACCTGTGGTCGTCGCAGGCTGCGGCGCGAGAGGACGGGATGAAGACCTATCCAGCCGCTATCATTCTCTCCCGCGACATCGGCGCCGCCACCCCGGTGGCCTATGTCGTGGGCATCTCTCACAAGGCACCGACCGAGGGCGAACGGGCGATCGAGGTCCCTTGAAAACTGGCGAGATATCTCGGTCTCGATGAAGAAGCTTGCTGGGCTTACACGGACCAGCTGAACGTGTTCTCCTGGCCAGGCCCGGACCTTCGTCCAGCCGACCGGCTGTCATCCCGCCCAACCGCCGCCGGCACCTGCGTTATCGGTCAACTGCCCACCGACTGGTTCGAGGCGTTGAAGGCCGATGTGCTGAAGAACCGCGAAATCGGTCTGTTGAACGCGCAGAAGCGCAATGAATAGCCGCTCTCAGTCCGCTCCCCGCAACGCCCCCGGCAGTTCCGCCGCGACGACATCGAGCTCTTCGTCTCGTCCGACGCTGATGCGGACGTGCCGGTCGAGCCCCGGCGCCATCGGTTTGCGGACAAACACGCCACGCGCCTCCAGCGCTTTCAGCACCCGCATGGCGTAATCGCCGTCGCGGCCACAATCGACGGCAACGAAGTTGGTGGCGGAGGGCACGGCGGCAAGGCCACTCCCGGCCGCGATGGCATGGATCCGTTCCCGTCCGGCAGCGACCTTTGCCACCACCTGCGCCAGCCAATCCTGATCGGCCAGGGCCGCCATCGCCGCGATCTGGCTCAGCCGGGTGACCCCGAAATGGTTGCGCACCTTGTCGAACGCCTTGATGAAACTCGCCTCGCCGATGGCGTAGCCGACCCGCATGCCGGCAAGCCCATAAGCTTTGGAGAAGGTGCGGGTCCGGATCACGTTGGGGCGGTCGATGTCGAGCGCGGGCAGGGTGTCCGCCGGCGCCGTCTCGCAATAGGCTTCGTCGAGGAGGATCAGTGTCTCCTCCGGAACCTCGGCGATGAAGCGCTCGATCTCCGTGGCGCTCCACCAGGTGCCCATCGGATTGTCCGGATTGGAGAGGTAGATCACCTTGGCCCGCTCGCGCCGCGCCGCCTCGGCGAGTGCGCCCAGGTCCTCGTGGTGACCGGCATAAGGCACGGTGACGATCCGGCCGCCGAAGCCGGCCACATGATAGTTGAAGGTCGGATACGCCCCGAGCGAGGTGACTGCGACATCGCCCGGCTCGGTGATCAGCCGGGCGATCAGCCCATGCAGCCCGTCAATGCCTTCGCCAATCGCGACATTGGCCGCGGGGATGCCGAGATGCGCAGCAAGCGCTGCCTTGAGGTCGTGCACCTCGGGGTCGCCGTACATCCAGACCCCACCTGCGGCTGCCGCGATCGCGGCGATCACCTTCGGCGAGGGGCCAAAGCCGCTCTCGTTGGCGCCGACCCGCGCCCGGAACGGCACGCCGCTGCGCCGCTCCAGCGCTTCGGGGCCGGTGAACGGCACGGTGGAGGGCAGGGACTGGGCGAGGGGGGTGAGAATGGGGCGCATGGTGCGGCGAACTTAGCGCGCCCGTCGTGCGCTGCAACTCCATCCCTTCGCGCCACGTATCTCAATGGTTACATTCCCCGGCAGCACGTTAGTTTGTGTTGTGCGTGACACGGGCGCGGGACAATCATCGACCCAATCAGAACCTTCGGGGTGAACTTTCATGATCAAGAACAAGCTGGCGCTCGCGGTGGCAATCGTGGGCGCGCTCGGGATGACCGGGGCGCAGGGCGCCGAGACGGCGACGGCGATCTTCGCCGGCGGTTGCTTCTGGTCGATCGAGAGCGATTTCGACCACGCGCCGGGCGTCATCTCGACTACCTCGGGCTATATCGGCGGGCACGTCGACAACCCGAGCTACGAGCAGGTGGTCACCGAAACCACCGGGCACCGCGAGGCGGTGAAGATCGTCTACGACCCCACGGTCACCAGTTACGACAAGCTGGTCGACACCTTCTTCCACCTCATCGATCCGATCGAGACGCGTGGCCAGTTCTGCGACTACGGCGAGAGCTACACCACCGCGATCTACGCCGGCACCGATGCCGAGCTGAAGGTCGCCGAAGCCGGCAAGGAAGCCACTGCCGCAGCGCTCGGCAAGCCCGTGGCCACCATCGTCGCCATGGCCCCGACCTTCTGGCCGGCCGAGGACTATCACCAGGATTTCTGGAAGGGCAGCGAGATGCTGCAGAACGGCCTGACCCGCGCCCAGCACTACGCCCGCTATCGCGTCGGCTGCGGCAAGAACGGCCAGGTCGAAGCCATCTGGGGCAAGGACGCGTTCAAGGGGCTCGACGGCCACGCCTGAGGGATTGCGAGTAGCGAATAGGGGGCTTCTACTCGCCATTCGCTACTCGCTTCTCCTACGTCAGATCCGGCGTCCGCTCCCCGGCGTTCTGCGTATGTGGATCCGCCGCCAACTCAACCTGGGCATGCTCGTCGCTGGCGGAGAGCAGCTTGTTGATCGCGAGCTTGGCTTTCTCGGTCAGGTCGCGCAGCGTCGGCAGGTATTCCGGTGTCGGTACCCAGGCGCGCAGCTGCAGCATGATCTCGTCGCCGACAAAGCTCTCGACATGCACCGTCGGCGGCGGATCGACCTGCACCCGCTTGTCTGAAGTGGCGATTTTCAGCATGGTCCGGCGCGCCGCGGCGACGTTGATCGTATCGGGTACCGTGATGTTCACGTCGATGCGCCGGCGCGGCTCGCGGCTGTGGTTGGTGATCGCCGACGACCAGAGCTTCTGATTCGGGGTGAAGATGTAGAGCCCGCTGGTCGAGCGAAGCCGCGTGCCGAACAGGCCGATCTCCACCACCACACCCGCCACCCCGTCGCCGACGATGTACTCGCCGATGGCGATGGGCCTGAGCCACACCAGCATGATTCCCGCCGCGATGTTGGCGAGCGTGCCCTGCAGCGCCAGCGCGATGGCGAGACCGGCGGCGCCGATCACCGCGTAGATCGAGGTGCTCGAGACGCCGAGGAAACTCAGCGCCGTAACGATCGAGAAGATGATGATGCCGTAGCGGGTCACCTGCGCCAGCAGCGGGGCAAAATTCCTGTCGACGCCATATGCGCGCGGCAACAGGTTCCGCACCATGCGCGACAGCACGCGCGCCAGGTACCAGCCCCCGATCAGCACGACGAGCGCACTCAGGAGGGCCACGGAATTGTCGGCGAGCCACCTCAGCGGCAGGGAGACGGCTTGGGTCGCGTCATTGGGCAGGTCGTTCATCGACTCTTTATGGGCTGGTTCGCTGCGGGCGTTAACTTACCAATCTGGCAAAAGCAGGAAAGTCCACAGCGGCGCGAATAGGTGCTGGACAAGGTGGGGGACCCCTGATAGTCAGCCGCTCGGACAGGGTGCGTAGCTCAGATGGTAGAGCAGCTGACTCTTAATCAGCGGGTCCACGGTTCGAGTCCGTGCGCACCCACCAAGTCCCCTTAAAGCTTTGATATGGCGGCGTGAACAGGCATCGACCTTGTTCGGCCCATAGCCGATGCGGCCTTCTCCGTTCGAGGATGAAGCAACGGCGCCGGCCGCCGAATGGGTTTTCAAGTGTCCCGTCCCGCTGGCGGGGAACCGGTGATCGCGGGCGTACAAAGCGCCGCTGGGGTGAATTGATCTAATGGCGCTCTTCACAAGGCTCGCCACCCCGCTTACATAGCCGCAACACCCTTGCTCACGGAGATACCCCAGAATGCCCTTCGGCCTTGATGCTTCGGCTTTTGCGGCATTCTTTCAGGTTATCATGATCGATCTGGTGCTCGCTGGCGACAACGCAGTCGTCATCGGGCTTGCCGCCGCCGGGCTGCCGGCCGACCTCCGTCGCAAAGCCATCCTTATCGGCATCATCGCCGCGACGGTCCTGCGCATCTGTTTTGCGCTGATCACCACCCAACTGCTGGCACTCGGCGGCGGTCTGCTGATCGCGGGCGGCCTGCTGCTGCTCTGGGTGTGCTGGAAGATGTACCGTGAGCTGTCGGTCTCGCACGAGGACGAGCACGACGCCACCGAGGCGCTGGCGGATGCAGACCTCAACGCCGACGGTACCGTCTCGGGCAAGAAGAGGAAGTCGCTGAAGGCAGCCGTCTGGCAGATCATCATCGCCGACGTCTCGATGTCGCTCGACAACGTGCTGGCGGTGGCCGGCGCAGCGCAGCACCACGAAGTGGCGCTGATCTTCGGTCTCGGCCTCTCGGTGCTGCTGATGGGTGTCGCGGCGACCCTGGTCGCGGGCCTCTTGCACAAGTACCGCTGGATCGCCTGGCTCGGCCTCGTGATCATCCTCTATGTGGCGGTGAAGATGCTCTACGAGGGCGCTGACCAGCTGCTTGGCCACACCCTGCCGATGATCCCGCTGATCAAGGGCGCGCCGCCGGTTCCCGGGGTGCACTAACTCCAGCGTAACCACGGCCCGAGTTTCCTCGCATTGCGAGGCGGGCCGTAGGGATTTCCTCACGCGACAGACGATAGCGTCCGGCAGGTTGTCTGCCGGATTTCGTCCATGTCGCTTGCCGCCCTCTCGCTCAGCCCCGTTGCCCAGTTCGCTGTGCCGTCTCGGCCGGTTGCTTCCAGCTTCGCCATGCGGCTGGTCGAGCCCGAAACCTGGGACGATGCGATCGCCGATTTCGAGGGGGTCTGCCAGGAGCAGCTCGCGACCTTCGCCCGCACCCGCTGGCCAGGTGTCGCGCTCGAACCACAGCTGTTCACGCTGGCCGGCGAGGTGGTCGGCGGCTGCCTGATCATGGTGCAGCCGTTGCCGCTCGGGCTTGGATCGATCGCCGTGGCCAAATGGGCGCCGATGTTGCGGCGCACCGAGACGGCCGACGCCAATGCCATTTACGCCCGCATGGTCGAGGCGCTGTCGGGGGAATACGCGGTGCGTCGGCGCATGATGCTCTCGGTACTGCCGCGCGCCGCGCTGAGCGCCGCCAACGCCGAATACGAACAGCTGCTCGGCCGCGGCTTTCACCAGGGCGCCAAGCTGCTGTTCCCGGATCGCTACATCGTCAACCTCAGGCTGAGCGACGCCGAGCAGCGTCAGAGCTTTCACCAGAAATGGCGCTATCACCTCAACAAGGCCGACAAAGCCGGGCTGAGCTTCGAGCCCGCCGGAGCCGAACGGCGTCCGGAGTTCGATGCGCTCTACGAGCAGATGGTCGACCGCAAGAAATTCCCCGACCATTCGGCTTACGGCACCGTGCCGGCGCTGCTGGCGATGGACAACCCGACGCTGAGGCCCGAGCTGTTCTTCGTCAGACACGCCGGTGAGGTGGTCGCCGGGGCGATCATCTTCAAAGCCGGCGACCGCGCGGTCTACCTTTACGGCGCCACCAGCGCCGCGGCGCTCGAGTTGCGCGCCGGCTACTTCCTTCACTGGCACATCATCCGCTGGCTGCGCGACAATACCGCCGCCCGCTGGTACGACCTCGGCGGCACCGATGGGTTCCAGGGGCTGCACCAGTTCAAGAAGGGCATGGTCGGCGAGCGCGGCGTCATCACTCCGGTCCCGCCCGTCGCCAACTATGCCGCGCACTGGTGGCCGCGCCTCGTCGGCGAAGGCGCCTTCGCCGGCCGCGAGATTGCACACGCGCTCGGCCGTTATGTCGATCGGCTGCGACCTGATCGCGCCAAGCCGGATCAGCAGCGGAGCGCCGAATGAGCCTCCGGCAGCGTCTCGTTTCACAATCGAGCGTGATCTTCGGCGCCCGGCTGTTCGGCGCCGGCGTGATCTTCCTCGCCCAGGCGGCCATCGCTCGTTTCTGGGGGGCCGATATCCTCGGCGAGTACCTCTTGATCATCGCCACGGTGAACATCGTCGCCGTGGTGATGCCGCTCGGTTTTGAGACCATCGGCACCTATTTTGCCGCCGAGTACCGCTCGAAGGGCGAAGGCCGACTGCTGCGCGGCTTCATGCTGCGCGCCTACGGTCATGTGGCCGTGACGTCGCTGATCCTGCTGTTCCTGGGCTACCCGTTGGCCGGGCTGTTCGGCGAGCCGGGCAGGGTGCTCATCGTCCACTGGCTGCCGGCCTGCCTGATGGCGCTCGCTACCGCCGTCGTCTACTGCAACAGCGCGCTGCTGGTCGGGCTGAAGCGCCCGTTCGCCGGCTTCTTCGCCGACACCATCTTTCGCCCGCTGCTCATCGTCCTCTGCTTCACGTTGGCCGCGATGGCGGGCGATGCCGAAGCAAAATTCGCCGAGCTGATCTGGCTCCTCGCCATCGGTTTTGCCGTGATTGCCGCCGCTCAGTTCGCCTGGGTGCTGCGCGCTGCCAGACAGGTGCCTGAGGCTATGCCCGCTACCGCAGCTGAGCAGAAGCGCTGGTGGCGCTTCGCGCTGCCGTGGGTGGTCATCGCGCTCGCCACCGATTTCTTCTTCGATATCGACGTGTTGATCCTGTCGCACTTCCTCGATCGCGAAAGCCTCGCGGTGTTCGGGGTCTGCACCCGAGTGTTCTCGCTGGTGGCGTTCGGCGTCTCGGCGGTTTACGCGGTGACGCTGCCCGAAATGTTCGAGCGCAATGCCGCCGCCGACCGCACCGGTTTCATCAAGCAGATCGGCGAGGCCAACCTCGTCGCCTGCGTCATTTCGGTGGCGCTGTTCGCCATCGTGGTGCTGACCGGCCCGTTGCTGCTGATGCTGTTCGGGCCGGAGTTCGAGGCCGGCGTGGTGCCGCTCGCCGTGCTTTGCCTCGCGCTCTGCGTCCGCTCGCTGCTCGGTCCCGCGGCGCTGGTGCTGTCGATCCACGATCGCCCCTATGCGACGCTGCCCGCTATCGGGCTCGGTATGGGCGTGCTGGTTGGAGCCAATATCCTGCTGGTGCCGGTGCATGGGCTGATGGGCGCCGCGGTCGCGGCGCTGGCGGCACAGACCTTCTGGTCGGCGGCAATGTGGCTGACGGCGAAGCGGCTGGCCGGGATCGACGTGTCGATCGGGCCGCGGCTGAGAGAAGTGCTGGCGGCGCGGCGGGTGAAAGACGTCTAGCGCCGTCACCGCCCCAGCAGCATATCCACCCGCGCCTTGAACCTGGCGATACGACCCATGCTCATCCCCGAGTCATAGTCCTCGGTGACCTTGGTGTAGAACTTCTCCATCACCACGTAGTCCTGCCCAAAAATCTGCTGGCGCAGCAGCGCCGCCTGCTCGTAGCCGTAGCGGCGGAGCAGGGCGAGGGCGACTTCGTTCTCCGGCCGTACCCAGGTGAAGGCCTTGTGGAACTTGCCGTTGTCCCAGTGCTCGTCGAACACCCGCATGCCGTAGATGCCGAGCCGGCTCTGCCGGTGCGAGGGAAAGATCCAACTCCAGTAGCGGAAGATCGAGCCGGTTTCAGGTCCGGAAACCAGGCCGCCACCGGGCACGCCATCCTGGGTGAGGATGATGACGTGAAACGGGTCCACACGCTGCAATGCGCGCAGGAACCCCTTGGTCAGGCGAGCTTTCTCGTGCTCCTTGAAGCGCTCCGAGTAGTGGGGCGACTCGTCGATCACCGCCATCAGTTCGGCGTGGATCATGTCGAGTTCGTCCGGTCGCGCGGCGTGATAGCCGAGTTCGGGCATCGAAGCCTCCAAATGGTATTGCGGGCATTGTCGCGTCAAACCGCCGAGAAAGCGTTTACGGCAAGGGTTTCCGAAGGGTTTCAGTGCGTTCCACTAGGCCGAAAGGCGGCAAGTGGTCTGCTTGCCCGGCCCTCGGGGCTTGGTTAGAACGGTTCGCAAAACCCGGGAGGATTAGCGATGAGCGAGAGTTTGGTGTTCGCCCCCAGCGCGGCGGCGATTGCGCGGACGCGGACCACGGCGGCGCAGTACGAGGAAATGTACGCCCGCTCGCTGAGCGATCCGGATGGCTTCTGGAAAGAGCAGTCCCAGCGCATCGACTGGATCAAGCCCCCGACCAGGATCAAGAACACCAGCTACACGTACCCCGACATCTCGATCAAATGGTTCGAGGATGGGGTGCTGAACATCTCCGCCAACTGCGTCGATCGCCACCTCGCGACCCGCGCCGATGAGACGGCCATCATCTGGGAAGGCGATATTCCCGGCACCGACGACAAGGTCACCTACCGGCAGTTGCACGAGCGGCTCGGCCGCTTCGCCAATGTGCTGAAGGCCAATGGCGTCAAAAAGGGCGACCGGGTCACCATCTACATGCCGATGATCATCGACACCGCGGTGGCGATGCTGGCCTGCGCCCGCATCGGTGCGGTGCACTCGGTGATCTTCGGCGGCTTCTCGCCCGACTCGATCGCCGGCCGCATCAACGACTGTGATTCGAAGATCGTGCTGACCGCCGATGAAGGACGCCGCGGCGGCAAGACCATTCCGCTGAAGAAGAACGTCGACGAAGCGCTGCTCAAGACCCCGGGGGTCGAGCGCGTCATCGTGGTCAAGAACACCGGCAATGCGGTGGCGATGCAGGCCGGTCGCGACGTCTGGTACGCCGACGAGGCCGCCAAAGTCTCCGCCGACTGTGCCCCGGAGCCGATGAACGCCGAGGACCCGCTGTTCATCCTTTACACCTCGGGCTCCACCGGTAAGCCCAAGGGCGTGCTGCACACCACCGGCGGCTACATCGTCTGGGCCTCGCTCACCCACGAGCGCGTCTTCGACTACCAGCCGGGCGAGATCTACTGGTGCACGGCCGACGTCGGCTGGGTCACCGGCCACAGCTATATCGTCTACGGGCCGCTCGCCAATGGCGCGACCACGGTGATGTTCGAGGGCATCCCGAGCTATCCCGATGCCGGCCGCTGCTGGCAGGTGGTGGAAAAGCACAAGGTCAACATCTTCTACACCGCGCCCACCGCCATCCGTGCGCTGATGGGCGCCGGCGCCGACATCCCCGACCAATACCCGATGCCGTCGCTGCGGCTGCTCGGCTCTGTGGGCGAGCCGATCAACCCGGAGGCCTGGCTCTGGTATCACAAGCACGTGGGCAAGGAGCGCTGCGAGATTGTCGACACCTGGTGGCAGACCGAAACCGGCGGCATCCTGATCTCGGCGCTGCCCGGCGCGATCGCCGCCAAGCCCGGTTCGGCCACCAAGCCGTTCTTCGGCATCAAGCCGATCGTGCTGTCACCTGAGGGCAAGCTCCAGGAGCAGACCAAGGCCGAAGGCGTGCTCTGCATCGCCGACAGCTGGCCGGGCCAGATGCGCACGGTCTATGGCGACCACGCACGGTTCGTGTCGACCTATTTCGAGACCTACAAGGGCTACTACTTCACCGGCGACGGCTGTCGCCGCGACGAGGACGGCTACTACTGGATCACCGGCCGCGTCGATGATGTGCTCAACGTCTCCGGCCACCGCATCGGCACGGCCGAGGTCGAGAGCGCGCTTGTGGCGCACCCCAAGGTCGCCGAGGCGGCGGTGGTCGGCTACCCGCACGACATCAAGGGGCAGGGCATCTACTGCTATGTCACCCTGATGGCCGGCGAGAAGGGCGACGACGCGCTGAAGACCGAGCTCCGGAACTGGGTGCGCAAGGAAATCGGCGCCATCGCTTCGCCCGACCTGATGCAGTTCGCCCCCGGCCTGCCCAAGACCCGCTCGGGTAAGATCATGCGCCGCATCCTGCGCAAGATCGCCGAGAACGATTATGGCGCGCTCGGCGATACGACCACCCTCGCCGATCCCGGCGTGGTAACGGACCTGATCGAGAACCGGCAGAACCGATAAGGTCGACTGAAGCAGACGGCCCCCTCCCATCCTCCCCCATGAAGGGGGAGGTGCACCGCTGGTTCATTTGGAACGATCGAAGACAGAGCCTCGACTCTTCACCTCCCCCTTCATGGGGGAGGCCGGGAGGGGGCCGTCTCTATCAGTCCGCCCCGACCAGCTTTTGCCGCACTCCTAGGCCACAAGCCCAGGCCCATTAGTCCCGAGAGACCCTCCTTCATGCGCCTCGCCACGATGCTCCTCGCGACGCTTCTCCCCCTTGCCGCCTCGCCCGCCTTGGCCCAGTCGCTCGAGCAGATGGCTGGGCAGATGATCGTCGTCGGCTTTGTCGGCAACGGTGTCGACGACAAGGGTGTCGCGGCGCTCAGGGCCGAGATTGCGGCCGGTGATATCGGCGGGGTCATGTACCTCAAGACCAACGTCGCGAGCCGCAAGGCGGTGGAAGCGATGAACACGGCGTTCCGCGAAGCAGCTCCAGCCGGGCTCCCGCCATTCATCACCCTCGACCAGGAGGGTGGGCTGGTCGAGCGCCTCGATAGCGCTGCTGGCTTCAAGGAAATCCCCGATGCGGCCTCGGTCGCGGCGAAGAACACACCGGCCGAGGCCCGCGGCATCTATGACGGACAGGCGCAGGGCGTTGCCGCCTGGGGCTTCAACGTCAATTTCGCGCCGGTGGTTGACCTGTCGGTCAACCCGAACAACCAGGTGATCGCCAAGTACGGCCGCGCCTTCGGCAAGGACGGCAAGCTGGTGGCCGAGTACGCCGCCGAGGTGATCGCCGCCCACCATGCGGCCGGGCTGCTGACCTCGCTGAAGCATTTCCCCGGGCACGGCTCATCCACTGCCGACAGCCACGAGGGCTTTGTCGACATCACCAAGACCTGGAAGGACAGCGAACTCGAGCCCTATCGCGAGCTGATCTCAGGCGGCTACGACGACATGGTGATGATCGGCCACCTGATCGACACCAATGTCGATCCCTCCGGCATGCCGTCGAGCCTGTCCAAGCCCTGGATCGAGGACGTGCTGCGCGGCAAGCTCGGCTTCAAGGGGGTGGTGATCACCGATGACCTGGAGATGGGCGCCATCCGCGACCACTTCAGTCTCAAGGAGACGGTGCTCAACGCGGTGCGGGCCGGCGTCGATGTGCTGCTATTCTCCAATACCGCCTACCAGCGCGCCACACTTGGTGACGAGGTCCGCGCCATTCTTCTCGCCGAGGCCGAGGCCGATCCGGCGTTCAAGGCGCGTATCGAAGAGAGTTTTGCGCGCATCGTCGCGCTGAAATCGCGCATCGGAGCCGAAAATGTCCAGCCTCAGTAAGGCCGAGGTCATCGCGTCGCTCGGGCTTGGCGGCCATTTCGAGGGCGGCTATTTCCGCGAGACCTTCCGTCCGACCCATCGCGAGAAGCTGGAAACGGCACGCGGCCGACGCGGCACCATGACCAGCATCTACTACATGCTGACCGATGATTCCCCAGTGGACCACTTCCACACCAAGCACTCGGACGGCATCCAGTTCCACCATTTCGGTGCGCCGCTGACCTATCACATGATCCACCCCGACGGCCGTTACGAGGCAGTGGTGCTGGGGCCGGACCTGGCGGCGGGGCAGGTGCCGAGCCTTGCAGTCGCCGGCGGCGTCTGGAAGGCGGCCGAGCTGCCCGCCGGTGAGTATGGCCTCGTCAGCGAAGTGGTGGCGCCAGGTTGGGAGATGGAGGACATGATCCTCGTCTCGCGCGCCGAGCTCTTGGCCCGTTTCCCTCAGCATGCCCAAGTGATCACCCGGCTCACCCCGGCGCCGTAACGCCGTCGCGGGGTTGTCGCGGTGGTGCTGCTTCATCTATGAGGGCCCGAGTTTTCCCCACCTGAGCCGGGGCGGGCGTCGAAAGCGCTCCCGTCCCATAGCTCAAATGGGCTAAACTCCGGTTCCCGAAGGCGAGAGGTTTTGGCATGAGCGAAGAGGGCAGGGAGGTGCGGCGGGTACGTGCGCTGTTCATCTCCGACGTGCATCTCGGCATGCGTCCCACCCGCATCACCCAGCTGATTGATTTCCTGCGCTGGCACGAAGCCGAGACGATCTATCTCGTCGGCGACATCGTCGATGGCTGGCGGCTCGCCAAGGCCTGGCACTGGCCGGCGGAATACCACCAATTGGTCGAGATCTTCCTCGACAAGGCGCTCAGCGGCACCCGCATCGTGGTGCTGCCGGGCAATCATGACGAATTCCTGCGCGAGTATCTCGGCACCTATTTCGGCGAGGTCGAGTTCGTCGATCGCACCGTGCACACCACGGCGCAGGGCAAGACCTACGTGGTCATGCATGGCGACCAGTTCGACGTCGTCGTCGCCCATGCGAAGTGGCTGGCGCATGTCGGCGACTGGGCCTACCGCGCTGCGCTCCGGCTCAACATCGCGGTCAACTGGGTGCGCCGCCGTATGGGCCTCACCTACTGGTCGCTCTCGGCCTGGGCCAAGCACAAGGTCAAGAACGCCGTCAGCGTCATTGGCCGCTTCGAGGAAGCGCTGACGCTGGAAGCCCGCGAGAGCGGCGCCGACGGCGTCATCTGTGGCCACATCCACTACGCCGACATGCACGAGCGGCTGGGCATCCACTACGTCAACACCGGCGACTGGGTGGAAAGCTGCACCGCCGTGGCCGAGACGCACGAAGGCGTGCTCGAACTGGTCCGCTGGACCGAAACCCCGCTGCCGCGCAAGCCACGCCGGCTGCGGCTCAGGCGAGCGCCGGCGGTTCCGGGGCAGTAAAGCTCACATCCCAGCTCCGTCATTTCCTGTGTGACAGTCGGCCCTGTCCGTCATCGCACCGTCACACCCCATTCGCAGCCCTGTCACCCGACTCTCGTAAACCCACGCCATCGCTTGCCGATGGATGGGTCCGATGCGCAAGGTCTTGATCGTCACCGATGCCTGGTTGCCACAGACCAATGGGGTGGTGCGCTGCCTCGAAGCGGTCGGGCGGGAGTTGATGGGGCGGGGCCACGAGGTCAGCTACCTCACCCCCGAGGGGTTCTGGACCTTCCCGATGCCGACCTACCCCGAGATTCGGCTGTCGCTGGTGACCCCGATGACCATCGGGCAAGTCATTGCCCGCGAGGCGCCGGACCATATCCACATCGCCACGGAAGGCCCGCTCGGCCTGCTCGCCCGCTTCGTCTGCCTCGAGCAGGGATTGGCCTTCACCACCAGCTACCACACCCGCTTCCCTGAATATGTCGCGGCGCGCATGCCGATTCCGACTGAATGGACCTATGGGTTCCTGCGCTGGTTCCACGGCTCCGCCGCCGCAACGCTGGTGCCCACTGCCTCGATGCAGGAAGAGCTTGCCTCGCGCCAGTTCGGCCATGTCCGCCTCTGGACCCGCGGCGTCGACCACTCCTGCTTCTCGCCGGGACCGAAGAGCGAGTTCCTCGATCTGCCCGGCCCGCATCTGCTCTATGTCGGCCGCGTCGCGGTGGAAAAGAACGTCGAGGCGTTCCTCAAACTCGATGTCCCCGGCACCAAGATCATCGTTGGCGACGGGCCGGCGCGGGCCGAGCTCAAGGCGCGCTACCCCGATGCAATGTTCCTCGGCCTGAGGACCGGCGAGGAGCTGTCGCGGCTCTATCGCTCGGCTGACGTCTTCGTCTTCCCCAGCCGCACCGACACCTTTGGCAACGTCATGATCGAGGCTTTGGCTTCTGGCGTCCCAGTGGCCGCGTACCCGGTCACCGGCCCGCGCGACATTCTTACCGACCCGGCCTGCGGCGCACTCGACGAGGACCTCGGCTTCGCCGTCATCCGTGCCTTGACCCTCAGCCGCGAAGCAGCGCGCGCCCACGCGCTCGGCTTCACCTGGGCCCGCTGTGCCGACCTCTTCCTCGAGGCGCTGGTCCCGGTGCGCGAAGCGGCAGCCAAGGCGGCATAACAGCACCAGGTAACGCGCATTAACGCGGAGCCCGTTGATCTTTCCCCTGGCGCTCTGCACTGTCCGGCGGTGCGGCGGATTCTCCCGCCGGGAGCACACCCGGATGTCGTCGACCACCATCGCCCCGCGCATCTCGCCCGAGCTGCGCGCTGCGATCTATCATTTCACCGTCTTCGGCAGCACCGGCGTAGCGTCCGTCTATCTGGGCATCTGGCTGATCAACCACGGCATCAGCGCCGAGGAGATCGGCATCATCAACGCCGCGCCGCTGGTCGCCATGCTGCTGGTCAACCAACTGGTGGGGCGCATCGCCGATCGCATGCCGGACTGGCGCGGCGTCATCATCGTCCTGTCGCTGATATCAGGGCTGGTGCCGATCGGGTTGTTCTTCGTCTCCGGCTTCTGGGGCATCCTCGGCATCTGGATATTCTCGGTGATGCCGGCCTTCGCGCTGGTGCCCGTCGTCGATGCCGCAACACTGCGGATGACGCAACGGCGGGGCACCGATTTCAGCGCGGTGCGCGCCTGGGGCACCGTCGGCTTCATGGTCGCAACGCTCTGTAGCGGCCCACTGATCGCCTGGCTCGGCGACGCGGCATTTGTTCCGGTGTTCGTCGCCTTCGCGCTGCTGCGTGCCGTGCTGGCGTTCCAGCTGCCGCAATTCCGGTCCGGCGAGGATCGCGCCGCCACGAAGAAGGGCGCCAGCCATCTGCGCGAGGTGTTGAAGCCGTGGTTCGTGATGGGGCTGCTTGGCCTCAGCATTCTCTATTCGACCCATAGCGCGATGACTGCCTTCGCCGCGATCCTGTGGACCGAGCAGGGCATCTCGCCGGGGCTGATCGGACCGCTTACCGCCACCATGGCCGCTGCCGAAGCGGTGATGATGTTCGTCTGGAGCCGGCTGAAGCTCAAGGTTTCGGCGCGCCATATCATCATCTTCGCCTGTCTGGTCGCCGCCCTGCGCTGGACCGCGATGGCATTCTCGCCGCCGGTCTGGGTGCTGTTCGCGCTGCAGCTTTTGCACTCGATCACCTTCGCCATGGGCTATCTGGGCGGCATCTACTTCATCGCCAACTGGACCAGCGACGACATTGCCGCCGAGGCGCAGGGCTTCTCCTATGTGCTGCAACAGGCCATGTCGGTGGTGATCATCCTCGCCATGGGCTGGTTCGTGGCCGCCTTTGGTCCAATGGCGTGGTTGTTCGTCGCGGCCTATGCCGTTCTCGGAGCGCTTTGCGTGGTGCTCTCGCTGAAGCTGCAGCCCCCATCCGCGCACCCGATCACGTCGGACCAGCTGACCGTAGCCGATCCGGCCCCCTGAGGTTTGATATGCCTGCCAAATCGGCCAGCGAGCCGTTCATCACGCCCGAGCTGCGCGCCACGGCGTTCTACTTTTCCATCTACATGGCGGGAGCGGCGTTCAACGTCTATGGCGGCATCTGGTTCGCCGACAAGGGTCTGAGCTCCGAGCAGATCGGCATCATCAACGCCGTACCGGTGCTGGTGACGCTGCTGCTCAACATCGTCGTCGGCCGCGTCGCCGACAAAGCCTCCGACTGGCGGCAGGTGATCGTCTTCGGTTGCGGGCTCGGTGCGCTGATCCCCATCGCGCTGTTCTACGTCCACGATTTCTGGGGCATCCTGATCATCTGGACGCTGGCGCTCCTGCCCATCAATGTCATCGGTCCGGTCGTCGATGCCGCCACCATGCGGATGACGCGGCGGCGCGGCACCCAGTATGGCCCCATCCGCGCCTGGGGCACTGTCGGCTACATGGTGACATTGTTCGCCGTCGGTTGGGTGATCAGCCAGTTCGGCGGCGGCATCTTCCTGCCGATGTTCGTGGGCCTATCGATTCTCCGCGGCCTCGTCGCCTTCGGCCTGCCACGCTTCCGCGGCGGCGACGGCGAATTGAAGCCGCCGGTAACGGGCGCGACGCATCTCGGCGCGGTGATGAAGCCGTTCTTCCTGCTGCCGCTGGTCGGCTTCTCGATGGTCTACGCCACCCACATCGTGCTCAACGCCTTCCAGGCATTGCTGTGGATGGAGCAGGGGTTGTCGGCTGACCTGATCGCGCCGCTGCTCGCGCTCGCGGCCTTCGCCGAGGCGGCGATCATGTTCGCCTTCGGCCGGATCGCCCGGCGCTTCTCCGCCCGCAGCCTGATCCTGCTCTCCGCTGCCACGGCGGTGTTCCGCTGGATCTGCATGGGCTTCCAGCCCGGTCTCGAGTTCCTCATCCCCCTGCAACTGCTGCACGCCTTCACTTTTGCGCTGGGCTTCATGGGCTGCGTCAACTTCATCGCCAACTGGACCAGCGACGAGATTGCGGCCGAGGCGCAGGGGTTCTTCCAGATGCTGCAGCAGGCGATGAGTGTTGTCGCGCTCGTTGCCTTCGGCTGGCTCACCGGCCTGATGGGCGCCCAGGCCTACTTCGTCGCCGCGGCCTTCGCCTTTGTCGGCGCCGTGCTGATCTGGCTGTCGATCACCATGCAGGGCCCCAAGCGCCCGGCCGAAGCCAGGCTGGGCTAGCAAAGCCGACGCCGCGCTCTATCTCTCCTGGGTAACTCCAGGAGAGACCGATGAACGATGCACCCAAATCCTATCAGCCGATCAACTTCGCCCAGAAATACGGGCTGTTCGCCGAGCAGTGGCAGCCCAAGGTGGTGGCCGAGCTGAACGACTATCAGTTCAAGCTGGTGCGCATCGAAGGCGACTTCGTCTGGCACGACCATCCCGATACCGACGAGGCCTTCATCGTGCTCGAAGGTGAGCTGCGCATCGATTTTCGCGATGGTGCGGTGACGGTGAAGCCTGGCGAGATGTTCGTGGTCAAGCAGGGCGTCGAGCACAAGCCCTATGCAGCTGGCGAAGTGAAGATGATGCTGATCGAACCGCGTGGCGTCACCAATACCGGATCAGCGCCGGGCGAACGCACGGCTCAGAACGACGTCTGGATCTGACGCATAAGAAAAAGGCCCGCGGTGTCCCGCGGGCCCTCAGTCGAGGTCAATGTCGTGCGCCTCAGCCGAGGCGGCCGCTGGCATGGGCCAGCATGGTGTAGACGCGGCCGCGATCGCTGAGCAGGTACTCGCGGGTCTCGCCGGCCGGGTTCGATCCGGTGGCGGCGCGCTTCAGCAACTGCTCGAACTCGGCCATGTAGGTGGCTGACGTCTTGGCGAAGTCGCTGTCGCGCTGGATGCGCTTGCGCACTTCGTCATAGGTCGCCTGGCCGCCCAGCGTGTAGATGCGGCGCGAGAACACGTTCTGCTCGCCGGCCTGGTAGCGCTGCCACGCGTCGGCCAGCGCCGCGGGCTCCATCGCCTTGGCGATTTCCTCGGTGAGGGTCGAGAGGTTCTGCGGCTCGGCGGCGGGAGCCGGCGCCGGAGCAGCTGCCGCAGGGGCAGGGGCTGCCGCGGCAGCCGACGGACCCGACGCATTACGCAGCACGTCACGCAGCCAGCCGCCACCTTCCTCGGTCTTGGGCGCAGCCGCAGCGGGCTTGGCCTCGGCCACCGGCTGCGGGCGCGGCGCGGTGACCACCGGAGCCGTCACCTCAGGCATCGCCGTATAGCGCGGCTGCGTGCGGGCCGGCTCGGCCTTCGGCGGCTCGGCGGCGCGCACCGGCTCCGGACGCGGCTCGGGCCGCGACGGGGCTTCGTCACGCGGCGGGCGGCTGGACGAGGGACGACGCTCGTTGAGGTCGTGCGTCGCCGGCTGGGCGCGAACGATGGCGTTGAGTTCGGCCAGGGCCTCGATCTGCTCGGCCACGACACGACGCATCGCGGCAGCGCTCGACTTGGTCTCTTCCGGCAGCTCCATCACGCCGCGCGCCAGTTCGGAGCGGGTATTCTCGAGTTCCGAACCCACTTCCTTGGCGGTGGCGCGCATGGCGGTCGCGGTCTCGTTGAAGCGCTGCGTCGCGGCTTCGAGCGCCTGCTGCATCTCGAGGATCATCGTCGCCTGGGTCTGGCGCAGGGCATCGGCGGCGCGCTGGCTTTCGTTCGCCGCGGTATCGGTGAACGAGCCGAGCTGGGTCGCGACGCGGTGCGACGTGCCGTCCAGCGCTTCCTCGAGCAGATTGGTGCTCTTGCTGAGCACGGACTGCATCTCGGCGGTCGCGCTGGCGAGAGCGCTCTGCACCTTGTCGGTGGTGCCGGTAAGGGCCTGCTCCAGCTGACCAGTGGTCTCGCCGAGGGCGTTCTGCACGCGCTCGGCCGTGCTGCTCATCACCGACTCGAGCTGGTTGGTGGTCTCGCCCAGGGCGTTGTGGACCTTCTCGGCAGTGCTGTTCATCACCGACTCGAGCTGGCTCGTGGTGTTGCCCAAGGCGTTCTGCACCTTCTCGGCCGTGCTGGTGAGCACGGATTCGAGCTGGCCGGTGGTCTCGCTCAGGGCGGTCTGCACGGTCTCGGCGGTGTTGGTCAAGACGCTGTGCAGCTGGCCGGTGGTGTCGGCGAGGGCCGCATTGATGGTGCCCGAGGTCGCTTCCAGCGTCTCGGCGACGCCGGACGTGGTCGAGGCCAGGAGCTGCTCCATCGACTCGCGAGCGGCGACCAGGCGCTGCTCGGTCTCTTCGACGGTGTCGGAGATCGAGTGGGCGAAGCCGCGCATGCGGGTGTCGATTTCGTCGGCGCGGGCGGTAAAGGCCTGCGCCAGTTCGTCCATAGCCGACCGGCGCTCATCGAGGTTGGCGAGGGTCAGGGTGCCCGACGCCGAAAGGTTGTGCGCCGCGCTGTCGAGGCTCTTGGCCTCGGCGTCGAGGTTGCCGAGCATCGAGCCGAACTCGTTGACCATCGAGGCGATCGAAGCCTGCAGCGCCCCGACATGCTCGGTGACCAGACGCCCGGCTTCTTCGGTGGAGCCGATCGCTTCGCGTACCGTGGTCGAGTAGGTGGCGGTCTGCTGGGCCACCGAGTTCTCGAGGTTGGCGAGGTTCGCCGTCGAGGCGTCGAGCACCTTCTGCAGCAGCATGTTGGAATCGTTGAGCTTGCCCAGCGCCGTCGTCACATCGGTGAGGATGCGCGAGGTCGACTGGTTCATCAGGTCTTCGGCCTGCGAGGCGTTGGTGATCAGCGCCTGCGCCAGCACGTTGCCGTGGTTCTGCAGGCTCATCTCGAGCTGCGCCGAGCTGTCGGAGACCAGGGCCGAGAAGGCGTCGGTCTTTTCCGACACCACGCGGTTGATCTCGGCAACCTTGCCGCCAATGGCGTCGGCAGCGGCCACCGCCTTGATCGAGATCAGCTCATCGATATTGCTCGAGGCCTGCTGGAACTGGGCGAGGGCGCGGCCCACCGCCACGTCCATGCGGTCGGCGGTCGTGGTGACGTCGTCGGCAATGCCCTGCGTCGCCGAAACGATGCGGCGGGAGATAGTTTCCTCGATCCGATCGGCGCCGGCCTCGAGGTCGGTCATCGACTGCACCAGCGCGGTGTTGATCGCGGTGTTGAGCGAGGCCAGCCGCTCGGCCGTGATGTCGGCGCGGGCAGTGATCGCCTCCGGCAGGGTGCCCAGGCGCTGGTCGACCATGTCGGTAATAGCCTTGCGGGCCGAGTTGACGCCGGTTTCGATGATGTCGGCGGCCTTGCGGGCGCTCTCGCCCACCGTGCCGGCCGCGCCTTCGATGCGGGCGCTCACGCCGGCTTCGGCGTCAGCCATGCGCAGGATCGCCGTGTCGATGCCACGGCCGAGGCCTTCGCTGACCTCCGAGACCTTGGTTTCGATCAGGGTCGAGACGGCGCCGGCGCGTTCCGACATCACCTCGGTGACGTTGCGCAGGCTCGCGTCGATCCGGTCGCGAGCCGTCGTGCCCTGGGCGTCGATGGTGCGCGCCAGCTCGCTGGTGCGCTCGCCGATTGCCGCGGCGATGCCGACAGTATGGCTGCCGAGCGTTTCTGCCAGCTGCTGGGTGCGGGTATTGAGCGCTTCGGCGAGTTCGGCCGAGCGGGTCGACACCGTCGTCGCCAACGCCTGGGTGCGCTGGTCGAGGCTGTCGCCGATCTGCCGGGCGTGCTGCTGCAGCGTGGTGTCGATGGCCTGGCTGCGGCGGTCGAGACTGTCGCCGATCTGGGTCGCGTGCTGCAGCAAAGTCGTGTCGAGCGCGGCAGTCCGCTGGTCGAGGCTGTCACCGAGCTGCTGAGCGTGCTGCAGCATTGCGGCGTCGAGCGTGGCCGTGCGCTGGTCGAGGCTGTCGCCGATCTGCTGCGCATGCTGCTGCAGCGCCAGGTCGATCGCCTGGGTGCGGGTGGCGACCGATTGGTCGAGCGCCTGGGTACGGCTGGCCACGGCCTGGTCGAGTTCCTTGGCGCGGCCGGTCAGTACGTTGTCGAACTGTTCGACACGCGAACCGAGCGCCAGGTCGATCGCCTGGGCGTGGGTGATGATGTTGGTGTCCATGGCGCGGGCATGGCCGGCAATGGTCACGTCGAACGCTTTCACGTGTTCATCGAGCGCCGCGCTCAGCTCGCCATGACGGCTGCTCAGCGTCTCGCCCAGCAACTGCGTGCGGGTGTCGAGGGCGTCGGCGATGATCTGCGTGTGGCCTTCGAGCGAGTCCGAGATTTCCTGCGAACGGTTGGCGATCGCTTCGGTGATCTGCTTGGTGCGCTGGCCGAGCGTCTCGGTCATTTCGCGGGTGCGCTGCGAGACGATCTCGTTGAAGTGCTCGGACTTCTCGTCGAGCGCCATCTCCAGCACATTGGCGCGGGCGGCAAAGCTCGCATTGTTCTTGTCGAGCGCGGCGATGAGCTTGTCGCCCTTGTCGCCGATGACGCCGTCGAGGCTGGCGAGCCGGTTGTCGATCACCACCGCGATTTCGTCGAGGCGGGCGTCAAACTGCGCGAGGTTCTGCGAGCCGGCGCCAGTCAGGGTGACGCGGGCCCGTTCGGTGGTGTCGTCGAGGGCGCCGGAAAGCTCGATCATCGCCGACTGCAGGCGCGATTCCATCGAGTTGACCTGGATCTGCACCTGCTCGTCGAGCTGGTGGCTGAGTCCCGAAAGCAGCTGCTCGGCCTCGCGGGCGCGGCCGGTGATATCGGACGCGATGCGGGTGCCGATCATATCGAGGGCGCTCGACACTTCATGGCCGCGGTCGCGCAACTGGTCGAGCAGGGTAATGCCGCCCTGGCTGAGCAGCTTGGCCAGCGACGAGGTGCGGTTGTCGATGGCGTCGGAGAGCGTCACGGCGCGGCTGTCGAGCGCTTCGGTCAGCGACTGCATGCGGCCGTCGATCACCGCGCTCAGTTCCTGCGTGCGGTTTTCGAAGGCGCCCGAAATGGTGCCGGCGCGGTCTTCGAGCGTGATGTTGAGGCGCGAGGCGCTATCGTCGAGGGCCACCAGCAGGTGGCTGGTGCGCTGGTCGATCAGCGACACGAAGCTCTCGGTGCGCTCGCCGAACGCGCCGTTCAGCGAGTTGCCGGCGGTTTCGAGCGCCTTGGTCAGGTTGCCGCCGGATTCGACGATGGTGCCGGCGATGCGCTGCGAGATCATATCGAGGTCGAACACGAGGCCGGTATGGCTCTCGGTAATCGCTTCGCGCACGCGCTCGGTATTGGTAATGACGGCTTCGCGCTGGCTGGCCAGTTCCTGGATCAGCGCGCGCATGCGGGATTCGTTGTCGGAATAGGTGCGTTCGAGCGCGGTGACCTCGTTGTGAATCATCACTTCGAGCTCGCCGGCGCGCGACAGGGCGCGCTCGAGGCCATCGCCCAGCGCGTTCACTTCGCGGCGCACCGCCTGGCCGACCGACGCGACCTTCTCGGACGCAGTGGTCTCCGGCTCGGCAAGGCGGATCGCCGCCTGCGTCACGGCGGCCGCGGCGTTGCGCAGGTCCTGCGCGCGGCGGATCAGTGTCGCAATCGCGAAGATGCCGATCACCGGCACGATCGCGAGCGCCAAGAGGCCGATGAAATCGTTCGACCCCCAGAACGAGGCATTGCCCATGTCGGCGCCGTTGCGGATCATCGCCACCAGCGCGATCGCCACCACCCAGCCGAGCGCCACCAGCCCGCCTACCATGGTCGGCGCGCCGGACGATTTCGACTGCAAGCCGTAGAGAATTTTGGAAGAGGGGAAGCGGTCGTCATTGGCGACCGAACCGGTCTGCGCTGCGAACTTGTCGGCAGTGCGCTGACGCTCGGAGCGCGGCGAGTTATCGCGCGGCGGCAGCTTCGGCGCAGCCTTCTCGACCGGTGGTTCTTCCGCAGCCGCGGGCTGGTCAAGGTTCGCGAAAACCGAGTCCTTCAGCGCGTCCTCGACGGCCGAGAATGCGAGCGTAGCAGGATCGTTCTGGGGTGTTGCGGTCTTCTTGGCCATAACTCTTTACAACTCTCGCATCGGCACATGGCGGGCGATCAGAGCCTGCATTGGACCACTGCCGGGGTTCCGGTTAGCCGTCCAAATTGGGTAAAATGCGATTCAAATGCCCCGCAGTCGACCCATGCCCCACGCCGCCGCACGCTAGGTGGACCTCAAACATACATACAATTTGAGGCAAACCGAACACGTTCTTAATGGAAGGTTAATTTCCGGTCGGAATGCGGCCGGTTAAGGGCATAGATAAGATTGTACCCATTGGTTTTGGCTGCCCTTCATCCGGTCTCGCTAGCTTCCTGCCATAGCCCAGGTCCGGGCGGTAGGAAGGGTTGCGGGGATGGTTAGGAATACAGCAGTCAAAGCCGGGGCAGGGTCTGCCTCCCGGGACGTTTCCCATGCTCCCATCGACATGGACCATCTCGACCAGCAGTCGCTCGGCGATCCGGGGCTGCGCGACGAAGTCCTCCGGCTCTACGCCCAGATGTCGGGTGTTTACCTCGGCCGTATCGAGGAAAGCACCTCGATCCCGCTGCTGCTCGAGCACCTGCATACGTTGAAAAGCGCTGCCGCCGGGATCGGCGCCTGGGGCGTCCGCGACCTCGCCAAGCGCGCCGACGACGCGCAGCGCCTCGGCGAGCCGGTCACTCCCGAGC
>NZ_LAJE02000220.1 GCF_000970465.2 Devosia insulae DS-56
CGCCACCTCCTCACCTCGACCCGCCTGAGCCCCCCCCCCTCGCCCCCCCCCATCCGCTCCTCGCCAATGCCGAGCCCCTCCCCCAGCTTCCACCCCTCCGGCACCTGCACCGCAAAATCGCCGCGCCGGCCTGACGGCTCGTACACCCGCAGCACCAGCCCGTTGCCATCCTCGGCCGGCTTCAGCCCCGACAGCGCCGCCGGAATACCATCTACCCCGATCGGCTCGTAATGCGCCGCGGCCACGCCGCCCGCGATGGCCGCCAGCATCGGCTGGTTCAGGTCTTCCGCCTCCTCGCGCACCCGGCCCTCGTGCCATTCACCGGCATGCGGATAGAGCGCGTAGGTGAAGCGCTGCCCGCCCTCGTCGGCCAAGGGGTCCGGATAGACCGGCGAGCGGACGAGGCTGAGGCCCAGCACATTGCCCTTGGCGCTGTGCCCGTACTTGGCGTCGTTCAGCAGCGCCACGCCGAAGCCGGGCTCGCTCATATCGAGGAAGCGATGTCCCGGCACTTCGAACTGCGCCTGGTCCCAGCTGGTATTGTTGTGCGTGGTGCGCTGCACCACCCCGTTGGCATGCTCGAACGTCGCGTGCGCCGCCCGCACCGCCACCGGCGTCTGCGTCCGCAAGAGGCAATGCCGATCGTGCCAGTCGATCTCGGTCGCGATATCGAGACGCACGCCGTTGGCCTCGAGGATGTAGGTCTGCGTCACCGTCGAGGCGCGGAAGCGGCGAACGATGCGGATCGCGGCGCGCGCCGGCGTATCCTCGACCACCTTGATGCTCTCGGGCCGGTTCAGCTCGATGCCCTTCTTGGCGTAATCCTCTTCGATGTCCCAGGCATCCCAGTCGCGCGGCTTGTCGGACGGATAGACCCAGAGCTGGTTGCCGCGCCCGGCAAGCGCCTCGCGCCCGGTCGCCTTGTGGATGAGGCTGGTGACGGTGCCATCGAGCCCGATCGTGGCGCGGATATGGGCGTTCTCGAGATGGCTCTCGCTCACCGACAGGCCCGCGACCGGCTCGAGCGTCGCCCGGGTGAACACCTTGATGCCGAGCGGCGCCATCACGTCGGAACTCGAGAAATGCGTGCCGTCCGACAGCGTCACTCGCACCGGCCGGCGGCTGAGCGAGGGGTTCACCACGATCACCGCGTCATGCACATCGCCGTTGGGGATGCGGTTGACGATCACCGACATCGCCATCTGCTGGCGCGCCAGGGCCCGGCCGACCGCGTCATTCAGCTCGCGCTCGGCATCCTCGTACACCTCGGCGATTGACGAGCCGGGCAGGATGTCGTGGAACTCGTTCTTCAGCACCACGCGCCAGATATGCTCGAGGCTCTCCGGCTGTTCGCCGCCGAGCAGCGCCGCCAGCGAGGCCAGCGTCTCGGCGGTGATCAGCGCGCGCTCGGCCTGCCGGTGCGCCTTCTTGGTGGCGCTCTGCGTGGTGAGCGTGGCGCGGTGCAGCTCGAGATAGATATCGCCCTGCCACACCGGCAGCTCGGTCTTCTTGCCGGTCTCGTGCGCTGCGGCGAAGAAATCCTCGACCCGGCTCCAGCGCGCCTTCGGCAGCACCGGGAAATCACGGAGCTGCATTTCGCGCTCGACATATTCCGGCGTCACCCCGCCACCGCCATCGCCATAGCCCACGGCGAGCAGCGAGGTCGGGTGCTGCGGCTTCTGCATGAAGTTGCGCCAGGTCTTCAGAATGCTGAGCGGGTTCACCGCCCCGTTATAGCCGTGCCAGGGGTTGTTGAAGGTGTGGGTCAACACCCGCGAGCCATCGATCCCCTCCCACCAGAACAGGTCAGCCGGGATGGTGTTGGTGTCGTTCCAGTTCACCTTGATGGTGAAGAACGAGTCGATACCGCCTTGTTTCAACAGCTGCGGCAGCCCGCCGGAGAAGCCGAAGCAGTCGGGCAGCCAGCACACCCGGTGCTTGACCCCGAACTTCTGCTGGAAATAGCGCTGCCCGTAGAGGATCTGCCGCGTCAGGCTCTCGCCGGTGGGCATATTGGTGTCGGGCTCGACCCACATGCCGCCGACCGTCTCCCAGCCACCGGCCGAAACCTTGGCCTTGATCTTCTGGAACAGCGCCGGATCGTCTTCCTCGATCTGCGCGTAGTAATGCGCCGTCGACTGGTTGAAGCGGAAGCCCGATTGCGCCAGGTACTCGTTGCTCCCTTCCATCAGCGTCACTGCCGTCGAGAAGGTGCGGCGCATTTTCCGCCGCGTCTCGGCATAGGGCCAGAGCCAGGCGAGATCGATATGGGCGTGCCCGGTGAGCGCGATCTCGCCCTGCTGCGGGAAACGCTGCTGCAGCTCGCGTAAGCGCTCGATCAGCTTCAGATCCGCCTTGATGACGCTCTGGCGCTGCTCTTCGCTCAGCGGCGCCGGGTTGTCCTTGAGCGGCGGCAATTGCCAGATCCGCTGCTGGCCGCGCTGCGGCGCAAAGCGCGCGACATAATCCTCCGTCCCCGACGGCCATTCGAGCCCGTAGAACGCTTCCTCCGCCACAGCGACGAGGTGCGGCACCACCTCGTGCTCGCCGAGCTCCGTCGCCGCTTCGTGCACCTGGCTCAACCGCAGGCGGAACGCATCGATGGCGCCATCGAGCCAGTAGAGTCTGGCGTCGTTCAGGTGCGGTTTCCGCACCGGTTCGCCGAACGGCAGCCGCGCCACGGCTTCCGCCTCGATGCGGAAATCATGGGCCCGCACCGGGAACTCCTTGTGGTACGGGTCGTTGCCGAAGCCGACATTGTCATCGGCATAGATCAGCGTCGCCAGCGCTTCGCCACCCAAATCGAGGAACAGCCGCGTCTCGGCGATCGGCCAGCTCGAGGGCACCGAAACGCCGGCCGCAAAGCTCTGCACCCCGTCGCGGCTCGGCCACGGCGCACCCACTTCGATCGGCTTGCCGTTCAGCGTCCAGCCGCCCACCGGCAGTGTCTCGCGCTCCCGCCACCAGGTGAGCTCATCCAGCCGCACCCTGATCCGGTCCAGCCGCTGCTCGATGGAGAGAGCCATGCGAAATATCCTCGTTGCAACGTTACAATGCGCGGCGGACAAAACCATACCTGGCCGCGGCTCGCTAGGGCGGGATGCGGGAAAATGTTGCGGCGTCCAACAGTGATTGGGGATGGAGGATGGCCTGAACCACCGTGCCCTCCAGGATCCCCTCTCTTGCGATTTCTAAGGCTTAGCGAAGGGCTAAGCCCAAGAAATCGCTTTCTCCCCCGCAAGGGGGGAGATGATCGGCGGCTTCCACTTGCTTCGGTGCAGCAGTCGGGACGCTCCCCCTTGGCGGGGGAGAAAGCGAAAACTTGGGCTTAGCGCAGCTAAGTCCTTAGTTTTCGCCAGAGAGGGGGGCGTGGGGAGCCATCCGACCGCCTACGCCTTGTTCTTGTTGTACAAGTCGAAGAACACCGCGGCGAGCAGCACCACGCCTTTGATCATCTGCTGCAGGTCGATGTTGATGCCCATGATCGACATGCCGTTGTTCAACACGCCCATGATGAAGGCGCCGATCACTGCGCCGGCGACCTGGCCGACGCCGCCCAGCGCCGAGGCGCCGCCGATGAACACCGCCGCGATCACGTCGAGCTCGAGCCCCTGCCCTGCCTTCGGCGTCGCCGAGTTGAGGCGGGCGGCGTAGATCATGCCGGCGAGCGCCGCGAGCGCCCCCATGATGGCGAAGATGTAGAAGGTCAGCCGCTCGGTCTTGATGCCCGACAGCGCCGCCGCCTTGGGGTTGCCGCCGATGGCATAGATGCGGCGACCGAAGGTGAGGCGCTTGGTGAGGAAGACGAAGCCGGCGATCAGGATGCCCATCACCACCAGGACGTTCGGCAGGCCTTTGTATGAGGCCAGCATATAGGTGAAGAACAGCACCAGCGCCGCGATGACGATGTTCTTGGCGGCAAACAGTGCGAACGGCTCGCTCTCATAGCCGCGCGCCGTGCGCCGGGCGCGGGTGCGGATCGACAAGAGGATCATGCCGACCACGGCGACGATGCCGATGGCGAGCGTCGCCCCGTGCAGCACCAAGGGCTGCACGCCCTGGCTCGCCGGTATGAGGGTAATCGCCCCGATGAAATCGGGGATGAAGCCTGCCGACAGCAGCTGGAACTCGGCCGGGAACGGGCCGACCGACTGGCCGGCGAGAATGGAGAGTGACAGGCCCTTGAAGATCAGCATGCCGGCCAGCGTCACGATGAAGCTCGGGATGCGATAGTACGCGATCAGGTAGCCTTGCGCCGCGCCGATCGCCGCCCCGATCACGAGGCAGATGAGCCCGGCAACGATCGGGTTGGCGAGGAACGCCAGCTCCGGCGGGAACTTCCAGCCGACCATCAGCATGGCCGCCAGCGCGCCGATAAAGCCCGACACCGAGCCGACGCTGAGGTCGATATGGCCGGCGACGATCACCAGCAGCATGCCCAGCGCCATCACGATGATGTAGCTGTTCTGCAGGACGATATTTGTGAGGTTCAGCGGCTTGAACAGTACGCCGCCGGTCGTCCACTGGAAGAACAGCATGATCAGGATCAGCACCAGCAGCAGGCCGTATTCGCGCAGGTTCGCCTGCAGGGCGCCCCAGATCGAAAGCGGCGCGGCGGCTTCTGCCGGGGTTGCAGCCTGCGGTGCGGTTTCGGTCGTCATGATGCAACTTTCCCTTCGGCGCGCACGATGGCGCGCATGATCTTTTCCTGGCTCGCCTCGGCGGTCGGCATTTCGCCGACCAGCCGGCCCTCGTTCATCACGTAGACGCGGTCGGTGATGCCGAGCAGCTCCGGCATCTCCGAGGAGATGACGAGGATGGCTTTGCCCTGCGCGGCGAGCTGGTTGATGATGCTGTAGATTTCGTACTTGGCGCCGACGTCGATGCCGCGGGTCGGCTCATCGAGGATCAGCACTTCGGGGTTGGCGAACAGCCACTTGGACAGCACCACCTTCTGCTGGTTGCCGCCCGACAGGTTCCCCACCGTCTGGTAGACGCTCGAGGACCGGATATTGGTCTTCTTGCGATAGTCGTTCGCCACATCGAGCTCGGCCAGGTCGTCGATGACGCCCCAGCGCGACACGCCCCAGAGGTTGGCCAGCGTGGTGTTGTGCTTGATGTGGTCGATGAGGTTGAGCCCAAAAGTCTTCCGATCCTCGGTGGCATAGGCAATGCCATGCGACACGGCCTTTTCGACCGTCGAGGTATCGACCTTCTTGCCGTGCAGCAGCACCTCGCCTGTGACCTTCACACCATAGGACTTGCCGAAGAGGCTCATCGCGAATTCGGTGCGGCCCGAGCCCATCAGCCCGGCAATGCCGACCACCTCCCCCTTGCGCACATTCAGGTCGATGCCCTTGATCACCTGCCTGTCGCGGTGCTGCGGGTGGTAGACCGACCAGTTCTTCACCTCGAACACCACCTCGCCGATCTCAGGCGTGCGGGCCGGGTAGCGATCTTCGAGCGGCCGGCCGACCATCGAGGTGATGATCCGGTCCTCGGTGATATCGGCTTTGTTCAGCGTCTCGATGGTGCGGCCGTCGCGGATCACCGTGATCCGGTCTGAAACCTTCGAGACCTCGTTGAGCTTGTGCGAGATCAGGATGCAGGAAATGCCCTGCGCCTTGAAGCCGAGCAACAGGTCGAGCAACGCCGCGCTGTCCTTTTCGGAGAGGCTGGCGGTGGGCTCGTCGAGGATCAGCAGCTTCACTTCCTTCGAAAGCGCCTTGGCGATCTCGACCAGCTGCTGCTTGCCCGTGCCGATATTGGTGACCAGCGTATCGGGGTCTTCGTTGAGGCCGACTTTCCTGAGCACGGCGCGGGCGCCTTCACGTGTCTCGTCCCAATCGACGATGCCGGCATTGGCGCGCTCATTGCCCAGATAGATGTTCTCGGCGATCGACAAGAGCGGCACCAGCGCCAGCTCCTGGTGGATGATGACGATGCCCTTGTGCTCGCTGTCGCGGATCGAGCGGAAAGCGCATTCCTCGCCATTGTAGATGATCTGGCCCTCATAGGAGCCATGCGGGTAGACGCCGGAAAGCACCTTCATCAGCGTCGATTTGCCGGCGCCATTCTCGCCGACGATGGCGTGAATCTCACCGGCCTTCACGTCCAGGTTGACGTTCTGCAGCGCCTTCACACCAGGAAAAGTCTTGGTGATGTCACGCATCTGCAGGATCGTGTCGCGCATCTCCGGAATGGTGTCGGTCATGGGCGGCCTTCTGCTTGGTCCCGGTCGCCGGATGGCGCCGCGGGGGCCGGATTTTACTTGGCGGATGAAGTTTACTTGAGGGGATAGAATGCCGAAAGGGCCCCGCTGCTGAGCGAGGCCCTTCCGAAGGCTTCGACCTTACTGGAGGTCGGATTCCTTGATGTAGCCCGAGTCGACGACCAACGCCTTGTAGTTGGTGGCATCGACGTCGTGCGGAACCAGCAGGATCGACGGCACGACCTTGACGCCATTGTCGTAGGTCTTGGTGTCGAGACCTTCCGGGGTGCCGCCGCCGACGACGGTGTCGACGAGCGCGGCCGTGGTGGCGGCCAGTTCGCGGGTGTCCTTGAACACGGTCGAATACTGCTCGCCGGCGATGATCGCCTTCACCGACGGAACTTCCGCGTCCTGCCCGGTGATGATCGGCCACGGCTGGTCGGCCGAACCGTAACCAACGCCGCGCAGCGACGAGATGATGCCGCGGCTGAGCCCGTCATAGGGAGCCAGCACGCCATCGACGCGGCTGCCGTCCGAGTAATTGGCCGAAAGGATGTTGTCCATGCGGGCCTGCGCCACGGCGCCGTCCCAACGGAGCGTGCCGACCTTGTCCATGCCGGTCTGGCCGGACTTGATCACCACGTCGCCCGAGTCGATCAGCGGCTGGATGACGCTCATCGCGCCATCGTAGAAGAAGAAGGCGTTGTTGTCGTCGGGCGAGCCGCCGAACAGTTCGACGTTCCACGGCTTGGTGCTTGGGAAGCGTTCCTTCAGGCCCTTGACCAGCGAGTTGGCCTGCAGCACGCCGACCTGGAAGTTGTCGAAGGTGGTGTAGTAGTCGACATTGGCGCTTTCGCGGATCAGGCGGTCATAGGCGATGACCTTGATGCCGGAATCGGCAGCCTGTTGCAGCACGGCCGAAAGCGTCGTGCCGTCGATCGACGCGATCACCAGGGCCTTCACGCCCTTGGTCACCATGTTCTCGATCTGGGCGAGCTGGTTCGGGATATCGTCTTCGGCATATTGCAGGTCGACGCTGTAGCCCTTGCCCTCAAGGGCGGCCTTCAGCGAGTCACCGTCCGAGATCCAACGGAGCGACGACTTGGTCGGCATGGCAATGCCGATGGCGCCCTTGTCCTGGGCAAACGCCTGGCCGGAGAGCGCGATGGCGCCCACGGTGATGGCGGTCATAAAAAGCTTAACGGCTTTCACTGGTTTCCTCCCGGGTAAACCTTGGTGACGGAACCGCGATCGGGACGTGCCGCCCGCGGGGAGGAGAGTGGACGGGAGACAGACCATCGCAGCTGTCAGACTGCGCCGGTCAGATCGCCTGCCGGGCACCCGGTGGCGACGCCTCCCAAACGCCCCGTAGCCGGGGCATTTCGCGCGTCCTCCAACGCGCCGGCGGAACCTAGAGTAATCAGATATCGCTGTAAAGATGTCCGCCGATTGGCTGTCTGAGCGTCGCCCGAGAAGCATTCATCCTTGCCCAAATTGCTATGTCTGCATTACAATTCAGCGTTGAGGAGGGCACCGGACAGACGACAAAGTTCGCGTCGGTGCCATAGAACATATCAGATAGGTGTGAGGGGAATGGCCCGTAGCGACGTGAACGCCGGCCCGGAGGATTACCCGCTGACGGCAGCCGAGAGGGTGGCCAACGAGCTGACCGAAATCATCCTGCGGGACCTCGCCCCGGGTGCCAGCATCCCGAGCGAGGCCGATATCGCCAGCCGCTTCGAGGTCAGCCGCCTGACGGTGCGCGAAGCAGTGAAGATGCTGGTCGGGCGCGGCTTGCTGCATATCGGTCGCGGCCGTCGCGCCGTGGTGCGCGAGCCCGACAGTTCAGTGTTCGCGGCGCTGCTGGTCTCGATCGTCCGGAACGACCCCAAGGGGCTGTTCGACCTGATCGAACTGCGCATGGCGATGGAATCGCTGTCATCCGGGCTCGCCGCCAAGCGCGCCAGCCGCGCCGGCGTCCAGGCCATCGACGCCGCTATGCGCGACATGCGCGCCTCGGCGGCCGAAGCGGCCGATGGCGAAAACCCCGAGGCCGAAGCGCGCTTCCACGAAAGCGACCTGCAGTTCCATGAAGCCATCGCCATGGCGAGCGGCAACCGCGTCATCGCTTTCATCTTCGAAGCCATGGCCAAGCCCTTGCGCGAAAGCTTCGTGATGAGCCGGCGCGGCCAGACGCTGCGCGGCGCCGGCCGCGTCGAAACCGTGGAAGCCCACCAGGCCATCCTTGACGCCATCCGCGCCGGCGACCAACGCGCCGCGGTAGATGCGATGCGGGCACATTTGAAAAGCACCGAGCTGGATATCCGCTCGCACCTGGCGAGCGGGGTGGCGGCGGCTTAGGCCGGTGTGCTTGGCTGCCCCTCACCCTGACCCTCTCCCCAGAGGGGCGAGGGGACGCACTTTGCGCCGCCGGTGCCCCTATCGCCCCCTCGCCCCTTTGGGGAGAGGGCTGGGGTGAGGGGCGCCAAGCACACCGGCTGACGACGCCCTGCCCCTACGCCAAGCCTACCCGTGATTGATCATCACATGCCGGACTGCCGTATAGTCCTCGAGCGCATAGACCGACATGTCCTTGCCATAGCCCGACTGCTTCAGCCCGCCATGCGGCATCTCGTTGACCAGCATGAAATGCGTGTTGATCCACGTGCACCCATATTGCAGCCGCGCCGCGGTCTGCATCGCCTTCGAGACATCCTTGGTCCACACCGATGACGCGAGGCCATAGTCGCTGTCATTGGCCCAGGCGACGGCATCTTCGGGGTCAGTGAAGCGGGTGACCGACACCACCGGTCCGAACACCTCGCGCCGCACGATCTCGTCCTGCTGCAGCGCTCCGGCGATCACTGTCGGCTCGTAGAAAAAGCCCCGGTCGCCCGACACATGGCCACCGGCGGTGATCTTGATATGCGGCAGCTCGGACGCCCGCTCGACGAAGCTCGCCACCCGGTCGCGCTGGCGCTTCGAAATCAGTGGCCCGATCTCGTTGAGCGTGTCATCGGCCTGATTGTACTGGATCGAGTTGACCGCCGAGCTGAGGTCGGCCACCAGCTTGTCGTGGATTTTCGGGCCGGCATAGATGCGGCAGGCCGCGGTGCAATCCTGCCCGGCATTGTAGTAGCCGAAGGCCTTGAGCCCGCTCACCACCGCCTCGAGGTCGGCATCGTCATAGACGATCACCGGCGCCTTGCCGCCCAGTTCGAGATGCGTGCGCTTCACCGATTTGGCCGCCGCCTGCAGTACTTTCTTGCCGGTCGCCACGTCGCCGGTGATCGAGATCATGTTGATCTTGGGGTGGTTGATCAGCGCGTTGCCGACGCTGTCGCCACGTCCGAGGATGACATTGACCACCCCCTCGGGCAGCACCTCGGCGAAGACTTTCGCGAGCTTGAGCGCCGTCAGCGGCGTCTGCTCGGATGGCTTGTAGACCACCGTATTGCCGCCCGCGATGGCCGGCGCCAGCTTCCACGCCATCATCATCAGCGGGTAGTTCCACGGCGCGATCGAGCCGACGATACCGATCGGGTCGCGCCGCACCATCGAGGTGTGGCCCGGCAGGTATTCCCCGGCGATCGAGCCCTGCATGTTGCGCACCGCACCGGCAAAGAAGCGCCAGCAATCGACGATCGCCGGGATCTCGTCGTTCTTGACCGCATTGATCGGCTTGCCGCAGTTCAGCGCCTCGAGCGCCGCAAAGCCATCGGCATCGTCCTCGATTGCCTGCGCGATCTTGAGCAGGTAATTCGAGCGCTGCCCCGGCGTGGTCCGCGACCACGTGGCGAAGGCCTTCTCGGCCGCCAGCACGGCCGCGTCGATCTGGTTGAGTGATGCCTCAGGAATCCCCCGGATCAGCTCCCCGGTTCTGGGATTGAGCACCTGCTCCTCGGTTTCCGTCCCCGCCTCGAAGCGCGAGCCGATCAGCATTTCGGTGTGCATTGATGTCTCTCCCTAACTCTACCTATAGTGCGTGTGGCTCCACCCTCATCCGGGCTTCGCCCACCTCGCGGCGAGGGCCTCCGTCCTCGTCCGCTGACCATCAAGGGAGAAGGCCCGACTGAGATGTTCGTGGAGGACCCTTCTCCCCTTGTGGGAGAAGGTGGGCGAAGCCCGGATGAGGGGTGGCCCACGCGCCGGCCCATCACTTCCCCATCCCCGCCACCGTCTGGTCACCACCGCGGCTGAAGTAGAACGCCAGCAGGATCGGCAGCAGCGTCACGATCACCACCACCATGGCGACCACATTGGTCACCGGGCGCTGCCGCGGCCGCACCAGCTCCTCGAGCATCCAGATCGGCAGCGTCTGCTGCTGGCCGGCGGTGAAAGTGGTGACGATCACTTCGTCGAAGCTGAGCGCAAAGGCCAGCATGCCGCCGGCGAGCAGCGCCGTGCCGATATTGGGGAGGATCACGTAGCGAAAAGTCTGGAACTTGTCGGCGCCGAGATCCATCGCGGCCTCGATCATCGAGCCCGAGGTGCGCCGGAAGCGCGCCACCGCATTGTTGTAGACAACGACGATACAGAAGGTCGCGTGCCCCAGCACAATCGTCCAGAACGAGAACGGGATCTCCATCAGGCTGAACGCTGAACGCAGCGATATACCGGTGATAATGCCGGGCAGCGCAATGGGCAGGATCACCAGCAGCGAAATCGTCTCGCGCCCGAAGAACCGCGTGCCCGAAACCGCCGCGGCGCAGAGCGTCCCGAGCACCAGCGCGATGGCCGTCGAAATCGCCGCCACCTGCACCGACAGCGTCAGCGCCTGCCACACATCGGGCCGGTTCCAGGTCACGGCAAACCATTTCATCGTCAGCCCCGGCGGCGGCCATTGATAGGTCCGCTCCTCCGAGGAGAAGGCATAAAGAAAGATCAGCGCGATCGGCGCCAGCATGAAGAACAGCCCGGCGCCGGCAGCAAGCTTCAGCCCCCAGGGGGCGCGGGGAGCGTCAGAGCGCATGGGGCGCCTCCCCAATCACCGATAGCGCAGCAAGCGCCTCCCTCCCCCTTGAGGGGAGGGCTATCGCATATGGCGTGGGGATAGCTTGGCTCGGGAACCGCACCCCCCACCCTGTCCCTCCCCCGCAAGGGGGGAGGGACAGGG
>NZ_LAJE02000221.1 GCF_000970465.2 Devosia insulae DS-56
GGCCGGCAGGTAGCCGCCCTGCCCGCTGAACACCGCGTGGAAATCCTCGAGATCGCCGGGGTTCTGCGCCTCCAGCACCGGCACCAGCCGCCCCGCGGTAAGATCCTCGCGCACAGTGAACGCCGAGAGCCGCGTTATCCCGACACCCGCCACTGCCATCTGCCGCAGCGCCTCGCCGTCGCTCGCCTGCAGGTTCCCCGCCACCGGCACGGTGACCAGCTTGTTGCCTTCCAGCAGCGGCCAGCCCTCGACCGTCCGCCGATAGCAGAAGTTCAACCGGTTATGCGCTTCCAGCTCCGCGGCGCTTGCCGGGATGCCGTGGCGCGCCAGATAGGCCGGCGCCGCGACGATCATCATCCGCGTCGCACCGAGCTTTCGCGCCATCAGGCTCGAGTTCTTCAGCGGCCCGGCCCGCACCGCCACATCGGTGCGCTCGGCATAGAGATCGACGATCGCGTCGGTCTGCACCACGTTGAGCGTGATACCGGGATAGAGCGCCAGGAACTCAGGCAACAAAGGCGTCAGGATATGGGTGCCGTACGAGGCGCTGGTGTTGAGCCGAATCCGCCCGGCCGGCTGCTCGGCTGCCCCGGCGCCGCGCTCCGCCTCCTCGAGGTCGGCTAGGATCCGCAAGCTCGACTCGTAGAACGCCGTCCCCTCCGGCGTCAGCTGCAGTGTGCGGGTCGAGCGGCTCAAGAGCCGCGTGCCGAGCCGGGTTTCGAGCCGCGCCATCAGCTTGCTCACCGCCGACGGCGTCATCCGCAGCGTCCGCGCCGCCGCCGAGAAGCCGCCCATGTCGACGACCCGCACGAACACGTCCATCTCGCCGAAGCGGTTCACCTCAGTTCGTGACATGTGAACTCAACTCACAAAAGCTGTTCCCTGAGGCAGTCTAGTTCATCGAGCAAGCGAGGTCCATTTCTGCTCCCTGACCAGATTTCAAGTGCATCATGCCACTCGCTCTTTATGCGCTCACCGCCGGTGCCTTCGGCATCGGCGTCACCGAATTCGTCATCATGGGCCTCCTGCTCGACGTCGGCGCCGATCTCGGCGTCAGCGTCGCCATGGCGGGCCTGCTGATCTCCGGCTATGCCCTCGGCGTCGTCGTCGGCGCCCCGCTCCTCACCTCGCTCACCGCCCGCTGGCCGAAGAAAACCACGCTGCTGGTGCTGATGGCGATCTTCACCCTCGGCAACATCGCCTGCGCCATCGCCCCGAACTACGAGATGCTGATGGCTGCGCGGGTGCTGACTTCGCTCGCCCATGGCACCTTCTTCGGCGTCGGCTCGGTGGTCGCCACCAGCCTCGTCGCGCCGGATCGCCGGGCCTCCGCCATCGCGGTGATGTTCACCGGCCTGACCGTCGCCAATATCCTCGGCGTGCCGTTCGGCACCTGGCTGGGCCAGCTCACCTCATGGCGCACCACCTTCTGGGCCGTCGCCGCTATCGGCATCGTCGCCATGCTGGTGATCGCCTTCCTCGTCCCCAAGGATAAGGCCGCCCCTCAGGCCGCCGACTGGCGGGCAGACCTTCGCGCCATGCTGCGCGGGCCGGTGCTGTTCGGGCTCCTCCTCACCGTGCTCGGCTTTGGCGGCGTGTTCACCGTCTTCACCTATATCGCACCCGCCCTCACCGAGGTCAGCGGCTTCCCCGAAGCCATGGTCTCGCCGATCCTCCTGGTGTTTGGCGGCGGCCTCGTCGTCGGCAACCTCCTCGGTGGCAAGCTCGCCGACAGGAACCTCCTGTGGAGCGTCCTCGGCACCCTCGCCGCCCTCGGCATCGTCATGCTGGCGATGAGTTTCGCCCTGCCTAACCCGATCACCGCCGTCATCGCGGTTGGCCTCCTCGGTGCGGCCGGCTTCGCCACCGTGGCGCCACTGCAGCTCTGGGTGCTGGAAAAGGCCGGCGGCGCCGGCACCAGCCTCGCCTCCTCGCTCAACATCGCCGCCTTCAACCTCGGCAACGCGCTCGGCGCCTGGCTGGGCGGCGTCGCTCTCGAACAGGGGCTTGGGCTCACCGGCCTGCCGCTGGTCGGCGCCGTGCTGCCGCTCCTCGCGCTGGCGCTGCTGCTGGTCAGTCTGCTGCTCCGCCGCCACGCCCCGCTCGTCCCCTCCAACTGAAAGTCGACATCATGGATTACCGCACTCTCGGGGCCTCGGGCCTGAAGGTCCCTGCCCTCAGCTTCGGCGCCGGCACGTTTGGCGGCTCCGGCCCGCTGTTCAGCCATTGGGGCACCTCCGACGAAGCCGAAGCCCGCCGCCTCGTCGATATCTGCCTCGAAGCCGGCGTCACCCTGTTCGACACCGCTGACGTCTACTCCGACGGCGCCTCCGAACGCGTGCTCGGCGCCGCCCTCAAGGGTCGCCGGCACCAGGCGCTGATCTCCACCAAGACGGGCCTGCCGATGGGCGATGGCCCGACCGAAGCCGGCACCTCGCGCGCCCGGCTGATCCAGAGCGTCGACGCCGCCCTCACCCGCCTCGGCACCGACTATATCGACCTGTTGCAACTGCACGCCTTCGACGCGACGACACCGGTGGCCGAAACCCTCGGCACGCTCGACGATCTCGTCCGCGCCGGTAAGCTCCGCTATATCGGCGTTTCCAACTTCGCCGGCTGGCAGCTGATGAAATCGCTCGATCTATCTGAGCGGCACGGTTGGTCGCGCTATGTCGCCCACCAGGTCTACTACTCGCTGCTCGGCCGCGATTACGAATGGGAGCTGATGCCGCTTGGGCTCGACCAGGGCGTCGGCGCGCTGGTCTGGAGCCCGCTCGGCTGGGGCCGCCTCACGGGAAAACTGCGCCGCGGCCAGCCGCTGCCCGAAGGCAGCCGGCTGCACAACACCGCCGAGTTCGGCCCGCCCGTCGATGACGAAAGACTCTATGCCATCGTCGACGTGCTGGACGAGATCGCCGAGGAGACCGGCAAGACCATCCCGCAGATCGCCCTCAACTGGCTGCTGCAGCGTCCGACGGTGTCCTCGGTGATCATCGGCGCCCGCAACGAACAGCAGCTGCGCCAGAACCTCGGCGCCATCGGCTGGTCGCTCGATGCCGGCCAGATCGCCCGGCTCGACGCGGCGAGTGCGGTTACTCCGTCCTACCCGCGGTTTCCGTATTATCGGCAGGCGGGATTTGCCCGGCTGGATCCGCCAGCGGTGTGATTGAGCCAATTCGCGATCGATCCCAACGCGTGAACTGCCCCTCACCCCAACCCTTCCCCAGAGGGGAGAGGGGGCGATGGGTTCACCGGCTGTGCCACTCGCGTCCCCTCTCCCCTCCGGGGAGAGGGTCAGGGTGAGGGGCAGAGCGTGACGAGATTCATCCCCGCCCCAAACAAAAAAAGGCCCGCTGCACCAGCAGCGGGCCTTCAAACTTCGATGCGCCAGAACTTACTCCGCTGCGACCTTCTTCGGGGTCACGGCTTCGGTGTAAGCGTTGATCAGCGTGGTGCAGGCCTTGGCCGGCTTGAACTTGAACTCGCCGATCTCCGAAACCGGGGTCACTTCCGCCGCGGTGCCGGTGAGGAAGCATTCCTCGAAATCCGCCAGTTCTTCCGGCTTGATGTGGCGCTCGACCACCTTGTAGCCGTTCTCGCGCGCCAGCTGGATCAGCGTTTGCCGGGTGATGCCGTTGAGGAAGCAATCCGGGGTCGGCGTGTGGATTTCGTCGCCCTTGACGAAGAACACGTTGGCGCCGGTGGCCTCGGCGACCAGACCGCGATAGTCGAGCATCAGCGCGTCGGCATAGCCATTGGCCATCGCAGCGTCTTTGCTAAGCGTGCAGATCATGTAGAGGCCGGCGGCCTTGGCCGACGACGGGATGGTTTCCGGGCTCGGGCGCTTCCAGCGGCTCCATTCGAGGCGGATGCCTTTGAGCTTCTCCTCGACCGAGAAATAGCTCGGCCACACCCACGAGGCGATGGCGAGGTGCACCTTGTTGTTGCGGCCGGGAACCGACAGTTCCTCGGAGCCACGCCAGGCGACCGGGCGGACATAGGCGTCGACGAGGCCGTTCTTTTCCAGCACCAGGCGCTTGGCCGCTTCGATCTCATCGACCGAGTACGGGATGGTGAAATCCAGCGTCTTGCCGCTCTGGATCAGGCGCTCGCTGTGCTGGCGCGACTTGAAAATCTCGCCGCCATAGGCGCGCTCACCCTCGAACACCGAACTGGCATAGTGCAGCCCGTGCGTCAGCACGTGGATCTTGGCGTCCTTCCAGGGAACCAACTGACCATCAAACCAGATCCAGCCTTCACGCTGGTCCATTGGCAAGCCTGCCATCTCAATCTCCCACTCGTCTGGTGCGGCCCTTCGGGTCCGCCGTGTTATTGCCTGTGATCCTGCCCCACCGGCTTGCTATTGGCAAACCGGAACGGCTTTGGGATAAGGCAAAGAGTTGTGTTTTCGATGGGGTGATGATGGCATCGGGCAAAATAAATGTCAACAAGGCTGACATAAATTTGGCGCAGGCCGGCGAGCCTGCCATGCCGCTCGACGTCATGGGCCTGTTCTTCTTCGCCTACCGGGACTTCGTCGGCGATGCTGATGCACTGCTTGAACGACAGGGGTTCGGTCGCGCCCACCACCGCGTGCTGTACTTCGTCAATCTCAGGCCCGGCATGCCGGTTGCCGACCTGCTCGACATCCTGAAAATCACCAAGCAGAGCCTCGCCCGCGTGCTGCGCCAGCTGGTCGACAATGGCTATGTCGAACAAAAGACCGGCGAGAGCGACCGCCGCCAGCGCCTGCTCTATGCCACCGAGAAAGGCCGCGGCCTGTTCGAGACCCTGTCGGCCACGCAGACCAGCCGCATCGAAGCCGCCATCGCCGCCCTGCCCCCGGAAGGCAAGCGCACCGTGCTGCGGTTCTTCGTCGGCATGGTCGAACCGGAAGATCGCGGCCTCTTGGACCGGCTGAAGCTCACCGAAGAGCTGTGAAGCACGGAACGCTCAGTCAGGCCTTCTCCCCTTGTGGGAGAAGGTGGCCGACAGGCCGGATGAGGGGTCTCGCAACCTTTGGGTTGCGCGATCGGAGCGAAGCAACGAGCGATTGAGTGCGCGGAGAGACACCCCTCATCCGCTCTTCGGGCACCTTCTCCCACAAGGGGAGAAGGCAACCCGGCTCCCATCAGGTTTCGTCGAGTCGGCTTCCGCTCTCGCCTCAGAGCTGTAGCCCTCAGTTCACCTTGCAACCGCGGTCGTCTTCTTCTTGTTTGATCGCTTCGATCTCGCGCCGCTCGGCCTTGGAGAATTTCGGCTTCTTGGTCCAGCAATCGTCGTTGTCGAAGTATTCCTGCGCGAGCTCGGTCGAGAAGCAGTAGCCGTTGTCGTCGTAGATGGTGTTGCGCGCCATCCAGAGGTCGAAGCACGACTCTGCCAAAGCCTGGCCGGTCGTCGCGCCCAGCAGGCAGAAGGCCAGCATGGCTGGGAGAACACGTTTCATCTCAATCCCCTCCTCGTCTTTCCCTTGGGCGGGCTGGCTCTCAGCTGTCCTCCCCATTGGGAAAGGACCATCCTACATCAGCTTATTGCCGTTGGGCACGTCGCGCTCGACCGCGGCGAGGACGATAGCACCATCCGCGTCCTCATACCCGAGCGTCAGCACTTCGCTGCGCACCGGGCCGATCTGGCGGGGCGGGAAGTTGACCACCGCCATGACCTGACGGCCGACCAGCGTTTCCGGTGTATAGTGCACGGTGATCTGCGCCGAGCTCTTCTTGACCCCGAGCTCCGGGCCAAAATCGATCAACAGGATATAGGCGGGCTTCCGCGCCTCGGGAAACACCCGGGCCTCGACGATGGTGCCGACGCGGATATCGACCTGCTCGAACTGGGCATAGGTGATCTCAGCCATCAGCCGGCACCGACCTCAGGCCCGCCCGAGTTCTTCCGAGCGCTGCCGCGCCGCGCGCACCGCCCGATCGAGCAGCGGCTCGAGCCCGTCGGGCGCCATCAGCACCTGCAGCGCCGCGTAGGTCGTGCCCTTGGGCGAGGTGACGTTCTCGCGCAGCGTGCCGGCCGGCGAGGGATCGGCATCCATCAGCGCCGCGGCGCCGGTGACGGTCGCCCGCGCCAGCTGCATCGCCTGCTCTTCGTCGAAGCCCTGGCGCCGCGCCGCGGCAGCCAGTGCCTCGACCATGTAGAACACATAGGCCGGGCCGGAGCCGGAAACCGCGGTGACGCCGTCAATCTTGGTCTCGTCGTCGAACCACATCACCTGACCGGCGGCGCTGAGCAGCGCGTTGGCGGTTTCGCGGTCTTCCTCGGTGATCGCAAGCCCCACCGCCCCGGTGATGCCGCGGCCGACCTGCGCCGGCGTATTGGGCATGGTGCGGATGACGCGCTCGGTCTGCAGCCCCTCGGACAATCCGACCAGCGAGATGCCGGCAGCGATCGACAGCACCAGCGTATAGCTGCCGACGATCGGCTGGATCTCGGCCATCACCTCGTAGATCACCTGCGGCTTGACCGCGATGACCAGGACATGCGTGAGGACGCCGAGCGGGCTCGCCTGCAGGCGAATGCCATGCTCGGCGGCGAACTGCGTCGCGAACTCGGAGGGCTGCGGATCGCATAGGACCAGCCGGTCCGCCGGCAGGCCGCCGGCGATCCAGCCGCGGGCCAGCGCCAGGCCCATCTTGCCGGCCCCGACCAGAACGACGGGGCCGATATCTGATAAATTCAAGCTTCGCCTACCGTTTCGAACATCACCTGGCTCAGCGCGTCAGCCGCGCTCTTTCCAGCCCATATCACGAACTGGAACGCCTGGTAGTAGAGATCGCAGCTGTCGGTAGCCGAGCGCAGCAGCGCCTCGCATTGCTGCGGGCTGACTTCGGCACCGCCGGTCAACAGGTGCGAGTTGCGGAACAGCACCACGCCCTCGTGGTTCCACATGTCGAAATGGCCGATCCACAGCTGCTCATTGATCAGCGAAATCAGCTGCTTCACTTCGGTGCGGCGCGTGTCCGGCACCTTCAGGTCGAACGCCGCCGCGATATGCAGCGACTCGAGGTCCTCCATCCAGTTGAAGGACACATGGTAGTCGGCCCAGTTCCCTCGCACCGAAATGGAGATTTCGTCGGCGTCCTGCCGCTCAAAATTCCAGTCGTTGATCGAAGCAATATGCTCGATGATGTCGACCGGATGCACCGTGCGGTCCGGTTCCAGTTCCAGAAGGTGTGCCATTGGCTGAGCGTCCCATTGGGCGAAACGTTTGAAGGCTGGCCGGTTGCCCGGTCCTACGCGTTACTTGCAAGAACTCGCACGCAGTAAGCCTACGAATCGTCCCTATTAGGGAACGCTACACTGACGGCCCGATTCCGGGGATTGCGCCGCCAGAGCCATCCAAGGCTTTCTTCTGTGGATGATCCGGCTCGAAGGGTTAACAGGGTCTTAACTACCCGAGTCTGTCCCCACCCGATTTGCGCGATTTTGGCACATCGCCAAAGGCCCGACTCGGCATAGACTGCGCGGCGCTGCATGACGAAGCTGTCATAGATGATGCTTCGGCGTGCGCCCAGGTTTCCCCCATCCTCGATTGTCATCCCAGCGAGAGCTGACAACGCAGGCGGCCCCAAAGGGTTCGGCTCTGGCGCCCCCTCTCCCTTTGGGGGAGAGGGTCGGGGTGAGGGGGCCTTGCCGCAAGCACCGAGCGTGGGAAAGGCCCCCTCACCCGGCGCTGCGCGCCGACCTCTCCCCCAAGGGAGAGGTGAAGGAGGCGAAGCCTCAGAACAACCCGATCGCGCTGGCCCAGCCAGTGCGGATGGCCTCGGCCCAATGCGGGAAGCCGTTGCCGATCACCTGCTGCGCCGCCGCCTCGAAATCATAGGGCACCGCCCGGATACTCGCCGACCATTGCCCGCCATGCCGCTCCAGCACCGCATAGCGTGCATCGGGCGCGCCGTAGTTGAACTGCAGCCCCACCGAGCCCGGGTTGACCACCAGCCGCCCATCGCGCAGTCGCACAATGCGCGACACATGGGTGTGGCCACAGAGCAGCACCGGGAAATCCAGCCCATCGGCCTTCGCCGTCACGCTCGCTTCGCCCGGCATGGTCACCGTGCGGTCGGTCCACCAGGCATCGAGCCACGGCTCTTCGTCGCTTGTCGGCGTGCCGTGGCAGAGGAACACCTCGCCTTCGATATCCCGGGTGGCCGGCAGGCTCCTGAGATAGTCGAGATGCACCGGCCTCAGCCGCTCGCTGACGAACTTGTCGACCGGTCGCTTCGACACCGGCTGGTCGTTGGCGATGTAGCGGTCGTGGTTGCCGATCACCGTGGGGTAATTGCGCTCGATCAACAGGTCGGCCGTGCCCACCGGGTCGAGCGGCCCGGCAAACAGGTCGCCCAGGTTGATCGTGGCATCGACCCCGACCATGGCGATACTGGCTTCGACTGCTTCCAGCGCCAGCCGGTTGCCGTGGACGTCCGAGATAACCGCGATTCTCATGGCTGCACCGTTCCCAGCAAATGCGGCGACGAAAAGTCGAGTGCCCTTACAGCCCTCTTGGGCTGGCCCATCCCCAGGTTAGCGCTTCTGCCCAGACCGGGTAGCCCTTATCCAGCGCCTGCTTTGCCGCGGCAACGTGGTCATACGCAACCGCGCGCAACTCCGTATTCCACCCGGCGCGGCGCTTCTCGATGATAGCGTAGCGCGCATCGGGCGAGCCGATCTCGAACGGCAGCCCGACGCTACCCGGGTTCACCACCAGCCGCCCATCGGCGAGCCGCAGGCTGCGCGGCACATGGGTATGGCCGCAGAGCAGCACGTCGTGATCGAAGCCTGCCGCCTCCGCCTCGATATAGTCGCGCGGATGCATCGTCGCGACGGTGCCGACCATGGTGTCCATGAACGAGGTATTGTCGTCGCGCGGCGTGCCGTGACAGAGGAACACGTCCTCGTCGAGCAACAGGGTCGCCGGTACCGAGGCCAGCCATTGCTGCTGGCGCGCGTCGAGCATGCCGCGCACCAGCGCGTCGATGTGCCAATCCTTCTCGCGCCCATCGGTAATGTAGCGATCATGGTTGCCGCGTACTGAGGGCAGCCCGAGTTCGATGAAGCGATCGGCCACACCCAGCGGGTTGCTTGGCCCGCTCAGGAAATCGCCGAGCGCCACCGTCGCCTCGACATTTTCGAGGGCAATATCATCCAGCACGGCATCCAGCGCTTCGAGGTTGCCATGGACGTCGGAAAGAACCGCGATCCTCACTTGGACTTAAGGCCCTCGACCTGCGCCTTCAGCTCCTTGAGCTCGGCGCTCTGCGCCTGCACCAGTTCGCGCAGCGCGTCGTAATCCTCGCGCTTGACCAGGTCCATGTCGGCGACCAGCCGCTCGAGCTGCGATTTCACCGCCGTCTCGATCTCGCGGCGCACGCCATCGGCGACGCCGGCGGCGTTATTCATCAGCTTGCCCAGCTCGTCGAAAATCTTCCCACCCTGGGTCATCGTTGGTCCTCGCCTTCACAATTTCTCGCTCGATATCTAGGCTGCCGCCCCTGCCTTGACCAGACCATAGCGGTGGCTAAAAGGTCTCAGCCCCTCGTCGCAATCTGCCCCGTACTCGCGGGCAATGCGCTGAAGGAGTAGGTTTCCTCGACCCGGAGCGCTTTCGCGTGCCCTTCCCCAATATCGATCCCATCGCCTTCGCCATCGGGCCGCTCGTCGTCCGCTGGTATGCGCTGGCCTATCTCATCGGCGTCTTGGGCGGTGCGGCCTACGCGACGACGCTGCTGCGCCGGCATGGCCTGTGGAAGGACAACCGCCCGCCCTTCGAGCCCTCGGCGATCTGGGATTTTGCCTTTTGGGCCGTGGTCGGCATCATCATTGGCGGCCGCATCGGCTACGTGCTGTTCTACAATTTCGGCTACTACGCGGCGAACCCGGGCGAGATCATCGCGCTGTGGGATGGCGGCATGAGCTTCCACGGCGGCCTCGTCGGCATCATGCTGGCCATGGCGCTGTTCGTGCGCTCGAAGGGCGGCAACATCCTTTCCGGCATGGACCTGCTCGGCGCCATCGGCACCATCGGGCTGTTCCTCGGCCGCGTCGCCAACTTCATCAATGCCGAGCTCTACGGCGCGCCGACCACCCTGCCCTGGGCCGTGGTGTTCCCTACCGATCCCGAACAGCTGCCGCGCCATCCGAGCCAACTTTACGAAGCGCTGCTCGAGGGCGCGCTGCTGTTCATCGTCATCCGCATCGCCACCAACCAGCTCGGCGCACTGAAAAGGCCCGGCCTCGTCGCCGGCATTTTCGGCATCGGCTATGCGCTCTCCCGCATCTTTGTCGAGTTCTTCCGGCTGCCCGACGCGCAGCTCGGCTATCTCTACGGCGGCTGGCTCACCATGGGCATGCTGCTGAGCCTCCCCATTCTCATCGCCGGCATCGGCCTCATCGTCTACGCCATGAGGCCTGCCCGTGGCTGACACCCGTTCGCTCGGCGAAATCATCGACATGCAGCTGAGCCAGACCGGCCCGATGTCGCTCGCCACCTACATGAGCCTGGCGCTCACCCATCCGCGTTCCGGCTATTACACCGGCACCGATCCGCTCGGCGCCAAGGGCGATTTCATCACCGCCCCCGAGATCAGCCAGATGTTCGGCGAACTGGTCGGCTTCTTCATCGTCAACCTCTGGCAGCAGCTCGATCAGCCCAAGAGCTTCACCCTGCTCGAGCTCGGCCCCGGCCGCGGCACCCTGATGCAGGATGCGCTGCGCGTCGCGGCCAAGGCCGAGGGTTTTCTCGATGCCTGCCACCTGCAGCTGTTCGAGACCAATCCGGCGCTGCGGGAGCAGCAGGCCGAGCGGCTCGGGAAGTACAATCCCTATTGGGCCAGCGAGGTCGACGCCGTCGCCGACGATCCGCTGCTCGTCGTCGCCAACGAGTTCTTCGATGCCCTGCCGATCCGCCAGTTCGTCAAGGCCACCGACGGTTGGCACGAACGCCAGATCGGCCTCCGCGACGGCAAGCGCGCCTTCGGGCTCAACCCGACGCCAATCCCCGCTGCCGCCATGCCGATCGAGCTGGCGAACGCCGAGCCCGGCGAAATCTACGAGGTCAGCCTCGCCTCGGCCGATATCATGGAAAAACTCGGGCGCCGCATCGCTGCGAACAAGGGGGCCATCCTCGCCATCGACTATGGCTACGCCACCACCCAGACCGGCGAGACGCTGCAGGCCGTGAGTAACCACGCCTTTGCCGATCCGCTCGACGCACCCGGCGAGATCGACCTCAGTGCGCATGTGGATTTCGGCGGCCTCGGCAAGGTCGCAACCGAACTCGGCCTCACCGTGGAAAAGCTCTCGACGCAGCGCGATTTCCTCGGCGGGCTAGGCATTGTCGAGCGCGCCACGCAGCTGGCCAAGGCCAATCCGGGCCAGATCGACACCATTGCCGCGGCGCTGAAGCGCCTCGTCGACAGCACCGAAATGGGCACCCTGTTCAAGGTGTTCTGCGCCCATTCCGGCAACATCGAGCCGATCGGTTTCCCGAAATGAGCATGCCTTTCGAAGTGAGCCGCGCCCTCGAGCGCATCCCCGGCATCCGGCACGGCTTTTTCGGCCGGCGCGGCGGCGTCTCGACCGGCGAGTTCTCCTCGCTCAATGTCTCGCTGTCGGCGGGCGACAAGCGGAATCATGTCATCGAGAACCGCGCGCAGATCGCTGGTATCCTTGGCTTTTCGCTCAACCAGCTGGTGACGCTGAAGCAGGTGCACTCGGTCACCGTGCTCGAGGTCACCCGGCAGCCCGACCCCGACGATATCCCCGAGGCCGACGCCTTCGTCACCCGCGTCCATGGCCTGGCGCTCGGCATCCTCACCGCCGACTGCACCCCGATCCTGTTTGCTGACCCCGAGGCCCGGGTGATCGGCGCGGCGCATGCCGGCTGGAAAGGCGCCACCGGCGGCATTGCCGAGGCGACGGTCGCCGCCATGGTCGATCTCGGCGCCCGCCCCGACCGCATCATCGCCGCCATCGGCCCGACCATTTCCGGCCCGAACTATGAAGTCGGCCCCGACTTCGCCGCCGACCTGATCCGCGACCACCGCGACGCCGAGAACCGCATCACCAAGCCGAGTGGTGGGCGCGAGCATTTCGACCTGCCCGGTTTCGTCTTCGACCACCTGATCGCTGCCGGTGTCGGCCTCGTCGACGATCTCGGCATCTGCACCTATGCCGAGCCCAAGAAGTACTTCTCCCACCGCTATGCCACCCACAAGGCAATCACCACCGGGCGGCAGCTGAGCGTGATCGGGTTGGGCG
>NZ_LAJE02000222.1 GCF_000970465.2 Devosia insulae DS-56
GGGTGGTAGCGTGCGAGCCTCGGCGCGCTGGCGGGTTGGTTGAACATCGAGTTACAAAGATACCCCCACGCACCGGGCTAACGGATGAGGACGCGCACCCCGCAATGGACAATCTCCCCTGCCCTTGATAGGCAAACCGCGCTTTCAAACGCCCGGTTAAGAGATGCCCGAACTCCTCGTCGAACTGTTCTCGGAAGAAATCCCAGCGCGCATGCAGCGCAAGGCCGCCGAGGATCTGAAGAAGGCCGTGACCAATGCGCTGGTCGATGCGGGCCTCGTCTACGAGGGCGCCAAGGCGTTCGTTACACCGCGACGGCTGGCGCTCACCGTCACTGGCCTCCCGGCCCGTTCGCCTGACACGCGCGAAGAGCGCAAGGGCCCGCGGGTAGGCTCGCCACAGCAGGCGATCGACGGCTTCCTCAAGGCGGCGGGGCTGGGTTCGATAGACGAGGCCAAGATCGAGACCGACCCTAAGAAGGGCGAGTTCTATGTCGCCCATATCGAGAAGCAGGGCGCCGAGGCGACCGACATTCTGGCGACGCTGCTGCCCAAGGTGATCACCGGCTTCGACTGGCCGAAATCCATGCAATGGGGCAATGGCGGGCTGACCTGGGTGCGGCCGCTGCGCGCCATTACCGCCACCTTCGGCACCGACAATGACGAGCCGGTCGTCATCCCATTCAAGTCGAACACCGTCGCCTCCGGCCAGACCACCTTCGGTCACCGCTTCCTCGCGCCCGACGCGATCTGGGTGAAGCGCTTCGACGATTACGTGCAGGCGCTGGAAAAGGCCAAGGTCGTCCTCGACATCGATCGCCGCAAGGAAATCATCCGGGCCGACGCCGACAACCTCGCCTTCGCGCAGGGGCTCAGCGTCATCCACGACGAAGGCCTGCTCGAAGAGGTCGCCGGCCTCGTCGAATGGCCGGTGGTGATGATGGGCTCGTTCGACCCGGCTTTCCTCGAAGTGCCCGAGGAAGTGATCATCGCCACCATCCGCGCCAACCAGAAGTGTTTCTGCCTGCGCGACAGCTCAGGCAAGCTGGCGCCGTTCTTCATCATCACCTCGAACCAGGTCGCAGCCGATGGCGGCAAGACCATCGTCGCCGGCAACGAGCGGGTCATCCGCGCCCGCCTGTCGGATGCGCGGTTCTTCTATCAGACCGACCTGGTGCTGCCGCTCGAGCATGGCCTGCCCAAGCTCGAGGAGAGCGTATTCCACGCCAAGCTCGGCACGCAGTTCCAGCGCGTCGAGCGGCTGGTGAAGCTCAGCGGCGAGATCGCGCCCAAGGTCGGGGCCAACCCTGAACTGGCGAAGCGCGCCGCGATGCTGGCCAAGGCCGACCTCACCACCGGCATGGTCGGCGAGTTCCCCGAGCTGCAGGGCATCATGGGCCGCTACTATGCTCTGGCGCAGGGCGAGCCGCTGGCCATCGCCAATGCCATTGCCGACCACTACAAGCCGCTCGGCCCCACCGACCTGGTGCCCGGTGAGCCGGTCGCCATCGCGGTGGCGTTGGCCGACAAGCTCGATACGCTCAAAGGCTTCTGGTCGATCGACGAGAAGCCGACCGGCTCGCGCGATCCGTTTGCGCTGCGCCGTGCGGCGCTGGGCGTCATCCGGATCGTCACCGACAATAACCTGCGCTTCCCGCTCGAGGTCGAGCCGGACCTGCTGAGCTTCTTCCACGACCGCCTGAAGGTGACGCTGCGCGATGCCGGCGCCCGCCACGACCTGGTCGATGCGGTGATCGGCAAGGACAGCAACGACATGCTGGAAATCACCGAACGGGTCGAGGCACTGTCGAAGCTGCTCGGCTCGGAAGACGGCAAGAACCTGCTCGCCGGTTACAAACGCGCCGCCAATATCCTCGCCGCCGAAGAAAAGAAGGACGGCAAGGGGTTTTCTGCTCCGGTCGATCCGGCGCTGCTGTCGCTCGCCGAGGAAGCCGCGCTGGCCGAAGCCATTGCCTCGGTAGATGTGGCAGTTGCTGCCAAAGTCGGGGCCAATGACTACCAGGGCGCCATCACCGCGCTCGGCACGCTACGCCAGCCGGTCGACAGGTTCTTCGAAGCGGTGCTGGTCAACGATCCGGATGCGGCGATCCGCGCAAACCGCCTGAGCCTCCTCAGCAAGCTGCGCGACACCATGCGGCAGGTGGCGGATTTCTCGAAGGTCGCGGGCTAGACCCTCACCTGGTCTCGGCCTTCGTCCGAGCCCTCGTTGGGCCCGACTGATAGAGACGGCCCCCTCCCGGCCTCCCCCATGAAGGGGGAGGTGAAGAGTCGAGGCTCGATCTTCGATCGTGCCAAACGCACCAGCAGGGCACCTCCCCCTTCATGGGGGAGCATCCGGAACGGGCAATCCGCCGCCCTACTCCGCACCCTCCAGCTCTTTCGCCGCCGCCCGCGCCATCTCCATGAACACCCGCACGTTCGGGCTCAGGTAGCGCTGCGCTGGATAGACGAAATAGACATGCGCCTGCTCGGTGCTGAACTCGGGGAGCACACGACGCAGCGACGTGCCCGGCGTGATGGCGTCGGGCAACAGGCCAATGCCGTAGCCGCTGAGCACGAAGGCGCGGATCGCCTGCATGTCGTCGGCAGTGAGGCGCGAGCGTTGCGGCGGCATGATGCTCTCGCCCGCAGGACCAATCAGCCGGAAGCTCTCGGGGATGCGCGAGAAGCCGACGATGCGGTGGGTATCGAGTTCATCGGGCGTCTGTGGCAGGCCGTGACGCTGCACATAGTCCTCGCTGGCCCATAGGCCCAAAGCGCCGCAGGCGAACTTGCGGCTCATCAGGGCGGAATCGCGCATCGGGCCGGCGCGCACGGCGAGATCGATGCCCTCGCCGATCAGGTCGAGCTGCCGGTTGGTGATGACCAGCTCGATGCTGACATCGGGATACGCATCGAGAAAGCGCTCGCAGAATGGCGGCAGCACGGTGCTGGCGATATCGGACGCGGCGGTGATGCGCAGCAGGCCGCTCGGCTTGCCGCTCGCGGCCGCGAGCCGGCTCTGCCCGGCATCGAGCGCATTCAGCGCTTCGACGCAGGAAGCGAAATAGGCTTCGCCCGCCTCGGTGACATGCATGCGCCGGGTGGAGCGCTGGATCAGCGTGACGCCGAGCCGCTCCTCGAGCCGCGCGATCTTGGCCGAAACCGTGGTGGTCGGCATGCCGAGCAAACGCGCGGCAGCCGCGAAGCTGCCCTCCTGCACCACCCTCACAAAGACGTCGATGCCATCGAGATTCATCCCGGCATTATGCAGGATTTTGCACGATCATTCCAGAGATAGCCCGATTGTGGGACGGGAAGCGATCGAGGACAGTCCGCGCCAACAGAAAGCGGCAGGCGCCGCCTGAAAGGATGACGACAATGGACTTCCTGACCTCCCTCGATTTCTGGCTCTGGGTTGCCGCGACCATCGCGGCGTTGTTCTACCTGCTTGCGGCATACTGGAAGGTGCTGATGCCGATCCCGCAGCTCGCCGGGATGATGAAATGGCCCGGCGACGTGTCGCCGGGTTTCGTGCGCGGCATCGGCCTCGTCGATCTCGCTGCCGGGCTCGGCATGGTGCTGCCGCTGGCCACGGGGATTCTCACCTTCCTCACCCCGCTCGCGGCACTCGGCTCGGTGGTGTTGCAGGTGCTGGCGATCGGCTTTCACGGCAAGCGAGGCGAGACGAAACAGACGCTCGGCCTCAACATCGTGCTGCTGGCGCTCTCGGCCTTCGTGCTGTGGGGACGCCGCGGCCTCCTGGGCCTCTGATGCTGGACGGGGTGGGGCCGAGACCTCACCCCGATCGCTTCGCTTACAGCCCGAACGTCACGTTGCCATCATCGTCCATGGCGAAGCCCGGATTCCAGGCGATCTCCCAGGCATGGTCATCGGGGTCGGTGACGTAGCCGCGCAGCCCGCCATGCGGCGGGGCGTCGGCCGGACGGATGATCCGCCCGCCGGCTGCCGCCAGGGCCTCGATCAGTGGAGCCACCTCGGCTTCGGTGGCGACATTGTGGGCCAAGGCGAAGGCACCGGGCGTCCGCAGCCCGGTGCGGTTCATGTCCACCTCCAGCTCAGCGCTGAGGAAGGTGCCGAGCACCATGCCGTTGAGCTGGTAGAAGGTGATCACGTCGCTCTCATAGACCGGCGCCCAGCCGAACCCTTCGCTGTAAAAGCTCCGTGAGCGAGCGAGGTCGGTGGTGCCGAGGGTGATAACGGATACTGCAGGCTTCATTTGGCCAAGACCTTTCACTGCGCCGCTCCCCGATGGAGCGGCGTTCAAGGCCATGGGACTCAGTCGCCGAAGCGAAGGCCAGGACCGCCGCAGCGGGACAGGGCTAACCGCACCTGCCTCTCCTTTTCTGACCCATCTAGGCTAGCAGCCGGCGCTATCAGGTCAATGCCGCGGCAGTTCCTCTCCACTGGTTTGTTCTTGTTCTGTTCTCATCGGAATGCTAATCCTAATGGAACGTTACCCCTGGCGAGTCGCTTAAGGGTTTGGAGAACGGACATGCGGGTCAGCGCCCCCAATTTCGAGCAGCTGGAGCGGTTGAACGGCACACGCGATGCGGACCTGATCGCGCGGCGGTATGTCGATCCGGCGCTCAATCGCGGCCGTGGCGCGCAGACCAACAAGGGCAGTCGCTTCGATCGGCAAAGCCGCGAAGAGTTCGACGACGGTTGGGGACAGGTCGAGGATTTGAAGCCGTTCGAAACCATCGAGCATGTCGAGCGCGCCAAATCGATCATCACCCGCAACGAAAGCCCGGATATCGGCTTTGATCGCTCGATCAACGCCTATCGCGGCTGTGAGCATGGCTGCTCGTATTGCTTCGCCCGCCCGACCCACGCCTATCTCGGGCACTCGGCGGGGCTGGAGTTCGAGCGCGACATCTATGTGAAGGCCAATGCCGTCGAGCTGCTGCGGCGCGAGCTGGCCGACAAGCGCTATAAGCCCAAGCCCATCGCCATGGGCACCAATACCGACCCGTACCAGCCGGCCGAGCGGCAGCATAAGCTGACCCGCGGCATCCTCGAGTTGCTGCTCGAGACCAAACACCCGGTGACCATCACTACCAAATCGGCGCTGGTGGTGCGCGACCTCGACATCCTGAAGCCGCTGGCCGAACAGAACCTGGTGCGCGTGGCGCTGTCGATCACCAGCATGGATCACATCCTGTCGCGCAAGATGGAGCCGCGGGCTTCGACGCCGGAAAAGCGCCTGGAAGCGGTGCGGCTGCTGTCGGAAGCCGGCATTCCGACGACGGTGATGGCGGCGCCGATGATCCCGGCGATCAATGACATGGAGCTCGAACGCATCCTCGATGCGGCGGCGGCGCAGGGCGCGGTGGGCGCCAATGCCATCCTGCTGCGGCTGCCGGGGGAAGTGCGCGACATTTTTCGCGAGTGGCTGCTGCGGCATTTTCCCGATCGGGTGAGCCACGTGATGAGCCTCGTGCGCGACACGCGTGGCGGCAAGGATAACGACCCGAATTTCGGCACGCGCTTCGTCGGCGAGGGTCCGTACGCGACGCTGCTGCGCCAGCGCGTCGACCTTGCCAAGGCACGCTACAAGCTCGACCGGCCGATCGCGCCGCTGCGCACCGATCTGTTCACGCCGCCGACGGTGGACGATGGGCAGATGAGTCTGTTCTGAGCGGGCGTAGCCGCTCCTCGCTCCGCTCGGATCGCGCAACCTATGGTTGCGATACCCCTCATCCGGCGCTACGCGCCACCTTCTCCCTCGAGGGGAGAAGGCACCAGTCTGAGAGCTCTCGGTTCCGTAGCCTTCTCCCCTTGAGGGAGAAGGTGCCCGAAGGGCGGATGAGGGGTGTCGCATCGCTTGCGATGCGCGATCCGAGCGGACGCAAGGAGCGATGCCAGACAGTCCGTTCACGTACTTCCTACTTGCCCCTGAGCCGTGCATGGCGATGCTTGAGGACATGCCGTCCGATTCGCCTATCATCATCAGCAAGCCGACGCTCAAGTTCGAGCGTGCCGCGATAAAACGCGGGGCGAAATTCGTCTGCGGCGTCGATGAGGTCGGGCGCGGACCGCTTGCGGGGCCGGTGGTGGTTTCGGCGGTGATCCTCAACCATCGCAAGGTGCCGGAAGGGCTCAACGACTCCAAGGTGCTGACCGCCGCGCAGCGCGAGGCGCTGTACGAAAAGATCATGGCCTCGGCCATCGTTTCGATCGTGGTGGCGCCGCCGACGATCATCGCACAGCTCAACATCCTGCAGGCCTCGCTCTGGGCGATGCGCAAGGCGGTGCTGGGCCTGCAGGTGAAAGCCGACCACATCCTGGTCGACGGCAACAAGCTGCCCAAGGACCTGCCCTGCCCCGGCGAGGCGATCGTCGGCGGCGACGGGCGCTCGGTATCGATCGCCGCGGCCTCGATCGTCGCCAAGGTGACCCGCGACCGGATGTGCCTGATCATGGACTTCGAGGAGCCGCAATTCGGCTTTTCGAGCCACAAAGGTTATGCCGCGCCGCAGCACCTAGAAGCGCTCACCGCGCACGGCCCGGGCCGTCATCATCGGATGGACTTCGCCCCCTGTATCCAGGCACAGCGGATGAAGACGATCGCCGCCTGAGGCGGACGACACGTATCCGCGCCTTAACCTCTCGCTAACCTCGAAGCTTAAATCCCCTTTAACCCTAACGCCTTACAACCGATCCCGTTAGTACTGCGTCAGGGTTCGAGTTATGTTGCGTACCGCGCGTATGGCGGCTTCCGCCAATGCGGAGGGGAGCCTGCTCCCCATCGACACCATCCTTGTGGGCGATTGCATCAAGCACATGAATGCCTTGCCGGCCGGCTCGGTTGACCTCGTATTCGCAGACCCGCCTTACAATCTGCAACTGGACCAGGGCCTGACCCGGCCGGACCAGTCGCGCGTCGACGGCGTCGATGACGCCTGGGACAAGTTCGACAGCTTTGCCCATTACGACATCTTCACCCGCGCCTGGCTGAAGGCGGCGCGGCGCATCCTGAAACCGGATGGCGCCATCTGGGTGATCGGCTCGTACCACAACATTTTCCGCGTCGGCGCGGCGTTGCAGGACCTCGATTACTGGCTGCTCAACGACGTGATCTGGCGCAAAGCCAACCCGATGCCGAACTTCCGCGGCACCCGGTTCACCAATGCGCACGAGACGCTGATCTGGGCGGCCAAGGATCGCGATAGCCGCGTCACCTTCAACTACGAGCAGATGAAGCAGGCCAATGACGATGTGCAGATGCGCTCGGACTGGCTGTTCCCGATCTGCACCGGGGCCGAACGCCTGAAGGACGACGACGACGAAAAGCTGCACCCGACGCAGAAGCCCGAAGCCCTGCTCTACCGGGTGATCAGCGCGACGACCAAGCCCGGCGACGTGGTGCTCGACCCGTTCTTCGGCACCGGTACCACCGGCGCGGTGGCGAAGAAACTGGGCCGCCACTTCATCGGCATCGAGCGCGAAGACACCTATATTGCCGGCGCACTGAAGCGCATTGCTTCGATCCGCCCGCTCAGCGCCGCCACCATCGAGACGGCGGTGCCGAAGCGTTCGGCGCCGCGCGTGGCCTTCGGCTCGCTGGTCGAGATGGGTCTGATTACCCCCGGCACCGAACTCTACGACGACCGCCAGCGCTGGAGCGCCCTGGTGCGTGCCGATGGCTCGCTGGTATCGGGCGATCATATGGGTTCGATCCACCGGGTTGGTGCGCTGGTGCAGGGCGCCGAGGCCTGCAACGGCTGGACCTTCTGGCATGCCCGGCAAGGGAGCCGGCTTGCCCCCATCGATGATTTCCGCAGCCAGGTGCGCGCGCAGATGGAACGACTTTCGGCCTGAATCTGACCTCCATTCAACTCAGGCTGCGCTCGCCGCCGGCTCGAAAGAGCCGGCGGCTTTTGCTTCACGCTACTGCAACCCGGCGGCAGCCAGCACTTTGCGGAAGACGCTGGGCAGGGCTTCGGCGTCGAGCTCGCGCGGATCGGCCCACCAGCCCGCTTTGAGTTCGGCCGGATCGGCCACCACCGCCGACCACACGTCGAGTTCGAGCCGGAAGTGCGTGAAAACATGGACGACCTGGCCGTCATAGCGCCAGTCGGAAGCGACCGGATGCACCACTGCGCGCTTGTCAGGCGTCCAATCCGATACCGGCGTCTCGGTCATCTGCGCCAATAACCCCTTCTCGGCCCGTGTCTGCAGGTACACATCGCCATCGGTGTCGCGCATGACAAAGGCGTGGCCGTAGCGGGTCGGGCGGTCGGCCTTTTCGGGCTTGACCGGATAGAGCAGCGGATCGAGCTTGGTGCCGCGGCAGCCCGGCTGGATCGGGCAGAGCATGCAGCTGGCGTTGCGCGGGGCGCAGATGGTAGCGCCCAGATCCATCAGCGCCTGCGCGAAGTCTCCGGCACGTTCCGGCACCACCGCCTGCACTGTGCCGCGCACCAGGTCCTTGGCGTCGCGCGCCGGAACCTCCAGCGCCAGGTAACGCGCCACCACCCGATCGACATTGCCATCGACCACCGCCACCCGCTCATCGCCGGTGATCGCCGCGATGGCAGCTGCAGTGTAGGGACCGATGCCCGGCAGGGTCAGCAGCTCGGCCGAACTGGTCGGGAACCGGCCGCCGAAGCGCTCGACCACCGCCTTGGCGCAGGCGTGGAGGTTCCGAGCCCGGGCGTAGTAGCCGAGCCCCGCCCATTCGACGAGCACGGCTTCGAGCGGCGACGCGGCGAGATCGGCGACGGTCGGCCAGAGGTGGAGAAAGCGCGCGTAGTAGCGTCCGACCGCCGCAACTGTCGTCTGCTGCAGCATGATCTCGCTGAGCCAGACGCGGTAGGGGTCGGCGGTGATGCCGCGGGCGCGGTCGGCCGGGCCGACCCGCCACGGCAAGGTACGGGCGTGCCGGTCGTACCAGGCGAGCACGGCAGCCGCATCGAGCGGCACGGGGTTTTGCTGGGGCGCGGCATTTGACATGATGGCGGCCACAGATGGCGCGCCGCAGCAGCGGGCGCAAGCGGCGGCGGGAAGTTGTTACCAGTGGCGGACAAGCCGAAATCGAAACCCAAGGACGATGCGCCGCCCAAACGGCTCAACCGCGCCGTCGGCGTGGCCGAAGCGCTTGGCGGGGTGCTCGATCCGGCACTGAAGAAGCGCGGCTTTGCCAGCCGCGATATCCTCTCGCACTGGCCGACCATCGCGCCGGCGCCCTACGACAAGGTGACCCGGCCGGACAAGCTGAGCTGGCCGCGCGGCGAAAAAGGCGCCGAAGGGGCGACGCTTTACCTGCGCTGCCATCCTGGCCATGCCCTGGCACTTGCCCATGAAGGTCAGCGCGTCGCAGCCTCGATCAACCGCTACTATGGCTATTTCCTCGTCGGACAGGTGCGGCTCAGCGCCGAACCTTTCGCGATCGAGGACGAGGCGCCCGAGACGATCCCGGCGCTGCCAGAGGTTGCCCGGGCGCGGATCAGCCGCACGGTCGAGCGGGTTAGCGATCCCGGGGTACGTGACGCCCTGCGACAACTCGGACAGGCGATCGCCCGGAGAAAGCCACGTTGATAAGTGCGTGTTCCGCGTTGCCATTCGAGCGTAGCTCTCATGGCCTTCTCGCCTCAAATCGCTCCACTGGAGCGATTTGCCCTGCTGGACATCGCGAAGTGTTCATCGCCGGTTGAACTTGCCCGGCCTACTTTGCCCCGATATTAGGGCGAGCAACGAAAAAACGGAGTGAAACTCGTGGCCAACCGTCGCAACATTCTCATCGGGTCCGGTGCTGCAGTCGCCGCGGCAGCGGCGGGGACCAGCGTGTCCTTCCTGTTCGGCGCCACCGGCGCTCTCGCCCAGCAGTTCGACCAGGCCAAGCTGATGGCGCCGGCCGGCGGCGTTGCCGATCATCCGCTCGGGCCGGCGGACGCCAAGGTGACGCTGATCGAGTACCTGTCACCGACCTGCCCGCATTGCGCGGCGTTCACCAACACGGTCTATCCGCAGCTCAAGACCGAGTACATCGACACCAACAAGATCCAGTTCATCCCGCGCCCGTTCATGCGCAACGTGCTGGATGCCGTGGTGTTCATGCTCGCCGAGGCGGCTGGCCCCGAGAAGTATCACGAGGTGATCGACACCTTCTTCAAGACGCAGGACACTTGGGCCGCGTCCAACACGCCCAATGACGCCATCTTCGGCATCGCCCAGCAGCTCGGTTTTACCAAGGAAACCTACGACGCTGCCTTGACGAATCAGGACCTGTTCAAGGGACTGGAAGCGGTGCGGGATCAGGCGCTGGACGAGTTCAAGCTCCAGGGCACGCCGACGTTCTACATCAACGGCAAGATGCTGACCGGAGAAAACTCGTTTGAGGCTCTCAAGGCCGAAATCGATCCACTGCTCTCCTAACGCGCTGCCCCCAAGGGGCGCGCGATGAAATTCACGCGCCTCAAACTGCACGGCTTCAAATCCTTCTGCGACCAGACCGAGCTCTACCTGGAGCCCGGTCTGTCTGGCGTGGTGGGACCGAACGGCTGTGGCAAATCCAACCTCGTCGAAGCGCTGCGCTGGGTGATGGGCGAAAGCTCGTACAAGGCGATGCGCGCATCGGGCATGGACGACGTGATCTTTTCCGGCTCGGGCAGCCGACCAGGCCGCAACACTGCTGAAGTCACCCTCGTCCTCGACAATTCCGACCGCACCGCCCCAGCGCCACTCAACAATGCCGATGTGCTGGAAGTCACCCGGCGGATCGAGCGCGAGGAAGGCTCGGTCTATCGCGTCAACGGCAAGGAAGTGCGGGCGCGCGACGTCCAGTTGCTGTTCGCCGACGCCTCGACCGGTGCGCACTCCCCGGCCCTCGTCCGCCAGGGACAGATCGGCGAGCTGATCGCCGCCAAGCCGCAGCAGCGCCGGGCACTGCTCGAAGAGGCCGCCGGTATTTCCGGGCTGCACTCGCGCCGGCATGAGGCAGAGCTCAGGCTGCGGGCGGCAGAGCAGAACCTCGAACGCGTCGACGACGTCATCGCCCAGGTCGAGCAGCAGCTCGAAACCCTGAAGCGACAGGCCCGGCTGGCGGTGCGCTACCGGGCGCTGAGCGGCGATATCCGCAAGGCCGAAGCGACGCTGTTCCACATCCGCTGGATCGCCGCGCGCTTCAACGAGAAGGATGCCGAGGCTGCGCAGGCTAAGCTGGTGCGAGATCTCGCCGAGGCGCAGCATGTCGAGCTCGAAGCGCAGAAGGTGGTGTTCCTCGCCGACAAGGCGCTGGCGCCGTTGCGCGACAAGGAAGCCGCTGCCGGCGCCGTGCTGCAGCGGCTGACCATCCTCGCCGAGCAGCTCGAGGGTGAGGCAAGACGCGCCGCGGCGCGGCTCAACGAACTCGGCGAACGGCTGAAGCAGATCGAACAGGACGCGGTGCGCGAACGCGCCCTGGTCGGCGAGAGCGATGATGCCCTGGGGGCCGCGAGTGAGGAGCGCGCGCACCTTGAGGCCGAGGTGGCAGGCGAGCAGCAGGCGCTTGAAGCAGCGCGCGTTGCCACCGACGCGGCGCAAAGCGAAGTGGCCAAGGCCGAGGGCGAGGCCCGCGCTGCCGCCGACGCGCTGGCGCAGTTGCGGGCCCGACGCGGCGCGGCCGAGCGCAGCGTCGCCGAGGCTCGCTCGCGAGTGACGCGGCTCGAAACGCAGATCGCCGACGTGGCGCGGGAGGCTGAGCAACTGGCGCGGACGCTCGGCGCCGACGCGACGCTGAACGCCGGGCGTGAGGCGCTCGACACGGCGCAGAACCATGCCAAGGCGGCGGAGACTGCCGCCGTCACCGCCGAGACTGCCGCTGTCGCGGCGCAGGCCGCCGCCGACGCGCTACGCCCGGAACTGCAGCAGATCGAGGCAGCGTTGAACCGGCTGGAAGCCGAGGCGCAGACGCTGAGCCGTATCCTCAACCATGGCGGCGCCAGCAAGTGGCCGGCAGTGGTCGATCAGCTCAAAGTTGCCGCGGGCTATGAAACGGCGCTCGGCGCGGCGCTGGGCGACGATCTCGATGCCTCATCCGATGCCAGCGCGCCGTTGCACTGGGCCGGCGCCAATGCCGGTGCCGACCCGGCTTTACCGCCTGGCGCCACGCCGCTGTCGCAGTTCGTCTCGGGCAGCGTGCTGCTGAAGCGGCGGCTTGACCAGATCGGGCTGGTCGACACGGCCGACGCGGCTCGGCTGATGGCGCAGCTGCAGCCCGGACAGCGGCTGACCACCAAAGCTGGCGGTCTGTGGCGCTGGGACGGTTTCGTCGCCGCCGCCGATGCGCCGACCGCTGCGGCAGAGCGGCTGGCACAGCGCAACCGGCTGGCCGAGCTCGAAGCCGAAGTCGAAGAGGCACGGGCCCGGCGCAACAGCCGGCGGGCCGATGCCACGGCGCTCACCGAAGCGCTGAACGCGGCTCGCACCGACGAGCGGCTGAAGCGCGACGCCTGGCGCAACGCGCAGCGCGAAATTGCCGTCGCGCAGGGCGAGCTGGACAAGGCGCAGCGCGCCATCAGCGATCTCGCGGCGCGCCAGGTGGCGCTCGACGAAACGCGGACTCGGCTCGATGCCAACCTCGCCGAGGCGGTGGCTGCGGCCACCGAGGCGGAGCTGTTGCTGTGGGACGCCGGCGATGAAACCGAGGCTGCAGCTTTGGCGACATCGCTCCAGTCACTGCTCGGCGGACTGCGCGAAACCGCCGATCAAGCGCGGCTGAAGCTCGGTGGCTTCGAGACGGCGGCAAGGATGCGCAGTGCGCGCCTCACCCAGATCGCCGCCGATGTTGCCGCCTGGTCCCGCCGCCGCGAGGGCGCTGCGGCCCAGCTCACGACGCTCGATGCCCGCACCGCCGAGGTGCGCGAGCAGATCACGGTGCTGCAGGCCTCGCCTGAGAGCCTCGCCGAGCGCCGCCGCACCCTCGATGCCGAGATCGCCGTGGCGCGCGAGGCGCACAAGGCGGCGACCGACGCGCTGAACGTCGGTGATACCCGGCACCGCGAGGCCGACAAGGCGCAGCGGTTGGCGCATGACGCGCTCGCCGGATTCCGGGCCGAACTGGCGAGGGTCGAGGAGCGGATCAAGGGCCTGATTGCGCAGCGCCATCAGATCGAGCGGCAGGTGCACGAGACGCTCAACGTCGAAGCATCGCAGACGGCGCAGCTCGCCGGTATCAGGCCGGAACACGCTTTGCCTGCCGAGCCCCAGGTCGAATCGCAGGTCGATCGGCTGAAGGCAGAGCGCGAGCGACTGGGTGGGGTGAACCTGGGCGCCGAAAAGGAATCCGAAGAGGTCCGTGAAAAGCTCGACCTGATGGTCAAGGATCGTGACGACCTGATAGCCGCGATCGCCAAGCTGCGCGGCGGCATCCAGAGCCTCAACCGCGAGGGCCGGCAGCGGCTCAACGAGGCGTTCGAGAAGGTCAACGCGCATTTCCAGGAGCTGTTCACCTCGCTGTTCGGCGGTGGTACCGCCGAGCTGCAGTTCGTCGAGAGCGACGACCCGCTGGAAGCCGGGCTCGAGATTCTGGCGCGACCGCCGGGCAAGAAGCCGACCACCATGACGCTGCTGTCGGGCGGCGAGCAGGCGCTCACCGCAATGTCGCTGATCTTTGCGGTGTTCCTCACCAACCCCGCGCCGATCTGCGTGCTCGATGAGGTCGACGCGCCGCTCGACGACGCCAATGTCGAGCGTTTCTGCAACCTGCTCGACATGATGACCGAGCGGACGGAAACCCGCTTCCTGGTGATCACCCACAATCCGATTACCATGGCCCGGGTCGACCGGCTGTTCGGCGTCACCATGGCCGAGCGCGGGGTGAGCCAACTGGTGTCCGTGGACCTCAAGGGCGCCGAGGCGGCGGTGCGGGTGGCAAGCTAGCGGAGCTTGCCTCCTCCCGCTCCGACCCAGCAATTTGCCGAAGCGCCGCACTAAGGATGGCGTCGAGGCGTTCCCGATGCCCCACGCTTGCCGCAATAGTGGCGGCCAGAGTCGCGATGACTCAATGTCACACCTCCTTCCGCCGAACAAACTTCGTTATTTATCAATGTGTTAGCAGTCTGTTCACAGCCTTGACACTGGTAGGGGGCGCCACTATGTTGCCCGCGACTTCGAGGGGCTCCAGTTCCTGTTAAAGGCCCGGAGGCGCAAGGGAGAGCGGGATGGCAAAGTCACGCAATACCGGGCGTCCGCCGAGTGATGGGAAATCAGGGTCGCTGACCTCGGATCTTGCGGCTCGCATCAGGCGGGCGCAGGCCTCCGAGCAGGCACCGGGCGACGCGGAAACTGCCGAGGCCAACCGGAACATGTCCGGCTGGAACCGGGGCATGCGACTCGGAACGGAATTTATTGCGGCCATCCTGGTCGGCGCGGGTATGGGTTACCTGCTCGATCTGTGGCTGAAGACCGGTCCCTGGCTGATGCTGGTGATGTTGATGGTCGGCTTTGCGGCGGGCGTACTCAATGTGGTGCGGTCCGCAGCAGAAATGAACCGGGCGGCGCCGCGGCCCACGGCCGCGATCCGCGTGCCGGACGACGAAGAAGACGAGTGAAGGCTCCAAGCCTAAAGGGAACAGCAGTTGGCCGATCCGAATAAAGTCGACCCGATCCACCAGTTCCAGATCACCGATATCGTCTCCTTCGGTGAAGGCGGCGTCTCCTTCACCAACTCAGCCCTGTTCATGGTGCTGACGGTTGGCGTGATCGCCCTCTATCTCCTGCTCTCGACGCAGAAGCGCAGCCTGGTTCCGAACCGGGTGCAGCTGGTTTCCGAGATGCTCTACGAGTTCGTCGCCAAGATGGTGTCGGACTCGGCCGGCAAAGCCGGCATGAAGTTCTTCCCCTTCGTGTTCTCGCTCTTCATGTTCGTGCTGGTCGCCAACATGTTCGGCATGATCCCGTTCTTCTTCACCTTCACCAGCCACATCATCATCACCTTCGCCCTGGCGCTCCTGGTGTTCGTGGTGGTCATCGTCTACGGCGTCTACAAGAACGGCTTCAAGTTCTTCAAACTGTTCGTGCCGTCGGGCGTCCCCGGCTACGTGCTTCCCATCGTGGTGCCGATCGAGGTGGTTTCCTTCCTCTCGCGCCCGATCTCGCTCTCGGTTCGTCTCTTCGCCAACATTCTCGCCGGTCACATCACCGTCAAGGTGTTCGCGGGCTTCATCGTGACGCTGGGTAGCCTCGGCTTCCTCGGCTGGCTCGGTGCGCTGCTGCCGCTGATCATGACCGTGGCGATCACGGCGCTCGAATTCCTCGTGGCGGCCCTGCAGGCCTACGTCTTTGCAGTGCTGACCTCGATGTACATCAACGATGCGATCCATCCGTCGCATTGATCTAGGCCGGTTCACAGTGAGGCGACGGCAAGCGTCGCCAATCGGTCGCAAAATGGAGCAGACTACAAATGGAAGCTGAAGCAGCAAAGTTTATCGGCGCGGGTATTGCGGCCGTGGGTATGGCCGGCGCCGCCATCGGCGTGGGCAACATTTTCGGTAGCTTCCTGTCGGGCGCACTGCGCAACCCGGCAGCGGCTCAGGGCCAGTTCGGTAACCTGATTTTCGGTTTCGCCGTGACCGAAGCTCTGGGCATTTTCTCGTTCCTGATCGCGCTCCTGCTGCTGTTCGCAGTCTGATTTCGCGACGGGCTGCGCTAGCGCAGACCGAGTAAGGGCTCCGGGTTTCGATCCGGGGCTTTAACGGCCGCAAAAGGGTTTCGAGATGGCGGGTTCAGCCCAAGACATCATTATCGTGGCGCAGGCCGAAAGTGGCGACGCGCTCCAGCAGGGCGAGGTCGTCGCACCCGCCGAGGAGCATGCCGCCGAAGGTGAGCATGCCGCACCGGCCGACGCCCATGGCGCGACCGACACGCATGCTTCGACCGAGGCGCATTCGGAGGTGTTTCCGCCCTTCGATCCCGCGAGCTTCGGTGGCCAGCTGCTCTGGCTCGCCATCACGTTTGCGGCGCTCTACTTCCTGATGAGCCGCGTGGCCCTGCCCCGCATCGGCTCAATCCTTGAAACGCGCCGCACCCGTATCGAAGGTGACCTGAAGGAAGCCGAGCGGCTCCGCCAGGAGACCGAGAAGGCTGCCGCCGCCTATGAGGCCGCGCTGGCCGAGGCCCGCAAGAACGCCCACGGCATTGCCGAAGAAACCCGCGCCGGCATCAAGGCCGACATCGACGGACGCCGTGCCGACGTCGAGGCCACGCTTGCGAAGCGCGTCTCGGAAGCCGAGGCCCGCATCCAGGCCGACAAGGACGCAGCGCTTGCCAATGTCGGCAGCATCGCGGCCGAGACGGCCCAGGCGCTGGTCGCCAAGATCTCGGGCACTGTCACTGCGGCTGAAGCCCGCGCCGCGGTCGCCGCGGTTTCGAAGGAGTAAGGCAGCATGTGGGCCTTCGGGTTTGACGCCACCACCGGCGCCACCATCTGGGCGACCATCGCGCTGGTGATCTTTATCGGCATCGTCGTCTATTTCGGCGTGCCCAAGATGATCACCAAGATGCTCGATGAGCGCATCAAGAAGATCGAGACCGATCTCGCCGAGGCCGAGGCGCTGCGCGCCGAAGCCAAGGCCCTGCTCGAGGACTACGCGCGCCGTCGCGAAGAAGCCGAGAAGGAAGCCGAGGACATCGTCACCGCCGCCCGCGAAGAGGCGTTCCGGCTGACCGCCGAGGCCAAGTCGTCACTGGAAGCCATGGTGGCCCGCCGCGAGAAGGCCGTGGCCGACAAGATCGCCCAGGCGGAAGCCCAGGCCGTCGCCGAAGTTCGGGCCCGTTCGGCCGACCTCGCCGTCGAAGCCGCCCGCGTGCTGCTGGAAAAGCAGGTCGCCGCCAAGGGCGACGTGCTGGTCGACCAGGCCATCAAGGACGTCGCTGCCCGCCTGAACTGAGGTTCGGTTGCAGTGCTGAAGATTGAGATGCCCGCGCCAGCGGGCATTTTCTTTTGGGGGTACGCGCGGGCCTGCTGGGGCGACACCGTGCCCTCCAGCTTCCCCTCTCTTGCGATTTCTAAGGCTTAGCCAAGAAGCTAAGCCCAAGAAATCGCTTTCTCCCCCGCAAGGGGGGAGATGATCGGTGCCCTCCACACGCATCGGCGTTGCAGTCAGGACTCTCCCCCTTGGCGGGGGAGAAAGCGAAAACTTGGGCTTAGCGTAGCTAAGTCCTTAGTTTTTGCCAGAGAGGGGGTCGTGGGAGCCACCGTGCTCCCGACTGCCCTGCCCCAGCAGCCGAGGGCGGAACGTGCCTTTGCACCGCTATTGTGCTTAGCCTCCGTGGCTCGCGAGCTGCCAAGCGAGTCCCCCGGGGGAAACATGCGGATCCTGAGGCGCATCGCGCTGGTGCTGCTGCTGCTGATCGGCCTGCCGGCGCTCGCGGTGCTGCTGGGCGCGGTGATCCCGCATCCAACCGTGTTCGGGCAGCCGGACGGCACGCCACTTACGCGGCGCATTCTCGTGGTCTCGAACCCGATCCATACCGACATTGCCATCCCCCTTGACGCGCAGAGTCGGGCGGCGTTGCCGTTCCTCGCCGAAACCGGGCTGCCGGTCGACCTGCCGGACGCCCGCTGGCTGCTGATCGGCTGGGGCGGCCGGGCCTTCTACCTGGAGACACCGAGCTTTGCCGACATGAAGCCCGGACCGACGTTCAAGGCGCTGACGATCGACCGCTCGGTGATGCATATCGACGTGCTGGGCGAGGTGGACCAGGCGAACCCTATCGTGACTCTGGTGGACCTGTCGGAGGCTGGTTACGCGCGGATGTTGTCGGAGATGGCCGGCAGCTTCTCGCGCATCGATGGCCAGGTGCAGCCGATCGATGGCTATGCACTGACCGGCAGCGATCGGTTCTACGAAGCAGAGGGCAGCTTCAACGCCATCTTCGTGGGGTGCAATGCCTGGACGGCGCGAATGCTGCGCAGCGCCGGCGTGCGAACCGGACTGTGGGCGCCGCTGCCGACAACGCTTGCCGGCTCAATTCACCTGTTCAATCGGCTGCCCGAGGCGGCGCTTTAGCCCTTTGCCACGCCCGGCAGGCGAGGCCAGAAGAAGCCGGTCTTCTCGCGATAGCTGGCATAGTCGGCGGCCATCGGAGTGCGGGAGAACTTCCTTTCCTCGCCGAGTGCGGCCAGCACATAGATCACCGTGATCACCGCCAGCGGGATGACCGACCAGAGCGACCAGGTGGCGATGGCCCAGCCGACCCAGAAGATCAGGTAGGAGGTGTAGAACGGATGCCGCAGGTAGCGATAGGGGCCGGTCATGACGAGCCCGTGCGGGTTCTGCACGTCGAAGGCCATCTTCAGGCGCGCGGCGCGCGATGCCTTGATCGCTGCCCAGAACAGCCACAGCGCCAGGCACTCGACGACGAGGCCGATGGACAAGGCCAAGACGGGCTGGGTCTCGATCCACAACAGCGTCAGATAGATCGCCGCCGTGGTCAGGACCACCACGGAGATCACTACGGTGCCCGTTGGCATTTTCGGTGAGTTGAAATGCGCCTTCAGGGACCAGCTGTACTGGGCAATCACCGCCACGCTGACGACACTGACGATCAGATCCAGGACAAGGTCCATGCGTAGTCCCCCTATGACGCTACTTGGGCTGCCTGATCACGCTACGTAGAGATCGCCCAGGAGACAAGGTGCAGTTGTACAACGACGCTCTGCGTTTTGATAAAATGCAAGCTTTACGTTTCGTCGTTGCTTCACCGTGCTGGTTGACCAGGACGTAGTGAGTGTCTGGCAGAGTCCGGGCACTCAGCATGACGGCCTCGCAATGACCATCTACCACAGCACGGTGCAAACCCGGTCCGCCTCCATCCGCCTCAGCGAAAGCGACGGACGGGGCGAACCGCTATTGCTGCTGCACGGCTCGGGCGCCTCGCGCAAAGTGTTCAGCAAGCAGTTCGACAGCGAGCTCAGCGAGCGGCACCGGCTGATCGCGCTGGACCTGCCGGGGCACGGGGCCTCAGGCGACGCGGAGTCCCCCGCCGACTATGGCATCGACGGGTTGGCGCGCACCGTGGCCGAGGTGCTGGAGCACAAGGGCATCGAGCGCACACTGGTGATGGGCTGGTCGCTGGGCGGCCATGTCGGTATCGAGCTGCTGGCGCGGCATCCGGGCGTTCGCGGGCTGATGATCGTCGGCGCGCCGCCGGTCGGCCGTGGGCCGGTCGCCATGCTGCGCGGCTTTCAGACCAACCTCGACCTGCTGCTGGCGGCCAAAGAGCAGTTCAACGAGCGCGAGGCGCAACGCTTCTACGAGATGTGCTACCACGGCGCGGGCGACCCGACCTTCCTGCAGTCGATCCGCCGGGCGGATGGACGGGTGCGCGTTGCCGTGTCGAAGAGCCTGCTGCGCGGCGATACCGCCGACCAGAAGCTGGCGGTCGAGCAGGCAAACGTCCCGGTTGCCGTGGTCAATGGGGCGAACGAACCGGTGGCGCGGCTCAGCTATCTCGCGGGCCTGCACTACCGGAACCTCTGGGGCAACGTCTGCCACATCATTCCCGACGCGGGACATGCGCCATTTTGGGATCAGCCCGAACGGTTCAACGAGCTACTCGGCAGCTTCGCGGCCGACGTGGTGGCAAAACCGGTCGCCACCACGCCTGTCGTCGCGGAGGTCACTCCGCCGCCTGCGGCAGCAGCTCCTGCCGCTCCCACTTCAGCACCGGCGAGCGTGCGGCGCGGGTCTCATCCAGGCGCCGGCGCGGTGCGTTCAGCGGCGCGCTGGTAAAGCGGGCCGCGTTGCCGGCCTTGGCGTCCTCGGCCAGTTCCAGCATTACATCGCAGAAGCGGTCGAGCGTCTGCTTGCTCTCGGACTCGGTGGGTTCGACCAGCATGGCGCCATGTACGACCAGCGGGAAGTACATGGTCATGGGGTGGAAACCCTCGTCGATCAGCGCCTTGGCGAAATCGAGGGTCGAGACGCCGGTGCCCTCGAGGAAGCTGTCGTCGAACAGCGCCTCGTGCATGCAGGGCTGACCGGGGAACGGCACCGAGAAGACGCGCTCGAGCCGCGCCTTGATGTAGTTGGCGTTGAGCACCGCATCCTTGGCGGCCTGTGCCAGGCCGTCGCCACCATGGCTCAGCATGTAGGTGAGGGCGCGAACATACATGCCCATCTGGCCGTTGAAGGCAGTGATACGGCCGAGGTGCTGGCCTTCAGCATGCTCAACCAGTTCCGTCCCGCCGCTCCCCTTGCGGACAAACGGTACTGGTGCGAACGGTGCCAGCGCGGCCGAGAGGACCACCGGACCGGCGCCCGGGCCGCCGCCACCATGCGGGGTGGAGAAGGTCTTGTGGAGGTTAATGTGCATGGCGTCGATGCCGAGATCACCCGGCCGGACCACGCCCATGATGGCGTTGAAATTGGCGCCGTCGCAGTAAAAGAAGGCCCCGGCCTCGTGCACGGCGGCGGCGATCTCGATCACTTCGGGCTCGAACAGCCCGCAGGTGTTGGGGTTGGTCAGCATGATCGCCGCCACATCGGGCGACAGAGCTGCCTTCACCGCCTCGACATCGACCGTGCCATCATCGCGCGCCGGCACCGCCCGCACAGAATAACCGAGGAAGGCGGCGGTCGCCGGGTTGGTGCCGTGGGCGCTTTCGGGGACCAGCACGACCTTGCGGTGCCCCTGCCCGGCGGCGTCCTGCGCCGCCTTGATGGCCATCATGCCGGCCATCTCGCCATGCGCGCCGGCTTTGGGAGTGAGGCAGACCGCTGCGGTATTGGTCAGCGTCATCAGCCAGTGCGCGAGCTCATCCATCAGGGCGAGGGCACCCTGCACGGTCGACACCGGCTGCAGCGGGTGGATGTCGGCAAAGCCCGGCAGCCGCGCCATCTTCTCGTTCAAGCGCGGGTTGTGCTTCATGGTGCACGAGCCGAGCGGGTACATGCCGCTGTCGATCGAATAGTTGAGGCGGCTGAGGCGCACATAGTGACGGAGCGTCTCGGGCTCGGTGAGGCCGGCGAGGTCGATCTCCGACTTCCGCTCGAAGCCGCCAAGGAAGCTGCCGTCGATCGCCACATCAGGCAGGTCGACGCCGGAATGCTCGCGATCGCCGATCTCGAACAGCAGCGGCTCGTTGGGCAGCAGCGACGAGCCGGAGACCGAGGTGAAATCCGACGTGCCGGCGGGCACGGGCGTGCCGACGCCAGTCGGGCGACCCTGGTTGTTCATGCTCATTGGGCGTCCTCCGAAAGGGCGGCGTGGAGGCACTCGGCCAGCATCGCGATATCGTCGTCGGTGGTGAGTTCGGTGGCGGCGAGGACGATGAGGTTCTCGCAGGCCGGGTTATCCGGCTCGAGGCGGCTGACCGGCAGACCAGCGAGGACGTCGGCCCTCGCCAGCAGCTCGACGATCGGTGCGGCCGGAACCGGCAGCCGGATGGTCATCTCGTTGAAGAAGCTATGGTTGAGCAGTTCGACACCGGGGACGGTGCCGAGCATCTTCGCCAGCTTCACCGCATTGTGGTGGTTGAGGCGGGCCAGCTTCTTCAAGCCAGCCTCGCCGAGCAGCGACATGTGGATGGAGAAGGCAAGCGCACAGAGGCCCGAGTTGGTGCAGATGTTGCTCGTCGCCTTCTCGCGACGGATGTGCTGCTCGCGGGTCGAAAGCGTCAGCACGAAGCCACGATTGCCGTCGGCATCGACGGTTTCGCCGCAGAGCCGCCCCGGCATCTGGCGGATAAACTCTTTCCTGGTGGCCATCAGGCCGACATAGGGGCCGCCGAAGTTGAGGCTGTTGCCGATCGACTGGCCCTCGGCGACGACGATATCGGCACCGAGCGCGCCGGGCGCCTCGATCAGGCCGAGCGACACCACTTCGGTCACCACGACGATCAGCAGGGCACCGGCGGCGTGGGCGGCGTCGGCGGCGGCGCGGAGGTCGCGCAGGTGGCCGTAGAAGTCCGGGGTCTGAACCACGATGGCGGCAGTGTCGCCGTCGATGCGGTTGAGGATATCGCCCTGCCCTTCCGGCGAAGCCGGCAGGCAGACGAGGTCGGGGCCGTCACCGAGATAGGTGCGGACCACGTCGCGGTAGTGTGGATGCAGGCCCCCCGAGAGGATGATGCGGCTGCGGCGGGTCAGCCGGCGCGCCATCAGCACGGCTTCGGCGGTGGCGGTCGAGCCGTCATACATCGAGGCGTTAGCGACCTCCATGCCGGTGAGGTGCGCCACCTGGGTCTGGAACTCGAACAGCATCTGGAGCGTCCCCTGCGAGACCTCCGGCTGATACGGGGTATAGGCGGTGAGCCACTCCGAGCGCTGGATCAGGTGATCGACGCTGGCCGGCACATGATGCCGGTAGGCGCCGGCGCCGATGAAGAACGGACCGTCACCGGCAGCGTGGTTGCGGCCGGCCAGTGCCTTCATCTTAGCTTCGACGAGGAACTCGGGCGAATGGCGCGGCAGGTTCACCGGCTCGCGCAGCAGGGCATGGCGGGGGACGCGAGCGAACAGATCCTCGGCCGTGCTGGCGCCGATGACGGCGAGCATATCGGCCCGCTCGTGCTCGGAATGGGGGAGATAGCGCATCAGTTGATTCCGTAGGAGGAAAAGTGGGTAACGGCAGCAGACGGCCCCCGCCCGGCCTCCCCCATAAAGGGGGAGGTGAAGAGTCGAGGTTGCGGCTCGATCGTGCCATACGCTCGGTGCGGCACCTCCCCCTTTATGGGGGAGGATGGGAGGGGGCCGTCTGCCAGAGGCGTGCTCACTTGGTCAGGTCCGCATAGGCCGCTGCATCCATCAGCCCATCCAGTTCACTGGCGTCATCGAGCTGGAGCTTGAAGATCCAGCCGTCGGTTTCGGGCGACGAGTTGATGAGCCCCGGTTCACCAGAGAGCGCGACATTGACGGCGGTAACGGTGCCGGAGACCGGCGAGTAGATCTCGGATGCGGCCTTCACCGATTCGACCACCGCGGCCTCGTCGCCGGCCTTCAGCTTCTGGCCGACCTTGGGCAGCTCGACATAGACGATGTCGCCCAGTTGCTCCTGCGCATAGGGGGTGATGCCCACGGTGCCGTCGGCGGTGATGTACTCGTGGTCCTTGGTGAACTTGGTCATTTGCTGGCCTTCCGGACATAGCGATGGGGAACGAATGGGGTGGCGACGGCTTCCGCCGCCTGGGTCTTGCCGCGCACCAGCACCTGCAGTTTGGTGCCCGGGGCGGCGTGATCGGGCGGCACGAAGCCGATGGCGATGGCCCGGCTGAGGGTGGGGGCGAAGCCGCCCGAAGTGACGACGCCGATCTCGGCGCCGTACTGATCGAGGATCGCGGCGCCTTCACGGGCCGGCGCCCCTTCGACGGTCAGCCCGATGCGGACGCGCTCGAGCACACCGCCCAGTTCGGCAAGGATGCGCTGCGCACCGGGGAAATCGGCGGCCTCGCGGCGGCGTTTGGAGATAGCGAAGTTGAGCCCAGCCTCGACCGGCGAGATGGTTTCGTCGAGGTCGTGGCCATAAAGCGGCAACCCGGCCTCGAGCCGCAGGCTGTCGCGGGCGCCGAGCCCGATCGGCTTGACCCTGTTATCGGCGAGCAGCGTGTCCCAGAAGGCGGCGGCGTGTTCGGGATCGACGAGGATCTCGAAGCCGTCCTCGCCGGTATAGCCGGAGCGCGAGATCACCAGTTTGGTGTCGCGCCAGTCGAATGAGGCGTAGTGCATGAAGCCGAGTTCGGCGGCAGCGGGGACGATGGCATCGATCACCGCGGCGGCTTCCGGCCCCTGCAGCGCCAGCAGCGCACAGTGGTCCGAGCGGTTGAGCGTGGCGCGGCCCAGGGCAGCGGCAGCGATGCGCTGGAAGTCCGCCTCCTTGGTGCCGGCGTTGACGACGATGTAGAGCGCCCCGCCCCAGCCGGCGGCGGCCGGACGGGCGACCATCAGGTCGTCATAGGTGCCGCCCTGATCATTGAGCAGCAGGGTGTAGCGGATCTGACCGGGCTTCAGCCCCTTGATGTCGCCGCAGATCAGCGGCTCGACCACTTCGGCGACTGCAGCATGATCCGCCTCGCCATTGCCCGACTTATCGTCGAGGACGAGGAAGCTCGGGCCCATATGCGACACGTCGAACAGGCCGGCGTGCTCGCGGGTCCATTTGTGCTCGGCGATGATGCCGGCGGGATACTGCACGGGCAGCGAATAACCGGAGAACGGCACCATGCGGCCGCCGAGCGCCACATGCTTGTCGTTGAGAACTACGGTCTTGAGGTCGTCTGCCGGTTGATCGGCCATTGGGACACCAGGGGCTTGTTGCACAACAACGCACGAGCGAACGCCCCCGCGTCGGTGCCCCCTCTGTCCGCTAACCTGAGAGATTTCCTGACCACCTATGGGTCAGTTGCTCCTTCGGTGAGGCGAGATCGCCTGCTTTCCAGAGTTCAGTACGACAGCGGTCCGGGTGCCTGAGAGTTTCCGGGGCGGTTGCTCCTTCGGCGCCGGCTCGAAACCGGACTCTCCCGCTGTTGGGTTATGCTAAGCCGGGTTTGCGCGGCGAAGTCAATCGCGATGCGCACCGGAGCCGGTTCGACCCACAGGGTCATTCCCGCGAAAGCGGGAACCTCTGTTTTGTGCCCGCTGCACGATCGCAAACGGAGTTGCCCGCTTTCGCGGGGATGACACCGAGTTTGTTGCGCTGTCGGGGGACAGTCCCGGAGCTCAGCCTTACTTACTTGTCGAAGCTGACCCAGATGACGATCTGCTCGCCGCCGGTATAGGGGATGGCGACGTTCTCGACCACCTTGACGAACTCTTCGGACTGGTTCGGCGGGGTGATGGTGACGGGGATCTCGTAGCGCTCGGAGAACAGCGGCACCTCGTCGCGCTCGACCGCAAAGCGGACCGGCACGTTGACATTGGTCTGGTTGCCGGCCGGGCCGAGCAGCAGCCGGCCGACGATGCCCATCTTCACCGTGATCAAGCCGTTGGACACCACGCAGTTGCGCGATTGCTTCTCGATCACAGCCTGGTAGTTCAGGGCGCGGGCGTCACCGACCTTGCCCTTACCATAGTAGAACAATGCCTCACCACCATTGCGCACCTTGATCGGCGGGCATTCGGTGGCAATGGCGGGCAGCGCGTTGGTGCTGGCGGTCGCCAATTCCTGTTGCGTGGGGTTGGCGGTGGCCATCGGCGACGGGCCGCTCGCGGCGGGCGCGAACATGTTGCCCATCGAGCAGGCCGAGAGAGCGAGCGCCAGGGCGCCCATCGAAACCAGTTTTGCGCCGCGCGTCGCCGCCAAATCAACAAACCCCATGCGACTGCTCCTTACGCACTAACTCGCGACGCTTCGAGCGCCAGCAGAACCGCCGGCGCGCCGCTGACGGTCACTCCTGACACATCCTGCACAAAGAGGTCATTAACGACGCCGTTCTCGATGATCATGGCGAAGCGGGCGAAGCGTTTGCCCATGCCGGCGATCTGCTTGGAGAGGCCCAGCGCATCGGCCAGGTTGCCGTCGCCATCGGCGATGAACTCGACCTTGCCGATCGCTTCGGAACGCTCGGCCCAGGCCTTGGTCACGTGGTGATCATTGACGGCGCCGCAGACGATGCGGTCGACGCCGAACGCCTTGAACTTACCGACATTGACGACGAAGCCCGGCAGATGCGAGGTGTCGCAGGTCGGGGTGAAGGCGCCCGGAACGGCGAAGAACACCACCCGGCCGGTGCCCAGAACTGCATCGGACGTGGTGTCGACGGTGTCGCCATTCCCCACGAGTTTGACCGGGACGGACGGAATCCTGTCCCCGCGCTGGATGGTCATCTCAGTGAAAGCTCCCATGATCGAACGTACACCCTCTGCCCGGGCGCGACGGACCTTAGATCAGTCGCCCGCTGCCGTCGACCCGGCGGACAAAATCCGCCGTTCCACCGAGAACGGACCCATTTCGGTCATGAATGTGAGCCGGACGGGCATGCCCTCCACGCCGCGGCTACTTTCTCCCCCGAGCAGTGGCAGGAGGACTAGTTTTCCATCCGGGCTTTTTTGCGGCGCGCCAAAGAGTTGCCCGGCCTCGCCGGTGTCGGCGATCAGCGATTGCGGATCGACCTTGCCGTCGTCGAGGCGCACCGCCAGTGCCCCGGCGGCGCTGTCGAAACCGACCCAGGCGATGGGGTCACGCGGGTCGTCCCACGGCATCGGCGTCAAGGCCAGCGCCTGGGCAATACGCAGTCCCTGCGCCCGGTCCGGGGCAGCGAACGCCAGCGGCAGCTGGAAGCTGGCGGTCACCGGCACGCAGATGTCGGAGCAGACGCCCATAACCACGCCGACCCTGATGTCCGCCGTGTTGCCGTCCAACTGCAGCTCGACCGGCAGCACGGTGGGGCCGCGATAGACGAAATCGACATAGCCGGTCTTGGTCTCGATCAACGGGAATGGCCACAGCACCTCGTGGCCGGCGACCCCCTTGGATGCAGCGAAGTCGAATTCGGTGGGAATGCCAGTCTCGCCGGGGACGCGCCAATAGGTGTTGGTGGCCTCGGGCATGTCGATCTCCAGCGCCACCATGGTGGTGCCGTCGGGTTTCAGCACGTCGGACGAGATCAGCCGGACTTTGGCGCCGGGCGCCACTTCCTGCCACGGCGTTTCGGCCGCGACGGCAGGGGTGAAAAGCATGGGGATAAGCAGAAGTGCCGGGATGCGCATGGGTTTCCGGATAGCCGAGCGCACCCCAAATAGAAAGGCGGATCAGGTCTTCGTGAAGCTAGGCAGAGCGGCCGGGCTGAGTCTAAACTAGTTCGATCCGGCTCCGCCGGTGCCAGGAGTGTTGGATATGGAGTCGCTCAGGGGCCAGTTTCTCGTCGCCATGCCGGATATGGGCGACGACCGCTTCCGCGAGACCGTGATCTATCTGGTCGGCCATGGCGACGAAGGCGCCATGGGGCTGGTGATCAACCAGAGCCTCGAAGATATGAAGTTCGCCGATATCCTCGAAGAGCTGCAACTGGGCGCCAAGGATGAGCTGATCCAGCTGCCGGACGCGGTTCGCAACCGCAAGGTGCTGCGCGGCGGCCCGGTGCAGAAGAGCCGTGGCTTCGTGCTGCACTCGTCGGACTATTTCCGCGTCGGCAACTCCTACGAAGTCACCGACGACATCTGCCTCACCGCAACGCTCGATATCCTCAAGGCCATTGCGTTCAAGAACGCGCCGAGCGATGCGCTGTTCGCGCTCGGCTATTGCGGCTGGAGTCCGGGGCAGCTCGAGACCGAAATCCAGGGCAATGGCTGGCTGACCGTGCCGTTCTCGCGCGAGCTGCTGTTCGGGCTGCCGATCGAGAACCGCTACGATGCGGCGCTGGCCAGCCTCGGGATCACACGCGCGTCGCTGAGTGCGACGGCGGGGCATGGGTGAACCAGTCGTCGACATCGCCATCGAGCCGCGCCGTTCGAGCGACCGCGATCGGCTGAGCCAGGCGCTCGCGCGAATTGCGGACGATGATCCGGACTGCCGTGTGAGGATCGACGCCGAGAGTGGCCAGGTCATAGTTTCGGGCCAGGATGAGCACCATCTCGTGCACCTGATCGAACGCCTGAAAGCGGCTGGCGTCGAGCTGAACGTGGGCACGCCACAGGTGGCGTATCGCGAGACGATCACGCGCCGGGTTGAGCGCGACTACGTCCACAGGAAGCAGTCGCAGGCCGGCAGCCAGTTCGCCCGTATCAAGTTCCGCGTCGAACCAGCCGACGGCCCTCAGTTCGTCGCGGTGGTCGACGAGGCCAATCTGCCCGCGGCATACATCCTCGCCGTGCAGACGGGTGTTGCATCGGTCATGGGGTCAGGGCCGGTTATCGGGTTTCCCATCGCCGGCGTCAGGTTCACGCTGATGGATGGCGCTTATCACGATGTCGACTCCTCGACCCTCGCCTTCGAGACCGCCGCTCGCGCCGGGTACTACCAGGCCATCGAGCAGGCCGGCCCGAAAGTTCTCGAGCCGATCATGTGGCTCGAAGCGCTGGCGCCACAAACCGTCATTGGTGAGGTGATCGGCGACCTCAACTCGCGGCGGGGACGGATCGAGCGGACCGAGGCACGGGGAGGCGACCATCTGGTCGTGGCTCTCGTCCCCCTCTCCACGATGTTCGGCTATGCCAATTCGCTGCGGGCTCTCAGCAGCGGCGCCGGCCGGTACACCATACGGTTCAGCCACTATGCCGAGGTACCAGGCGGCGTCGACCCTGACGACCGCTTCGGACCCGCGATGGCGATGCGGGCCTGACGGGCCGGCCCTGCCGGGCGGCCCCACGCACCGACGGTGCTTACTTCCCGCTGAACTGACTCTGCAAACGCTTGCCGAGTTCCTGGCCGGTCATGGCGGCGCCGAAGGCGTAGCCCTGGGCGTATTGGCAGTTGAGCTGCTGCAGGCGCTCGATTTCCTCGATGGTCTCGACCCCCTCGGCGATGACGCTGAGATCGAGCTCGGTGGCGAGCGTGATGATGGCGCGGATGATCGGCACCTGGGTGTGGCTCATGCCGGTGTCATCGCCGAGCTGCACGAAGGCGGCCGGGATCTTGATGGTGTCGAACGGGAAGCGGTGCAGGTAGCTCAGTGAGCTGTGGCCGGTGCCGAAATCGTCAAGCGCCAGGCGAAGCCCGAGGGCCCGCAGCGCATTCAGCACATAGGCCGAGTGCTCGGGGTTGCTCATCACCTGGCTCTCGGTGATCTCGAGCTTCAGGTGGCGGGCGATCTGGCGGTGGTCGGAGACCAGCGCGCGCATGTCGTTGAGCAGCGACTCGGTGGCGAGCTGCGCCGGCGACAGGTTGACCGAAACAAAGAAATCCTCGGGCAGCGGCAACGAGGCGGCCCATTCGCGGGCCTGGCCGGCGGCCTGCTCGAAGGCAACGCGGCCGAGGCGCTCGATCAGCCCGGTGCGCTCGGCCAGCGGCACGAACTCCTCGGGCGCCACCACGCCGCGCTGCGGGTGGTTCCAGCGCATCAGCGCTTCGCAACCGGCGATGGTGCCGGAATGGATGTCCATGATCGGCTGGAACTGCACCGCCAGCTCGCCATGGCGGAGGCCGCGGTCGAGATCCTCTTCGCCGGCCTTGGAGTAGGCGGCGATGGAGCGGGCCGAGGCGCGGAAGGCTTCGATGCGGTCGCCGCCCAGGCGCTTGGCGTAGTACATGGCAAGCTCGGCATCGCGCAGCACGTCGGGCGCGGCCACCGGGTTGCCGTCATAGATGGTGACGCCGATCGAGGCAGTGAGGCTCAGGTCGCGCTCGCCGAAGTTGAACGGCGATTTCAGCGCCTTGCGGATCTGCTCGGCGGTTTCGGCGATCTTGCCGGCCGCCTGCTCGGAGGCGAGGATGACGCCGAACTGGTCGCCGCCGAGGCGAGCGACGGTATCGAGCGGCCGCATGACGCGAGCGACGCGGCGCGAGATCGCCAGCAGCACGGAATCGGCGGCCGAGTGCCCTACCCGCTCCTCGAGCTCGGTGAAGCGGTCGATATCGATGAGGAAGACGGCCGGCTTGGTGCCGTTGGGCAGGCGGGCGCGGACCAGGGCGCGCTCCAGCCGGTCGAGGAACAGTTGCTTGTTGGGCAGGCCCGTGAGGCTGTCATGCACGGCATCGTGCAGCAGGCGCTCGCGGCTGGCGCGATCCTCGTTGACGTCCTGCAGGGTGCCGACGATGCGGTTGACCTGGCCGTCGCCGCCGAGCACCGGCTTCACCCGCATGCGGAAGGTGCGGAAGCTGCCATCGTGGGCGGTCAAGCGCACGTCGGCAGAGACCTTGCCGCGGCGCAGCTCCACCAGTGTATCGAAGGCGGTGCGGAAGCGGTCGCGATCCTCGGGGTGGACCCGATCGAGCCAGCGCTTGATCGAGCCGCGCAGCGCGCCACGCCGTTCGCCGAGGCGGGTGCCGAGCTCATCGGAGACGGCGACGCGGTCGCGCTCGATGTTCCAGTCGTAGACGAAATCACCCGAGCCGGTGAGCGCCAGGGCGCGGCGCTCGACTTCCGAGAGGGTGCCGATCGACACCTGCCCTTCCGAGAAGGCGTGCTGCACCGAGGTGAAGCCCAACAGCATGACGATGAGCACGAGGCCGCCGGCGACGGCGGGCTGCGCCACATCGTTGGAGACCTGACCCGTCACCACCAGCCAGGCATAGAACAGCCAGGCGATGTAGATGATCCAGGTCGGCACCAGCAGCACGGCGCGGTCGTAACCACGCAGCGCCAGGAGCAGGATCAGGAAGAAGCCGGTAATGCCGAGCAGCGCCAGCACCAGCCGCGCCACCGTCGCGGCGATCGAGGGCTGGAAGAAGGCAAAGCCGAACAGCGCCAGGAACACCACGACCAGCGCCAGCGCCAGATGGATGAAGCGCAGGTGCCAGCGATGGAGGTTCAGGTAGATGAAGAGGAAGCCGAACAAGGTGGTGGCGATGCCGGCCTCGGCAGCGGCGCGGAACGGTTGCATCGCGCCATTGGAGATGCCGAGCAATGGCCCGAGCACGCCGAAATCGACGAGCAGGTAGATCAGCACCGCCCAGGAGAACGCCGCGGTGGCCGGGAAGATGCCGCGCCCCTTCACCACGAACATGATGGTGAGGAACACCGCGGCGAGCGTCGCAACGCCCAGCACCACACCGCGGAACAGCGTGAACGAGTTCACGTAGTCGCGGTAGGCGTCGGGCTTCCAGAGGTAGAGTTCGGGCAGCGCGCCGCTCGAGAGTTCCGCGACGAAAGTGACGGTGGCGCCGGGATCGAGCACCACCTCGAACACGTCGGCCTCGCGGTCGGTGAGGCGGGTGGGACGGAGACCGGCGCTGGGGGTCAGCACCTTGATGCGCTCGGCGCCGAGATCGGGCCGGAACACCCCGGAGCCCGGCAGGCGGAAATACGGGGCGACCAGCAGGCGTTCGAGCTGCACGTCGGAATCGTTGCGCAGCGCGAACAGCGCCCAGTTCGGGTTGCTGCCACCGACCGAAGCGAGCACCTCGATGCGGCGGATGATGCCGTCCTCACCGGCGGCCGTGGACAGCTGCACTTTGCCGGCCTCGCCGGGAACGATATCGACCACGCCGGTGAGGTTCACGGCGTTGACGTTCTCGGGGGCGGTGATGACGTCGAAGGCGGCAGCGGGAAGGGTCCCGACCAGCGCAAACGCAATACACATCGCGAGGTAGAGGATGTGACGCATTAGCTGAAAAATGGCCCTGCCGCAGTCATGGTTGGGGAACCTAGGTAACGGGGTTTCCCCCTTGGGACAAGCATTCACCGGCGGCCGTGCCTAACGGCGGCGTCGTAGCGCTCTCGGGTAAGGCCGAACAGCACGTGGTCTGCCCACCTGCCATCGATCTGAAGGTAGTGTTCGGCGTAGCCCTCTTCGGTGAATCCGTTTTTTTCAAGGACGCGGCGGCTCGCCTGGTTGTCGGGCAGGAAAGCGGCGTGAATTCTGTGCAAACCCAGGGTTTCGAAGCAGTAGGGGATCACGAGGCTCACTGCCTCGGTCATGTAGCCCTTGCCGGCGAAGCTGTGCCCCATCCAATAGCCGAGGTTGACGAACTGCGCGGCACGGCGCCGCACATTGGAGAGGGTGATGCCACCCACCAGTTCTTCGTCGCTGCGGGTGAAGATGAAGAAGGCGTAGTCGGTGCCGGCTTTCGCCTCTTCACGGCCGCGTCTGAGACGGGCGGCGTAGACCCGCTGGCCGAGATCCGAGTCGGTCCAGCGCGGCTCGTAGGGGCGGAGGAAATCGCGGCTGGCACGGCGCAGGTCGCGCCAGGCGGTGTAGTCGGTGGCGCGTGGCGCGCGCAGGATCACACGCTGGCCCGTCAGCACCGGGGTATCGTCGCGCGCAAACCAGGTGAGCATCATGATGACGCTGCCAAGCCCTCAGTTCTTCAGCTGTGCCGCGATGTCGCGATAGTCGGGGAGCTTGGCGACCGGGCCGATGCCCGCCAGCGAAACCTGGCCGGCGTCGAACACTTGCCGCGCAATCTGCTTCACCCGGTCGGCGGTGATGCGGTTGATGCGATCGACCGTCTCCTGCAGCGGAATGGTGCGGCCCCACAGGATCTGCTGGCGTGCCAGCTGTCCGGCGCGTGACGACGGGCTTTCGAGCGACATCAGGAGGCCGGCGCGGATCTGGTTGCGAACCCGGACCACCTCTTCGTCGGTGATGGTCTCGGTGGCCTTGCGCAGCTCATCCAGCACGACCGGCAGCAGTTCCGCCACCTCGTCCTCGCCGGTCGAGGCAGCGACGCCGAAAATACCGCTATCGGCGAAGGCCCAGTGGAAGGCATAGACCGAGTAGCAGAGGCCGCGCTTCTCGCGCACTTCCTGGAACAGCCGCGAGCTCATGCCGCCGCCGAGGATCGAGGCGAGGATCTGCACGGCATAAAAGCCATCGGAATTGTAGGCGCGCCCTTCCATGCCGAGCACGATATGGGCCTGCTCGTGATCGGAGACGAGGCGCTGCTCGCCGCCGACATAGGCCGCCTTCTCCGGTGGCGGGGCGCCGGTGGGCTTCAGATCGTGGAAGCGGTTATTGGCGATGTCGACCAGCGCATCGTGGTCGACGTTGCCGGCGGCGCACAGCACCATGTGGTCGCCCACATAGTTGCGCTCCATATAGGCGCGGATCGAATCCGGGCCAAAGCTGTTCACCGACTCGACGGTGCCGAGGATGGTGCGGCCGATGGCCTGATCGGGAAAGGCCGCCTGCTGGAACAGGTCGAACACGTGATCGTCGGGGTTGTCGCGCGCTGCGCCGATCTCCTGGACGATCACCTGCTGCTCGCGATCGAGCTCATGCTGCTCGAACTGCGAGTTCTGCAGGATGTCCGAGAGGATGTCGGCGGAGAGCGCGACATCTTCCTTCAGCACCCGGGCGAAATAGCCGGTGTGCTCCACTGAGGTCGCGGCATTGAGATCGCCGCCGACATTCTCGATGGTGGAGGCGATCTCCAGCGCATCGCGGGTTTTGGTGCCCTTGAACGCCATGTGCTCGAGCATATGCGAGATGCCGTGCTCGGCTTCGGTTTCGCTGCGCGACCCGGCCTTGACCCAGATGCCCAGCGACGCGCTTTCAAGGTGCGGCATGTCGTCGGTGAGAACGGTCATGCCGTTGGGAAGCGTCGTACTCCGGACCGTCACTTATGCTCCTCCGGCACGAGAGCGTGCCGCAATGAACTGCTCAACCTCGGACTGATCGTTGTTCAGTACCGTCAAGCGTTCTTCTCGTTCGTAAAGATCAGACAACCACGCCGGCAAGGCCGGTTCAATGCCCGCAGCGGCCTTGACCGCCGCCGGGAACTTGGCGGGGTGCGCGGTGGCGAGCGTCACCACCGGGGCGGTGCCGCCCACGAGGGAGCGGGCAACGGCGACGCCGACGGCGGTATGGGGGTCGAGCAGGTAGCCCGAGCCGGTCTCTACGGCCTTGATGGTGGCCGCCGTTGCGGTCTCGTCGGTGCGCCCGGCGACGAACTGCCGGCGGATCGCCACCATGCCCCGATCGGGAATGGAGAAGCCGCCGGATTGCTTCAGGCCGCTCATCATCGACTTGACCGCATCGGCATCACGATCGACCGCCTCGAACAGCAGCCGCTCGAAGTTCGAGCTGACCTGGATGTCCATCGACGGGCTGATGGTGGGGGTGACGCCGGTGACCTCGTAGCGCCCGGTCTCGATGGTGCGAGCGAGAATGTCGTTGGAGTTGGTGGCAATGGCCAGCGTCCTGATCGGCAGCCCCATGCGCGCCGCGCAGTAGCCGGCGAAGATGTCGCCGAAATTGCCGGTGGGGACGGTGAAGATCACTTCGCGCTGCGGCGCCCCGAGCGAGGCAGCGGCGGTGAAATAGTAGACGATCTGCGCGACGATGCGGCCCCAGTTGATCGAGTTGACGCCACTGAGGTGCGTCGCCTCGCGGAAACCGCGGTTGTTGAACAGGCCCTTCACGATGTCCTGGCAGTCATCGAACGTGCCGCGCAGCGCAATGTTGTAGACGTTGGCGTCGAGCACCGTGGTCATCTGCCGGCGCTGCACTTCGGAGGTGCGGCCCTCGGGATGGAGGATGAAGATGTCGGTGGCTTCGCGGCCGCGGAAGGCTTCGATGGCGGCCGAGCCGGTATCGCCCGAGGTCGCGCCGACAATGGTGGCGCGGCTGCCGCGATGGGCGAGGATATGGTCCATCACCCGGCCGAGGAACTGCATCGCCACGTCCTTGAACGCCAGCGTCGGGCCGTGGAACAGCTCGAGCACGAAGTGCCCAGGCTCGATTTCCACCAGCGGCGCAACCGAGGGGTGCCGGAAGGTGGCGTAGGCCCCATCGATGATGCGCTTCAGCTCAGCATCGGGGATTTCGCCAGCGACGAAGCGGCGAATGATGTCGAAGGCGACTTCGGCATAAGGCCGGTTGGCATAGGCCGCGATCTCGCTGGGGGAAATCTGCGGCCAGTGCTCTGGGACATAGAGGCCGCCATCACTTGCCAGACCCGCAAGGACTGCATCGGAGAAGCCGGGCACGACCGCCCCGCCGCGCGTAGAAACGAACTGCATGTAGGGAAAGCGCCCCGCCTTGTTCTCACACGTGCCTGCTGCGCACGCGGTTTGGGATTGCGCGGCACCCTAGTGAAACTGCGGCTGCGCCGCAAGTTTCATGGCTTGGGTGGTAGCTTGGGTAGCCTGGGCACCCGCTGACGGCGGGCCCAGAAGAACAGCAGGAACGGCACTAGTGTGGCGAAGCCGAACCAGGTGATGGCGTAGCCAAGGTGGTTGTTGGGGAAGCTGACGATGGTCTCACCGCCCTGCGGCAGGATGCCATCGCCCATGGCCGGCAGGTCGATATAGATCGGCGCCACCGGCTGCGAAACCGGGCCGGAGAGCGATGCCAGGCGCTCGGTGTTGCGGACCCATTCGATGCGCTTGGCGGTATCGGGCGCCGGGGTGAAGCTGTTGATCTCCTCGCTGGCACGGGCGACGCCCACGAGGCTGACGAGGCCCGGCGCGACGGTGCCGCCGGCAGCGAAGGCCCCGGCGGACTCCTCGGGCACGAAGCCGCGGTTGATGAAGACGGTGCCACCGGCGGCCAGCTCGAGCGGGGTCATCACCCAGTAGCCGGGGCCGGAGTACTTGCCCCGCTGGTCGGCAAGGCTGGTGAACACGAGCACCGTCTGTTCGGGCTGGAAAGTCCCGGCGGCAGTGACCGGGCGGTAGTTCCAGGCGTCGGCGTCGAAAGCACCCCACTCGCCGACCGGCGGCAGCGGTTCGGGGGCGAGGGTCATGCGCGAGGCGACGTTGGCGATCAGTTGCTCTTTCTCGCCGAGCCGCTCGACCTGCCAGATGCCGAGCATCACGAACGGGCCCATCAGCACCAGCATGAAGCCGATAAAGGCCCAGAACGACCAGCCCGCACGCCGGCTGGGGCGGCTGTCGTCAACCATCGAGGCGGCCTTCGCCGGCGCGGTTATGGTACTGCAGCGCCACCATCGTCGCCTTCAGCGGGCGGAGCAGCAGCAGCGACAGGATGACGGTGCTGGGCAGCCAGAGCAGCAGGTGGACGAACGGCGGCGGATGGAACAGCCCCTCGACCGTTGCTGCCGCGCCGACGATGACGAAACCGACGATCAGGATGATGAACACCGCCGGCCCCTCGGTGGCGGCGGCAAAGCTCAGGTCCGCACCACAGCTTTCGCAGCGCGACACCGGCTTCAGGAAGCCGGTGAACAAGGCCCCTTCCCCACAGCGCGGGCAACGGCAGGCAAGGCCGGTGGCGAAAGGAGATGGCAGGCGTTCGGGAGACGGCTCGGTCATGGCTCAGTACAGCGTGGTCTTGAGGCGTTCGGGCAGCGCGCGATCATAGGCTTCGCCGTCGATGCGCGCCTCGCTGGTCGCGGCGAGCGTCTGACCGGGGCTCGGCAAAGCGGCGCGTTCGACCTGGCGCGCCGGATTCCACAGCTCGGAGCGCACCAGGGCGCGCGAGCACTGGAAGAACACGGTGTCGATATGGATGACGAGCACGCTGCGCGGCTCTTTACCGGCGACGGCGAGGCGCTGCATCAGCTCGGGGGCGACGGAGATCTCGGCAGTGCCATTGACGCGCAACGTCTCGCCGACGCCGGGGACGAGGAACAGCAGCGCGACGCGCGGATCGGCAATGACGTTGCGGAGGCTGTCGATGCGGTTGTTGCCGCGACGGTCGGCGAGCAACAGGGTCTTGTCGTCGAGGATTTCGACGAAGCCGGGTGGGTCACCGCGCGGCGAGGCATCGAGTCCGCCGGGACCCGAGGTCGCGAGGATGGCGAAAGGCGAAGCCTTGATCAGCTCGGCATAGTGCGGGTGGAGATACGGCATCTCTTTGAGCGAGGCGCCGAGGCTGACCTCGCCATAGAGCGCCTCGAGGCTCTCGACGTCGCGGATGATGTGATCGGTCATCTCTGTCCCCGGAAAAACAAAGGGCGCAGCTTTGCCGCGCCCCTCGGGAAGTTGTTGGGTACCCCTCGCCTTAGTGGCTCAGGGTGACGCCCCAGCTGCCCCAGACGTAGATCGAGGCGAAGAGGAACAGCCAGACCACGTCAACGAAGTGCCAGTACCAGGCGGCGAACTCGAAGCCGAGGTGATGCTCGGGCGTGAACGAGTCGCGCAGGGCGCGGATCAGGCAGACGATCAGGAAGATCGTCCCGATCAGCACGTGGAAGCCATGGAAGCCGGTCGCCATGAAGAAGGTGGCACCATAGAGGTTGCCGCTGAACTGGAAGCCGGCCTCGGAGTATTCGAGCGCCTGCACGCAGGTGAACAGCACGCCGAGCGCAATGGTAATGGCGAGGCCCCAGACGAGGCCGCGCTTGTCGCGGTGCAGCAGCGCATGGTGGGCCCAGGTGACGGCGGTGCCCGAGGTCAAGAGGATCAGGGTGTTGAACAGCGGCAGGTGCCAGGGGCTGAACAGCTCGACGCCGGTCGGCGGCCAGGTCGGGCCCATGGCGGCGATGCGGGCATACTGCTCGTGCGCTTCCTGGTTGAAGAAGCCATCGAAATAGGCCCAGAACCAGGCCACGAAGAACATCACTTCGGAGGCGATGAACAGGATCATGCCGTAGCGGTGATGCATCATCACCACCGGGGTATGGTCACCGGCCTTGCCTTCCTTGATGACGTCGCTCCACCACGCGTACATGGTGTAGAGCACGCCAACCAAGCCGGCGATCAGGATCCAGAACGAGGTGATTTCATGGAACCACAGCACGGCGCCGACGGCCATGACAAAGGCCGAGACCGAGCCGACGAAGGGCCAGGGGCTGGGGTTTACCAGGTGGTAGTCGTGGTTGGGCTTGGCGTGCGCAGCCATGGTCAGCTTCCCTCGCTCTTAACGGCGTAGAATGTATAGGACAGGGTGATGTCCCGGATGGTGTCGAGATCGCGGTTCTCGGCGATATCGGGGTCAACGAAGAAGACGATCGGCATCTCGACGGTCTCGCCGGGCTGCAGCGTCTGCTCGGTGAAGCAGAAGCACTCGATCTTGTTGAAGTACATGCCGGTCTGCTCGGGCGTGACGTTGAAGATCGCCTGGCCGGTGACGGGCTTGTCGGAGAGATTGTGAGCGACAAAGACCACCGTCTCTTTGTTGCCGATCTTGTCGGTGACGGGCTTAGCAGGCGTCACGGTCCAGGGCAGCGCGCCTTCAACGTTGGAGTCGAAGCGCACCGTCATCTCGCGGGCGATGGCGCCCTTGAGGTTGCCGGCGGACACCTGCGTGGTGCCGCCAAAACCAGTGACCTGGCAAAACAGCGCATAGAGCGGTACGGCGGCATAGGCAGCGCCGACCATGGCGGCGACCAGCAGCAGCAGCGTGATGGCGACGCGGCGATTGCGGGGCGAATTGGGCGGCGATTGCGGCAGCGACGCGTCGGTCATCAGAGTGGCCGATCGAGCACGGCCGGCCCCATCTTCACGATGGTCAGGACGTAGACAATGATGACGAAGGCGGCGAGCGCCAGGCCCAGGGCCACCGAGCGACGGCGGCGGCGGGCGGCGGCTTCGGCCGCTTCGTCGCGCTTCACAGGTTCGACCATCAGAGCCATCCCAGCATGTTGGCTACGTGGTCGGTGATCAGCGCCAGGAAGATCACGGCTAGATAGCTCAGAGAATAAGTGAACAGCACGCGCCCGGCCTTCTTCATCGCCACCGTCTCGGTGGTGCGGAAGAGCGCCCAGGCGAACCACAGGAAGCCGGCGCCGGTAGCGACCGCGGCGGCGGTGTAGATCGGACTCATGAAGCCGATCCAGCTCGGCACCAGCGTCGAAGCGACGAGCAGCACCGAGTAGACGAGGATCTGGACCTTGGTGGCCTTTTCGCCGGCGACGTTGGGCAGCATCGGGATACCGGCAGCGCCGTAGTCGGACTGCTTATAGAGCGCCAGCGCCCAGAAATGCGGCGGGGTCCAGAGGAAGATGATGAGGAACAGCACCACGGATTCGATGCTGATCGTGCCAGTGACCGCAGCCCAGCCGACCATTGGCGGGAAGGCGCCGGCGGCGCCGCCGATGACGATGTTCTGCGGCGTCGAGCGCTTCAGCCACATCGTGTAGATCACGGCGTAAAAGAAGATGGTGAAGGCGAGCAGGCCAGCCGCCAGCCAGTTGGTGGCGAGGCCGAGCAGCGCCACCGAGAACACCGAGAGCACGAGGCCGAAGGCCAGCGCGTGATCGCGCTCCATGCGGCCCGCCGGGATCGGCCGGTTGGCGGTGCGGCTCATTACGGCGTCGATATCGGCGTCGTACCACATGTTCAGCGCGCCCGAGCCCCCTGCCCCGATGGCGATGCAGAGGATGGCGACCGCGCCGATGAAGGGATTGATGCCGCCGGGAGCCAGCAGCAGACCCACCAGCGCCGTGAACACTACGAGCGACATGACCCGCGGCTTCAGCAGCGCGAGATAGTCCTCGACCCGCGCCTCGTGGGCGCCGGTCGATATCTCATTGCTGTGGTGCACGTAGGCCAATGTCTCTCGCCTTGGTTGCCGCGGGACCCGGGAGGTCCCGCGCGCAGTCTGTTGGTCAGTGCTTGTCGTCGGCGCCGATACGCGGCAGCGTCTCGAACTGGTGGAACGGCGGCGGGCTGGGGAGCGTCCACTCGAGCGTGGTCGCACCATCACCCCACGGGTTGGCCGGGGCCGGACGCTTCTTACGGGCAGCCTCGAACAGGATGTAGAGGAACAGTACCAGACCGGCGAAGGTGATGTAGTAGCCGATCGAGGAGACGCGGTTCCACAGCGCGAAGGCATCCGGATAGTCGATGTAACGACGCGGCATGCCGGCGAGGCCGAGGAAGTGCTGCGGGAAGAAGATCACGTTCACGCCGACGAAGGTGATCCAGAAGTGGATGTTGGCCAGCGTCTCGTTGTACATGATGCCGAACATCTTCGGGTACCAGTAGTACCAGGCGGCGAAGATGGCGAACACCGCACCCAGCGACAGCACGTAGTGGAAGTGCGCCACCACATAATAGGTGTCGTGCAGCGCGCGGTCGGCGCCCGCATTGGCCAGGATCACGCCCGTCACACCGCCGACGGTGAACAGGAAGATGAAGCCGATGGCCCAGAGCATGGGGGTGCGGAAGGTGATCGAGCCGCCCCACATGGTGGCGATCCAACTGAAGATCTTCACCCCTGTAGGCACTGCGATGACCATGGTGGCGGCCACGAAGTAGCGCTGCACGTCGAGCGACATGCCGACGGTGTACATGTGGTGCGCCCACACGATGAAGCCGACGCCGCCAATGGCGATCATGGCGTAGACCATCGCGAGGTAGCCGAAGACGGGCTTGCGCGAGAACGTCGAGACAATGTGGCTGACGATGCCGAAGCCCGGCAGGATCAGGATGTACACTTCGGGGTGACCGAAGAACCAGAACAAATGCTGGAACAGGATCGGGTCGCCGCCACCTTCAGGCGCGAAGAACGTGGTGCCGAAGTTGCGGTCGGTCAGCAGCATGGTGATGGCGCCGGCGAGCACCGGGAGCGACAGCAGCAGCAGGAAGGCGGTGACCAGCACCGACCACGGGAACAGCGGCATGCGGTGCAAGGTCATGCCCGGCGCGCGCATGTTGAAGATCGTGGTGATGAAATTGACGGCGCCAAGGATCGACGACGCACCGGCGATGTGGAGCGACAGGATGGCAAAATCCATCGCCGGCCCCGGTTGCCCGGATGTCGATAGTGGCGGGTAGATGGTCCAGCCGCCGCCGACGCCGTGCGCCCCTGCCGGTCCTTCGAAGAACAGCGACAGGATGAGCAGCAGGAAGGCCGGCGGAAGCAGCCAGAACGAGATGTTGTTCATGCGCGGGAAGGCCATATCCGGCGCGCCGATCATCAGCGGCACGAACCAGTTGCCGAACCCGCCGATCATCGCCGGCATCACCATGAAGAAGATCATGATGAGGGCGTGCGCGGTGGTGAACACGTTGTACATATGCTTGCCGGCATCGAGCGCGGCATCGGCATCGGTCTGGTAAACCAGCGCGGCAAGGCCGTGGAAAATCTGGATACCAGGTTCCTGCAGCTCGAGGCGCATGGCACCGGACAGCAGGCCACCGATCACCCCCGCGCAGATCGCGAAGATAAGGTACATCGTGCCGATGTCCTTGTGATTGGTGGAGTAGATGTAGCGTCGCCAGCCGGTTGGATGGCCATGATCATGCGCCGCGGCGTGGCCGTGGCCGTCATGGGCTTCCAAAGCGTGAGTATCGGCCATTCTGAGCGATCCCTTTATCGAATTCTCGCTGCGCCGGGTCGAGGACCCGCGCACGGGTCCTTAGCTGAGTGCAGGCAGGGTAGCGTTGGCGTCGTCGACGGTACCCGCCTCGAACGCTGCCATCCAGGCTGCGAATTCTTCCTTCGTCACGACGCGCACGGCGATCGGCATGAAGGCATGGTCCTTGCCGCAGAGCTCGGAGCACTGACCGTAATAGATGCCGGTCTTGCGGGCGTTGAACCAGGTTTCGTTGAGCTTGCCGGGGACCGCGTCGATCTTGATGCCGAACGAGGGCACGGCGAACGCGTGGATCACGCCCGACGGGTCGGCGGTGATCTGCATGCGCACGGTGGTGTCAACCGGAACGACCAGCTGGTAGTCGACGGCGAGCAGACGGGGCTGCACCGGCACCTGGGCTTGGCGCGCTTCCTCAGAGAGAATCGAGGAGGAGATCGACTTGCCCTGGTCGACATACTCATAGTCCCAGTACCACTGCTGGCCGGTCGCCTTGACCGTCAGCGCGGCGGCGGGAACTTCGACGTCGCCGAACGAGAAGATGTTGGAGCCCAGATACTTGCGCTGCCCGTCGGGAACGGTGAGCTGATCGGTCAGCACCGCGAAGGAGGGGATCGCGATGATCACAAGGATCAGGATCGGCACAACCGTCCAGACGATCTCGACCAGCGTATTATGCGTGGTGGTCGACGGCTTGGGGTTAGCCTTGGCGTTGAAGCGCACGATCACGACGATCAGCAGCACCAGCACCAGCAGGGCAATCAGCACGGAGGTCCAGAGCAGCGGGCCATCGTGGAAGGCGTGGATGGAATCCATGATCGGGGTCACGGAGGGCTGCAGCCCGATCTGACCCGGCACCGGATGGCCTTGCTCCTGCGCAGTCGCGACCATGGGCGCGAAAGCGAGGGCAGCGGCTCCCAGCGAGCCAATCGAACTCAGTAGTTTGCCGGTCACCTAAAAAACCCCCTTGAGATCCCGTCTGGTCCGGTATCTAGCGCAGGTTGAGGTGGGCAAATGCGGCATAGCGAAACGCCGCCCCGACTCAACCTCGGAGCGCTTGAAACTTGGAACGTGTCTAAACCACATCGGCAGACCCAAGGCAATTCATGCCTCTCGTCGCACCGTGCGTCAAAACGCACCTCGGGGCAAATCGGCGGTCCTGGCTCGCACGCCTCACGCTCGCCTTGATTGGCAGGCGTTTATCCGCGGCGTCCCGCCGGCCGGCTTGTTGACAGCCGCGTGGGGCCAGCCGACTAAGTACAAAAGCCTGCGGGAACGCGGGATTCGTTATGTCACATATAGAGAGAGTGGATCGGTGCAGCCAATCCTCGGGCTTGTTGTTCGGATGTTCGCGGTGCTGGCGATTGCCGCGGGGCTGATGTCCCCTGCCCTGGCGCAGGGCGTGGTCAAGGCACAGTACGGCGACTGGCAGATGAGCTGCGACACGCCGCCCGGCGCCAGCTTCGAGCAGTGCGCGCTGATCCAGAACGTCTCTGCCGAGGACCAGCCCAATGTCGGGCTGTCGGTGATCGTCTTGAAGACCGCCGACAAGCAGGCGCGGCTGCTGCGCGTCCTGGCGCCGCTCGGCGTGCTGCTGCCCAATGGACTGGGGCTCAATATCGATGGCGCCAATATCGGTCGGGTGGCGTTCGTGCGCTGCCTGCCCAATGGGTGCGTGGCCGAAGTGGTGCTCGACGACGAGCTGATCACCAAGCTGACCACCGGTAAGAGCGCCATCTTCTTCGTGTTCAAGACACCAGAAGAAGGCATCGGCATCCCGGTGTCACTCAACGGCTTCGGCGACGGGTTCGCACAGCTCCCCTAAGGACAGCGCCCGATGCCCCGGCCCGCTCGGCAGATGCGCCTGACTGAGGCCCACGTGGCCCGGATGGCGCTGCTGGTGACACCGGATGGGCCGCTGCCGCCGCAGGAAGCTGCGACCGACGAGGATTTTCGGCAGTTCGCCGAGGATATCCTCGCCGGCAGCGACGGCTCGGACCAGATCTGGGTGTTCGCTTATGGCTCGTTGATCTGGAAGCCGGCCTGCGACTTCGTCGAAATCCGCACCGGCCTGTTGCGCGGCTGGCATCGCGCCTTTTGCCTCGGCTGGAACACCTGGTTCCGTGGCTCTGAGGCCAATCCCGGGCTGATGCTGGCGCTCGACCGCGGCGGCTCGTGCAAAGGCGCGCTCTACCGCTTGCCGCCGGGCGCCGCCCAGGAGAACATCGAAAAGCTGTGCCGGCGCGAAATGGGCCGCAAACCCACGTCGTTTCCGCCGCGCTGGGTGACGGTGATGACCGAGCAGGGTCCGGTGCGAGCCTTCACCTTCTGCATCGATCGCAATAGCGGACGCTATGTCTCGGGGTTGAGCGAGGCGCAGATCGCCGAGGTGCTGGCCAAGGCCGTCGGCTCGCGTGGCTCGATGGTCGAGTACCTGTTCAACACGGTGAGCCACCTCGAGCAGCTCGGCATCCACGACCCGCATCTGTGGCGGCTGCAGGAACTGGTGGCGGAGCGGCTGGACGGAACCTGAACCCACTCGTTGATCGAAGGGCTATCAACTCGCTCGGCATCTCAGTGAAAGCTTTTGGCGCTGAGTTATGGCGGCGCCCCACCCACCGGGTCATTCCCGCGAAAGCGGGAACCTCTGTTTTCTTGGCCTTTGCACCGTCGCAAACGGAGGTCCCCGCTTTCGCGGGGATGACACCGAGCTTGGGGTGCTTATGGTGGCAAGCTCATCGAGGTGCCCTTTCGCGGGGATTGGGCACGGCCAACAGCCCACCAATGAAAAAAGCCGGGCCCTAGAGCCCGGCAGTTCATCAGGAAACAGAGCCGGCGGGTGAGCCGGCCCGAAGATGGCACAACTGGGGTTGAGCCATGGGTGAAGGCTAGGCCTGAGCGAGCGCGCTGCTGAACCAGAAAGGGCTGCAACCCTTCCTGGACGCGCTCAGATGGTCTTCCGTGCGGGAAGCCTCAGGGGTTAAGCCAATGGCGGGAGCTTTCGGCACGCTTCTGCTGCAGCTTGTAGCCGGGGCGCTGGCTGGGGCTGTCGAGCGCTTCGAACAGATCCTGGCGATTGATGCCGAGATCCTCGAGGCGGGCAGTGTCGTAGTCGAGAAGCGACTCGAAGGCGACGCGGCGAGCTCGTGCAGCCCGGACTTTGGCGAACCAGTTCACCAGAGCGCGCAACGGGGTGGACGACGCGGCAGCCATCGACGGCCGCTCGCTCGAAAGCAAGTGGACCATGGTCCTTCTCCAATTTTCATTTTTGCCTGGGCAGGGAGTGCCGGGGCGGGGTAGCGATCACGCGACCGCCTATGCCGGCTGATATGAGCCCTTGCCATGTATTCGTCCAACAAATAGATTTCATCCCGATCATCAAATTTCGTGATGGAGAAGCGGGATGACCACTCCCCTCGATCTCGACCAGTTGCAGAGCTTCTGCGCCATCGCCGATTGCGGCAGTTTCACCGAGGCGGCGCGCCGGGTGAACAAGACCCAGTCGGCGGTGTCGATGCAGATCAAGCGGCTGGAGGAGCGGCTCGGCCAGGCGCTGCTCAGCCGTGACGGCCGTACGGTGGCGCTGACCGAGTATGGCGATGCGCTCTACGCGCGGGCGCGCCGCATGCTGAGAATCAATGCCGAGATCATGGACGTGTTCTCGGATGGCGACCTTAAGGGCTCGATCCGCTTCGGCGTGCCGGACGATTACGCGGTGCGCCTGCTGCCGGTGATCCTGTCGAGCTTCCAGCGTACCCACCCCAAGATCGTGGTCGACGTGCGCTGCCAGCCGTCGGAAGAGCTGCTCGATGGGATGAAGAAGGGCCGCTACGACCTGATCGTCTTCACCCAGGGCACCAACCACGAGTATGGCGAGATGTTCCGCACCGAGCGGATGTTCTGGGTGGCCTCGCATGGTGGGCAGGCGCTCGCTACCGAGCCGCTGCCGATCGCGGGGGGCCTGCATTGCTGCTGGAAGGAGAACGCGGTCGAGGTGCTGAACCGCATCGGCCGCGATTATCGCATCGCCTACACCTCGTCGAACGCCATGGCGATCGCCAGCGCGGTGCTGACCGATCTCGCGGTCGGCTTTCTGCCCGAGAGCGCCTTGCAGCCGGGAATGCGGGTGATCGCCGAGGACAAGGACCTGCCGCGGCTGCGCGACGCCGAGATCGCCATCATGCGCGCCAGCCACGCCTATGGCGGCATCTATGACGCGCTGGCCAGCCACATCGTCGCCAGCATGGGCAACCTCGACGGCAAGGACAGCCTGCCGATGGCGGCGGAGTAGCGACCGCTACTTCTTCTTGTCGAGCAGCCCGCTCAGCTCAGCCTGCAACCTACCCCGGTTGGCCTCCACGGCGCGCTCGAAGGCGCGGGCCTGGATCAGGCGGGCAGCGGGAGTGGTGGCGCGCGGGTCGAGGTGCTCGCGCAAAGCTGCCGCCAGCTCGGTCTGCAGGAACGTACCGATCTCGAGGAACTGCATGATCGCGGCGAGCTGATCGGGCGAGAAACGGGCCAGCATCATCGGCCCGGTCTTCTCGTAGTGGCCAAAGATGCGGTGGGTGATGGCCTTCATGTCCTCGGTCACCTCGATCCAGATCTTGCGCCGGTCGAGCGTATCGCGAGTGCGCAGCACATAGCCGGCGGCCTCCAGCCGATCGATCACCGCGGTCACCGCGCCGGTGGTCAGTCCGCTGTCATTGGCGAGCTGGCCGGCACTCACCCTGCCTCGCTGATCGATCAGGTCGAGGCAGCGGCCATCGGTGCGATTGATGCCGAGGAACTGCGTCAGCGTCTCGTCGAACAGGTCGGTCGCGGCCTGATTGGCACGGGTGGCTTCCTTGAAATGCAGGCCGAAGCCTTCAGCTGCAGTTTCTCTTGACTCGTTGATATCTTGATCCATAAGATAATTATACGATGAGATATCGGGGAAAGCAAGATTCCTGGATGTCGCAGGTGGTCGTCCGGGCTCAAGCAACCGAAATCAAGCCGGCCGACCGCCAAACCAGCATGAAGACCACGCAACCCAAGACGACGCAAAGATGACGGCCGGAGGGCCGGCAGATGAAACCGCAATCGCATCCGTTCCAGCCGATCCGGCGCCTGCCGGTCGAGCTGATCGCCGTGCCGCACAACGACAACGAGGCGCAAGTGACCAACACCATCATCGAGGCCAAAGGCCTCAAACGAAGCTTCAAGGCCAAGGGCGCCAAGGGCAAGACGATCGACGCCGTGCGCGGCATCGACCTGAGCGTGCGCGAGGGCGAGATCGTCGGCTTTCTGGGGCCTAACGGCGCCGGCAAGACCACGACGTTGAAGATGCTCTGCACCTTGCTGGCGCCGACTGACGGCTCGGCGACCGTGGTCGGCGCCGACCTCCGCCGTGACCCGGTCGAGGTGCGGCGGCGTATCGGTTATGTCAGCCAGGCGGGCTCGACCTCACCGGAGGCCAAGGTCGGCGAGGAAATCGTCAGCCACGCCCGGCTCTATGGCATCGACAAGCAGGTGGCGATCCAGCGCGGCAAGGAACTGCTCACGGCGCTCGACCTCGCCGAGATCTGGGACCGCACCTGCGGCTCGCTGTCGGGCGGGCAGCGGCGGCGGCTCGATATCGTGATGGGGCTGATCCACCAGCCGCGGCTGGTGTTCCTCGATGAACCCTCGACCGGACTCGACCCGCAAAGCCGGGCGAACCTGTGGAATCACATCAGGAAGCTCCGCGACGAGCTCGGCACCACGGTGTTCCTCACCACTCATTACATGGATGAGGCCGACTCGCTGTCCGACCGCATCCTGATCATCGACCACGGCACCATCGTCGCTGAAGGCACGCCAGCCGAGCTGAAGAAGCGGGTGTCGGGCGACACCATTACGCTGACGCTGAGGACCGAGGCCGATGCAGTGAACTCGGGCGGGATCGCGACGCGACTCAATGGGGCGGATGCGCCGGTGATCGAGGCGAACGTGGTGCGCTTCCACGTGCCGGATGGGGCGACGGCGCTGCCGGTGCTGCTCGGTGACCTCACGAAGGCGGGGATCGACGCGATCGGCGTCGACGTGAACCGCCCTACCCTCGACGACGTGTTCCTGACGCTGACCGGCCGGTCACTGAGGGATTAAGGAGAGCATCATGTCCTTCATTCGCGATACGTGGATCATCTTCAGGCGCTCGATGGTGCTGTCGCTCCGGCAGCCGCTTTGGGTGGTGATCGGGCTGCTGCAGCCAATCCTCTATCTGACGCTGTTCGGCCCGCTGCTGCAGACGATTGCCGCGACCTCCGGCTTTCAGGGTGACGCCTGGCAGGTGTTCGTGCCGGGGCTCCTCGTGCAACTCGGGATTTTCGGTGGGCTGTTCGTCGGCTTCGGCATTATTGCCGAGTGGCGCTCCGGCGTGATCGATCGGCAACTGGTCTCGCCGGCGGCGCGCACGGCGATCATCGCCGGGCGAACGCTGCGCGACGTGGTGGTGATCACGGTGCAGGCGATTGTCCTGGTCGGCGCCGCATTCTTCCTGGGGCTGCGCGTACCGGTGGGCGCGCTGCTGATCGGGCTGGTGCTGGTAGCCCTGCTCGGCGCGGCGTTCTCGTTTATCTCGAACGCCATCGGCATGGCGACCAAGAGCGAGGATGCGCTGGCACCGATGGTCAACACCCTGGCACTGCCGATCCTGTTGCTCTCGGGCATCCTGTTGCCGATGACGCTGGCGCCGGCCTGGCTGCAGATCGTGGCCAACTTCAACCCGTTCAAACACATCGTCGAGGCGCTGCGCGCGGTGTTCCTCGGACAATTCGACTCGCCGATCGTGTGGATCGGGCTGCTGCTGGCCGTGGTGCTGGTGGTGATCGGCGCCTGGGTCGGCAGCCGGGTGCTGGCGGCGCAGACGAAATAGCTAGACCGACTGCGCTTCGCTCGGCCGGCTTCCGAAGGAACGGAAGCTGCGCCGGGCAAGCGGCAACAGCGTTGCGGCAAAATAGAGAAGGCCGGTGAGCCACAGCGTCGGCCCGAGCCCGAACAGGGCGATCAAGGCGCCGCCGACGAGCCCGCCAAAGGGGATGAGCGCCCAGGTGAAGGCGCCGATCAGCGCCGTGGCGCGGCCGATCATTGCCGATGGGATGCGCTCGATGATCACGGCGCTGAGGATCGGGTTGATGAAACCGGCCGCAAAGCCGGCAATGGCCAGTGTGACAAGGGCGGCGATAAGGGGCACGTCGATGGCGAAGATGGCAAAGCGCGGCAGGCCGGCGATGAGGAACGCCACGGTGTAGACCGTGAGCCGTGGCAGGCGCTCGCCGGTCGCCGTGGCGATAGCGGCGCCGGCGATCGCACCGGCGGACATCACGGCAAAGAGCAGGCCGAGCAGCGCGGCATCGTGGCCGGAGCTCTGCGTCCAGACCGGCAGCAGCACGACCGAGTAGGCGGCGTCGAGCAAGTTGGTGGTCGAGATCATGATGACGATGCCGACCAGCAGGGCATCGCGCCGGATGAAATCGAAGCCCTCGCGCAGCTCGGTGAAATAGGACGCCCGGGTTTCCGGCTGGGTGGCGCGAAATGCCGGGATGCCCACAACGACGACCAATGCGGCGAGCCCGAAGGTAGCGGCATTCAGCGCCAGGGCGAGGCCGGGACCGATGAGCGCGATCAGCCCGCCAGCCGCCGCCGCGCCAACGGTGGAGGCGAGGCGGTCGATGACGCCGGCAACGCCGGTGACGCGCTCCAGCGGCACGGCGGCGAGCCGGGCGATCTCGGGCACCATGGCGTGCTTGGCCGCATCGGACGGACCGCGCAGCATCCCCATGGCGACGACGATGGGCAGCAGCAGCTCGAAACCGATCCAACCGATAAGGGCGAGCAGCGGGACGAGTCCAACCACCAGCACGGAAGCAAGATCGCAACCGATAGCGAGGCGCTTGGGACCGATGCGATCGATCAGTGGGCCGGACAGCGCCTTGGCGACGACATAAGGCAGCATCTCGGCCATGGCGACGATGCCGGTCAGCACCGGGCTGCCGGTGGAGGTCAGCACCAGCCAGGGGATGGCGATGGTGGAAAGACGCGTGCCCGAGATCGAGAGGGTCTCGGCAACGGCGAAAGCCAGGAAGGGGCGGCGGTTCATGTCTTCTCCCCCTCTTCGCCGGTGAGTCGTCCGGGATGCGGGAAGGCGTGCAGCATCACGGTGTAGAGCTCCATGCCCGGCGGCAGGTTGGCGCCGAGACCGGGGGCTTCACGCATCGCCTGCCAGAGCAGCTCGAGGAGCTTGCCTTTCAGCGCGTTGGCCTGCTCGGTGGTCATGGCGATGGTGAAATCGCTGATGTGCGTGGTGGCCTGCCAGTCGGGCGGCAGGCGCACGAACTCCTCCTGCGCACGCTGCATCAGGTTCACCTGCTCGGTGAGCGCGGCCTGGGCGAAGGCGACACTGGTATCGAACTGCTCCTGCGTGCCTCCGGGCTCGAAAAACGACGTCGACTCATGTCGCGCCTGCCACCAGCGATCGCGGCGCGAGGGCTGGTCGGGAGCTTCCTCGATGAAGCCGTGCTGGGCCAGCTGACGCAGGTGATAACTGGTGGCGCCGGTGTTGAGGCCGAGGCGTTCAGCAAGGCGGGTGGCCGTCGCCGGGCCATCGATGCGCAGCATGCCGAGCATGCGCAGCCGCACCGGATGCGTCAGGGCTTTCAGAGCGGTCGCATCGGGAACGATGCGGGTGATCTCGCGGGTCGGGGCTTTCATGCCCGGAAGTTACGATCGCAAAGGAATGTTTGCAAATGATTCTTTGTGATCTGTGGCTGCTCACGCAGTGCTCTTGG
>NZ_LAJE02000223.1 GCF_000970465.2 Devosia insulae DS-56
CCGCCGAAGGCGGTGGAGGGGGCGGCACACGCGCCCAGTCCAGTCTCCCCCCCTCCACCAGCTTCGCTGGTCCCCCTCCCCCGCTTCGCAGGGGAGGATCACCGAGAGGCCAGTGTCTCTCTCCAAATTCTCACCACGCGCTCAACCCTGTCTAATATCGCTAGCTTAGCCTCCTCGCTGCTTTTCGAAGTGACAAGGAAGCTCCGATGTCCGACGAGATCTGGCCCGCCATCAAGGTCGAGCGCTTTTACGATGAGCCGCTGGCGCATTACGAAGCCCGCCGCCGCGAGATCGTCAGCATCATCACCGGTTTCCGCCACAGCCGCTATGAGGGCGCCGTCGCCGAGCGGATGGAACAGCGCCTGATGGCGCTGCAGGACGGCATGGTGGTTCCAGCCGTTGCCTGACCAGATTTTGGCCTGATCCCGATCCTTTTGCCACCGCGGAGGGAAGGCCCGGTTTGACCGGGCCTTTTCTTTTGGGCCAAGCTCTGCCTGATTTGGTTCTTGGGCCACCAAGCGAGGAGACCCCCATGCGCTACATGATCATCGTCAAAACCACTGAGCCGGCGCCACCGCCGAGCTCGGAAATGCTGGCCGCGATGGGCAAGCTCAACCAGGAGATGATCGAGGCCGGGGTGCTGCTTGGCGGCGAGGGCCTGCAGCCAAGTAAGAGCGGCGCCAAGGTGGCGATGCAGGGCGGCAAGCTGGTGGTGAAGGACGGCCCGTTCACCGAGGCCAAGGAGCTGGTCGGCGGCTTCTGGATCATCAAGGCAGACTCGCTCGACGAGGCGATCGGCTGGGTGAAGAAGATCCCGATGTGGAACGAAGGCGAGGAAGTGGAAGTCCGCCGCGTTTCCGAGGTCGAAGACTTTGCCTATGCCTATGACGAGGTCTCGGCCGAAGCGCTGGATCGCGAGAAGGCATTGCGCGACAGCGGCCAGTGGCCGGAGCAGCGCTAGAGCGTCACCGCGAAGGGGCCAGACGGCGATCGGTCGCTTCGGGGCAATGACGCCCCGAAGCTTCAGTTTCATCCGTTGCTGCCGGGCGGCTCGAGGCGAACAGGCGGCCGACGAAGCCGCCTATGGCGCGCCAGAGCGACGGCTTTTCCCATAGTCCGGCGTCCGGGTGGGCCTCCCATGGCGCTTCGCCGCTGCGGCGGGCGAAGTCTTCGCCCCAGTGCTGCTTGTAGGCTTCCTTATAGAGATAGCTGGCGGGGATCATCACAAGTCTCCTTTCGACTTGAACCGCTTCAATCGATCAACACGTGACTTCTTGAATCGGTTCAAACATACGCTTCGATGTCTGGGAGTCAAGCGGAATTTGAACCGATACAAAAGCGTGCTATATGACAGGGAGTTGGCTAGGATGTCCTCAGGCAATCGGGACGATTGTCCTCGGGGCGGCAGACGAGCCGCAAAAACTGGAAAGGTTCGGATGGCACGCGATCTGGTGCGCTTGAGCGATGTGGCAAAGGCGGCGGGGGTGTCGCAGGGCACTGCGTCGAACGTGTTCAGCCGGCCCGACCTGGTGCGGCCGGAAGTCCGCGAGCGGGTCCACCAGACGGCCCGCGACCTCGGCTATGCCGGCCCCGATCCGCGTGGCCGGCTGCTGCGGGCCGGTAAATCCAACGCCATCGGCGTCGCCACCGCCGAGCCGCTTTCCTACTTCTTCGAGGATCCGTTCGCCCGCGTGCTGATGCAGGGCATTTCGGAGGCCTGCGACGCGCGCGGCGCCGGGCTGGCGCTGGTATCGGCCCGCAACAGCGAGCGGCTCAGCTGGAACATCCAGAGCGCGCTGGTCGATGGTTTCGTGCTGCTCTGCATCGAGAACGGTGAAAAGCTGGTGGAGCTGACGCGCGAGCGGCAGCTGCCATTCGTGGCGCTGGCGCTCGGCAAGCCCGACGACACCATCTCGGCCATCGGCGTCGACGATTATGCCGGCGCGCAGATGGCGGCCCGGCATCTCGCCCAACTCGGCCACCGCCGCTTCGGCATCCTCGGGCTCGAGCTCGACGATGCGCATGAGGGGCCGGTCGGCAGCGCCGAAATCGCCGCAGCCACCTTCTCCACCGCCCGCGACCGCGCCTATGGCTATTTCGAGGAGCTGGCGCTCTACGGCATCGATCGCGAGACCATTCCGATCTACGAAACCCGCAGTACTGCCGAGAGCGTCAGGCGCGGGCTCGACTATATCCTCACGACCGGCGAACGCCCCACCGCCATCCTCGCCATGTCGGACCGCGTCGCCATGTTCGCGCTGGAAATCCTCGCCGAACGCGGCCTCAGCGTGCCCGATGACATCTCGATCGTCGGCTTCGACGGCGTGCCGGAAGCGGCGACCGTCTCCCCACCGCTCACCACCGTGGTCCAGCCGATCGCCGAGATCGGCCGCCGGGCGGTGAAGACCATCCTCGAGCACGAAGGCGGGGTGCATCGCGAAAGCCTGCCGCTCGAACTGCTGGTGCGAAACAGCACCGCCGCCCCACGCGCGCGATCGTGACTTGATCCGGGGACCGTGAGTCCCCAGATTCATGTGATGCGAACCTTGCTCGCCACCGTCGCGGTTGTTGCCCTCAGTTCGGGGGCGCTGGCCTATTGCCCACCGGTGCCTGACATCGCCAAGGACGGCTACCAGGGGAACGATCTGCAGCGCACGCTGTGCCTGCAGAATGAGCTGGCGCAATCGGCCCAGGATCGGGCGATCCGCAGCGAGATCGATGCGACGCTGTCGAAACTGCAGCGCGACCTGCAACAGCAGAAGATGCTGCAGCAGCAGCTGCAGATCGAGCTGATGCGGACCAAGCCGAGTTATTTGCTGCCTTAAGGTGCGGGGCACTACTCACCGCTGGTGCAGGCTGACCCCCACCC
>NZ_LAJE02000224.1 GCF_000970465.2 Devosia insulae DS-56
GCCCTCACCGGCGCCAGTGTTTTGGTCTCCTCCCCCCTTGCGGGGGAGGGACAGGGTGGGGGGTACTCCGTGCGCGCCGAGCCATCCACGCGCTTGCCCCGCCACGCGGGGAGAATCACGGAGAAGCCGGCTTACTCCACCCGCACCACGTCCACGGATTGCTTGGCCGTATGGCCGCCGCTGGTGCGCAGCACGCCGACGATCGGGGAGATGTCGGAATAGTCGCGGCCGTGGCCGATGGTGATGTGGTCGGGGCCGGCCAGCATGGCGTTGGTGGGGTCGAACTCCAGCCAGCCCGAATGCTTGCCGCACCAGACCCGGACCCAGGCGTGCATGGCGTCTGCGCCCTCGAGCCGCGGCTTGCCCTTGGGCGGGATGGTGCGGAGGAACCCCGAGACATAGCCGGCGGGGATGCCGAGGCCACGCAGCCCTGCGATCATCACATGGGCAAAATCCTGGCAGACGCCGCGCTTCAGCGCAAAGGCCTCGACCGGGCCGGTATCGACCTTGGTGGCGTCCTTGTCGTAGCGGAAATCGCGGTGAATTCGGAGGCAGAGATCCATGGCCGTGGCGTAGATCGACTGGTCACCGGCGGCGGAATCCCGCGCATAGTCGGTGATGGTGCGATCGAGAGGGATACGCGGTGAGGAGGATAGGAAATGCTGCGGCGAATCCGGCGCCACCGACCAGAGCGCGCTCAGCTCGTCCCTCAGCCCATTGAGGGTGGGGGAGAGATCGACCGGTGCATGCAGGTCCTCGACCTGCACCCGGGCGGTGAGCCGTACGTCGAGGTGATCGTGCCGGCCGGCATAGGCAATGGTGGTGACGAGGTTGCCGAAATAGTCGGCAAAGGTGGTTTCCTGCTCGGGGCGCGGCTCGAACGACAGTGACGAGGCGATCACCCGCTGGGCATTGGGAATGGAGATCGGGGCGACACGGACCAGGTGACGGTCGCCATGCACCGAGGCCTTGTAGTCGTAGTGCAGTTCGAGCCGGACGTCGTAGAGCACGGCTCGCCTCCTCAGACGAAATAGGCGTCGGCGATGAGCCCGGCGAGATTGCCGATCTCGATGCCCAGCCGGTTGATCTTGGATGTCGTCATGTCCTCTGGCTCGGTGACGCGGAGCTCAGTATCGAGCGTCAATGCCGCCTTGGCCGCCATCGACAAATGCCCGTCCTCGAGGCCACCAGGCAGTTGTTCGAGTTGCTGGTAGAGTTCGGCGATCTGGAAGCGGACGGAGCGCGGGTTGAGCGGGTCGAGTACCAGGAGGTCGACATAGGAGTTGACCCCGGCGCTCACCGCATAGCGGCGGCGATGCGTCATGACGCTGTCGCCGACTTCGAGGAGCAGGTCGAGCGCCCCCTCGGGCGCGCCCTTGCGCGTACACCAGGCAACGCTGTGGGCGATCTGGATGCCGCGCTCCAGCCGCCGGCCGATCTCGAGGAAGCGCCAGCCGGCAAAGCGGTACATATTTTCGTGCACCAGGCCGGAAAAGCCGGCGAGCTTGCGCAGCAGCACGGTCATGGCGCGGGTCGCGTCGTCGCCCGGCAGCACGCGCTGCGAGAAGCTCCTGGCGGTCTTGCGTAAATCGGTCAGGGCCAGCCAGCCATCGGGCGAGAAGCGGTCGCGGATCTGGCTGGCGCTGTGCACGGCGCTGTCGATGGCGGCGAGCAGGCCCGGCGGCAGCGGCACCTCGGCGTCGACGCCGATGCCATCGAGATAGGCCCGGGTATCCTTCAAAATCGCCTGATCGGTGTTGGAGATCTCGGCCAGCCGCGCATTGTAGGCACGGAGAATCCGCACCATGGCCTCGCAGCGTTCGGCATAGCGGCCGAGCCAGATCAGGTTGTCGGCGGCGCGGCTGGGGAGGCTCCCCGAGGACATGCGCACCAGCTTTTCGCCTTCGGTCGGCAGCAGCGTGACGCGCTCGACCGGCGCCTTGCTGACCACCCAGACGTCGGCCGCCTGGCCGCCGCGCTGCATGGCGATGGCGGTCGAATCCTGGGTCGAGCCGACCCGGGCGAAGCCGCCGGGCATCACCGTCCAGCCATCGCGGGTGCGGGCAGCATAGACGCGCAGCGTCATCGGCCGTGGCTCGAGCTTGCCGCCGACATAGACCGGGGCAGTGGAAAGCTGCACCTGTTCCTGGCCGACAAACTTGCCGCCTTCGGCTTCGAGCCGGGCCCGCAGCGCCTGTCGCTCGGCCTCGGGCAGCGCACCGCCGACCACGGTGCCGCGCTGATCCTCGATGGCGAGGCCGGTGGCAAAGGCCGAGCCGACCATCATGGTGTCGAACTTGTCGATGACGTGCTGCCGTTCGGCCGCCCCGCCGCACCACCAGGTGGCGATCGAGGGCAACTCGAGCTCGCGCCCGGTCAGCGCCCGGCAGAGGTTGGGCATGAAGGCCGAAAACGCCCGGGTTTCGAGGATGCCGGTGCCCAGTGCATTGACCATCGAAATGGTGCCCTGGCGCAGCGCCTCGGTGAGGCCGGGCGTGCCGATATGGCTGTCGTAGCGCAATTCCAGCGGGTCGACGAAGCTTGCGTCCATGCGCCGCCACAAGACGCTGATCGGCTGCAGGCCCGAGACGGTGCGCACCATCACCTGGCTGTTGTCGACCACCAGGTCCTCGCCCTCGAGCAGGGTGAAGCCGAGATAGCGGGCGATATAAGCGTGCTCGAAATAGGTCTCGTTGTGCTGGCCCGGCGTCAGGATGCCGACCCGACCATCGGTGGCGATGCCGGTCAGTGCGTCGCGGAAGCCGCGGAAGAAGCCGGCGAGCCGGTGCACATGCATCTCGCCATAGATATCGGAGAGGGCGCGGGTGGTGGCGACGCGGTTCTCGACGGCAAAACCGGCGCCCGACGGCGCCTGGGTGCGGTCGCCCAGCACCCACCAGCCGCCATCCGGCCCGCGACCGAGCTCGAAGGCGCAGAAATGCAGGAAGTGTCCGCTGGCCGGGCGCACCCCGACCATCGGCCGCAGAAACTCGTCATTGCGGGCGACCAGTTCGGGCGGCAGCAGGCCGCGCTGCACCAGCAGGTTACTGCCATAGATGTCGGCGACGATGGTTTCGAGCAACTCGGCGCGCTGCGTCAGGCCGTGCGTGATGGTGAGCCACTCGCTCTCGTCGAGGATCAGCGGCACATGCGCCAGCGGCCAGGCGCGCTCCTTGCCCTCGGCGCCATCATATTTGCGATAATAGACGCCGGCGTCGCGCAGATACTGGTCGGCGCGCTCGAAGCGGCCCGCCAGTTCCTCGTGCCCGAGCTCGTCGAGCGCCGAAATGAGCGGCGCCCAGCTCGGACGGATCTGCCCGGCGGCATCGATCATTTCGTCGGGAACACCCGGCAACAGCTTGTAGTCGGCCACAAGGCTCGGCGCCCCGCGCTTTCTAGCCTGCCGTTGATTCCGCTTATCCATGGGGAAATAGCGCTAGCGGATGGGCGTGGAATGGCAGGGGGGAATGGGCGGGAATGGGTAAGGTTGGGGGGAGGGGGTGCAGGCTGAAGCAGACGGTCCCCTCCCGGCGTCCCCCATGAAGGGGGAGGTGAAGAGTCGAGG
>NZ_LAJE02000225.1 GCF_000970465.2 Devosia insulae DS-56
GGTTCGAACCCGAGAAGGCCGCCGAAGTCGAGGTGGCGCAGGGGCGGATCAATGCCTGGCGCGACCTCTCCAACGCCTATGTGCAGCTGCCGACCATCAAGGCAATGCTGGCGAAGCGCCGCGGCAACCCCGGCTGGACCCGCGTCCGCCCGCCGCTGGTGCCGCTCACCCCCGACGAGATCGCCAAGGTCTGGGCGCAAATGGACGCGCTGGAGGCGGCCGACCATGTCTGACGCCGTGCTCTCCATGGCCCGCCCGATCACGCTCTTGCAGCCCTCGCGGCTCGAGATCGGGGCAGGGGCGATTGCCCGGCTCGGCGCGTGGGCCGCCGGCTACCGGCGGATCTTCGTCGTCGCCATGCCGCCGACCGTCGGCTTTGTCGAGCGCATCGGGCTAGAGGGCGAGGTCGCGACCTATACCGATATCCCGCCCGAGCCGGATCTCCCTGCCGTGGAGGCGGTGCTGGCGGCCGCGCGGGCGTTCCGGCCCGACCTGGTGATCGGGCTCGGCGGCGGCTCGGTGATGGATGTGGCGAAACTCGTGGCGGTGCTGTGGAAGGGCGAGCAGTCGGTCCTCGACGTGGTGGGGGTCGACAAGGTCGCGACGCGCCGCGTGGCCCTCGCGCAGGTGCCGACCACCTCCGGCACCGGCTCGGAAGCCGGCATCCGCGCGCTGGTGACCAACCCCGCGACGCTGGCCAAGCTCGCGGTCGAGAGCCGGCACATGCTGGCCGATATCGCGGTGCTCGACCCCGAGCTCACCTACTCGGTGCCATCGGCCGTCACCGCCGCCACCGGCATCGATGCGCTGGCGCATTGCGTCGAGGCTTTTACCAACCTCAAGGCGCATCCGCTGATCGATGGTTATGCGCGGCTGGGCATCGGGCTGGTCGGCCGATATCTGCCACGCGCCGTGGCTGACGGCGCCGATACCGAAGCGCGGGCAGGCATGATGCTGGCGTCCTATTATGGCGGGCTTTGCCTCGGCCCGGTGAATACGGCGGGCGGGCATGCGCTGGCCTATCCGCTGGGGACGCGGCTCAAGTTGCCGCATGGCCTCGCCAACGCGATCGTTTTCCCCCACGTGCTAAGTTTCAACACCACCGCCCGCCCCGACAAGACGACCGAGATCGTCGCGGCGCTCGGCCTCGGCCAACTGGCCGATGCGCGGGAGGTGCTGGCCACAAGCATGGCCTATTGCCGTGATCTTGGCATCGAGATGAGCCTACTGCGCCACGGCGCGCAGGAAACCGAATTGCCGGTCTGGGCCGAGGAGGCTTTCGCCATAAAGCGCCTGATCGACAACAACCCGCGCGCCCTGGGGGTTTCCGACATCCTGACGATCTACACCAGCGCGCTGTAGTCGCACCAACGCTACTGAGGAGAAGCAAATGCTCAAACCCGTCATTTCCGGGATCGCTGTCGCATGGCTGGTCGCCGGCATGGCCCATGCCGAAACCAGGACCATCGACGCCGCCGGGGTCAGCTTCAGCGGAACCGAGCTCTACTCAGACATTCAGTACTCGACCTCGGCGCTCGGGCTGATGCGCAACGAGCTCTATCTCGACCTGCTGCGGCCCACCAGCACCGCGCCGGCGCCGGTCATCGTCTTCGTCACCGGCAGCGGCTGGCGCGCGGTCGAGCGCGAGCGGCTGCTGCCACAGCTGGTCCGCTTCGCCGAGGCGGGTTTCGCGGTGGCCTCGATCGACTATCGCGGCATCGGCGAGGCGAAATTCCCCGAGCCGCAGATGGACGTCAAAGCGGCGGTCCGGTTCCTGCGCCACAACGCAGCGCTCTACAATCTCGACCCCGACAAGATTGCAGTGTTCGGGCCCTCCGCCGGCGGGCATCTGTCGCTCATTGCCGGTCTCACCGGCAATGCGGAAGCTTTCGTCGACGACCGGCTGCCGGAGGTTTCATCGGAAGTTGCCGCCATCGCGGCTTTCTATCCGGCTGCGTATCTGGGGGAAGCGGGCCAGCCCGGCTATGACCTCGCCAGCCTCCATATGGGGCTGTCGGTGCATGACGCGGCCAATGCCGATGCGGTGAAGCTCGCGACACCGGCCAGCCACGTCACCGAGGCCAGCCCGGCGGTGCTGCTGATTCATGGCACCGAGGACAAGATCGTGCCGATCGACCAAAGCCAGCGCCTCTACGACGTGCTGATCGGCAAGGGCGTCGATGCGACCTTCATCACCGTTAAAGGTGTCGGGCACGATTTCGAACAGATGACCAGCGTCCCCGAGGTCACCGACGCGCTGATCGGCTTTTTCGAGCGGACCCTGAAATGAACTGAGGATCGCGCGGCGGCAGCGTCGCGCGATCCGCTTCAGTGCTGGCCTCGCCTTGCACCAGGTCAGCGCGGCAGCAGCACCTGCACGCGGCCGGCAATCTCCGCCATGATGTCGTCGACCGGGCGCGTGGCGTTGATGGTGGCGGCCATGCTGACGAACATGATCGTCGAGACGATCTGCGCCAGGGTGGCGGCGACGCCGGGTTCGATTCGCTCGTTGCGGCACAGAACCGCGGCGACTGCCGCTTCGGTCCTGAAAGTGAGGGTCAGGGCATCGCGATGATGCGGTTCGTCGGGGTCGCCGAAGACCAGTTCGCGCAGGTAGGCCCGCCCGTTCTCGACGTTGATGCGGTTGCATTCGACGATCGGGCGGATGATGGCGAGCACTCCGTCGAGCGCTCCGGACGTGGCTTCGGCGGCAGCCCTGCCTTGTTCGAGCGCGTCGACATAACTTGAGTTCTGCACCAGCAGCAGCAATTCGCTCTTGCTCTTGGCATAAAGGAACAGGGTGCCGGTGCCGATATCGGCCCGGTCGGCGATCTGCTGCGTGGTTACCGCATCGACGCCGTTGGCCTCGAACAGCTGGCGCGCGGCGGCGATGATACGGTCGAGCTTTTCCTGCTTGTTGCGCTCGCGACGTCCCACCGGTTTCGGTCCGGCCGGCGGCATGTCCTCCAAGGTCTTCACCCGCTACTCCTGATAATGGGGAAGGATGACGCCATCCCGCACGAAAGTCAGTGCCTCGCCGACCTGATAGGCGTGGGCGGCGGAGGCGATCCGGGCCAGCCGGGCCGACAGACTAGCCAAACTGCTGCCCGCAAAGAAGGCCGCCTGCGTGGCGGTATCGGGGAAGCCGAGCATCAACGAGGCGTGGAACTGCTGATCCCCGGGATTGTCGTGCGCGACATTGGGCGTGTTCCACAGGGCCTTGCTCCAGGGCAGGAAAGTTTCGGTCCTGAGCTCCTGCAAGGCGCCCGTGCCGGCAAGGGCGGGGGCCAACTCGGCGTTTATGAACCGGCGAAAGGCGCCGCCGCCGACCCCATCCCGGCGCCTGAGGTAAACCAGCACCCGGCTCCCGACCTTTTCGCCCGGACGCGCCACATCGTACCAGCGAGACCAGTTCGGCAGACCCAGATAAAGCAGCGTGCGCCTGAACACGTTGATCTCATCCTTGAATGCCAGCTTGTTCTGCTCGCGCCCGGCCAGCACCGAAAACACCGACTGGAACGCGACCTGTGCGACTCCATCGATCTTGCGGCCGGCGGGTATCCCGGTCTCGAGGCCGGGGGTCGCCGGCCACAGCCCGGGGTTGGTCTCGGCGAGGTGCGTCTGGCGATACTCATCGAGGCCCGGGCTGGCCGAGATGATCCTGGAATGCGGCCCTTTCCAGTAGTTCATGCCTATCTCGCGCGGCTTGTCGGTACGCATCCACAGCAGGATCGATGACGAGAAGCGCTTGCTGAATGTCGTGCTCATTGTGTCCTCCTTCAGCGATCGAGGAATGCGACGGCGAGCGGGGCGAACCTGTCGTGGAACTGGAAGATGCCGCCGTGGCCGGCGTCGGGATAGATGATCAGCTCCGATCCCTTGATGCGGCGATGCATGTCCGGCGACAGCACCGAAGGCACCATGCGGTCATTGTCGCCATTGGCGATCAGGGTAGGCTGAGTGATCCTCGAGAGGTCGGCCGGAGCCGAGCGCCCCCACTTGGCGATCGCCTGCAACTGCGTCCGGAACGCCTTGAGCGTCACCGGCACATCGCGGCTGGCCGTGCGTTCCTTCAGCCGGTTGACGAAGGCGCGCGCCGCGGGCTTGCCGGACCTGTTTCGGTTGAAGAACAGAAATTCCTTGGGGTCGGACCGGGTCAGGGTGGCGCGCAGGATGTCGAGGTAGGTGACGCCCGCCACCTTGTCGATGTCCTTGCCGCCGGCCGGGCCGGTGCCCGTCAGGATCAGCTTGCGGACGAGGCCGGGATGCTTGTCGACCAGCGCCTGGGCGACGAAACCACCGAGCGAAAACGAGAAGATGTCGATCTTGTCGAAGCCGAGCGCCCTGATGAAGGTCACGGCATCCTCGGCCATCGCCTCGATCGTATCGGGAACCTGGCCGCTGGAGCCGCCCACCCCGCGATTGTCGAAGGTGATGACATGGTGGCCCCTGGCAATCGGGTCGACGATGCGCGGATCCCAGTTGTCGAGGTTTGCTGCGAGGTGGACGAAGAAGACGACGGGGATGCCGCCCTTCGGTCCCAGTTCGCGATAGGCATAGCTGACGCCGCCGGCCGTGATCGTGCGGGCCGGTGCATCCTTGTAGGCGGTGATGACGGTGTCGTTGGAGTGGTGCGCGTTCATGTGGGTGCTCCTGGATCAATGGCGGCAGGCCAAGCCCGATCGGTTATTCCGATTGCACTCAAATATGATTGCACTCAGTTTTTGTCAAGGGCACCTGTGGGCATAGGGCGCGAGGGCTTCCCCAAAAGGCGTGAGCAAGTGCTGGTCCGGTCGATCACATAATGGCCGGAATGCTCACGGACGCGCGTCCCGGCAGCGAGCTATGGATCTGTTGAAGCCACCACATCGGTTCGATGGCCGGCCATGAGGTTTGGCGTGGTTCGCGACCGGAACGTCGTGAATTACGAGGCCATCACTCACTCCCAGCCGTATCACCGCCACCACCCGCCTCGCATGCCGCGATGATCGCGTCGATGACGTCGGCAAGCGGCGCGGTGGCGTCGATGCGGATCGCGTTGGCCGGGTCGTTCTCGCCGCTCGCATGGAGCCGCGTGTTGAACTCCCGCTCGGCCGGCTGGCCGCCGAATATGTCGGCTGGCCGCGCCGCGAGCCGCCGATCCAGGGTGGCGGCGTCGGCCTCGAGCACGAAGACCTTGTCGAACAGGGCGATGAAGTGGTGGCGATTGCGCGAGCCGCCGCAGAAGAAGCTGATGGGGTGGCTCCGGTCGGCGATCAGCGCCTTGACCCGTTCCACCGGCCAGATCCAGTGCCGGTAACCCCACGCCACTTTGTCGCTATCGCTGTCGAAAACCGGCCAATCCAGCGGTGCGCCGGTTTCGGGGTCGCCGTAATAGGCGAACTGCCGGTCGCCGTGGATGACGTGATAGCCACGGCGCTGCAGAGCCTCGGCCACCGTGGTCTTGCCGGTGCCGGAGAGGCCCTCGATCAGGTAGTTGTGTACGCCCATCCGGCCCTCACCCCGTCGCGCCCCCGAGGTCAGTCCTCATCCACATGGGTGACACTGTCGCTCCGGCCGCGCAATCGGATTTCCTGCCGCTTGCAGAAGCCCTTGCAGCTATAGTGGCTAGAGGTTGTAGCCTCCTGCCGGATGCTGATGGAGACCGAGATGGCGACTGGCTGCGCTGGACGTTTTGCCACAGCGGGGAGGGGCTGATGGGCCAGGGCAAAACGGCAGGAGGCGAGGTCGGGAGGGCCCGGCTTACAGGGAGGGGAGTGGATAGCTCCGAGGATGTGGCGGGGCCCGCAGTTGCGCGAGCCCCGACCTGGCTAGTTGGCCTTTACTTTCTTCGCGGCGGGGTCGACCCGCACCTTGGTGCACTTGCCATATTCGTTGCCCTCGGCGTCGATGGCTGGCGTGTAAGTGCCCTTGCACTCGACGGCGAGGGTGGTGCAGTGCCGCATGCCCTTGCAGACGGCGCCGCCGTTTCCATCGGGGATGGTGCCGTTCGCCGATGCACCACCGGCCAGGGCGAAGACCCCCAGCACGACAAGAGCGAGGATAGTTGCAGGTTTGTTGTTCATGCGAACCATGGAGCTTCTCCGTTAACAGGACTTGCCGATCTCCCCGCTACCAGACCGCCCTGCATTGTCGCGCCAACAGCTCCACGCCCCAATCCCGCAGAAATGAGGGGGCGCCGAGGCCGTCAGGGATCGATCAGGCCGAGGGCGATGGCGCGGGCGACCGCGTGCGTCCTGGTCGAAGTGCCGAGCTTGCGCCGGGCGGTGGCGAGATACTCGTTGACCACCGGCTCGGACAGGGCGAGCCGGTCGGCGATCCGCTTGCTCGATAAGCCCTGGCTTGCCCATAGCAGGCACTCCCGCTGCCGGGGAGACAGCACGAGACTCGAGGCGTCGGGCGCGCCGTCCTCGAGCCCGGCCAGCGTGTCGTGGAAATACTGCGCCGTAACATGCAGAAGCGGGCCCAGGCGCTGCGCCCGCCTGAGCCAGGATGCCTGGCGACCGGCATCGCTGCGAAACACGGTAAAGTTGCCGTACCGGGTGGCGTCGGCGTTGCGCAAGGGAAACACGATGAAGGCGCTGAGGTCGAAATCGCGGGCCAGCGCCATGGCGCTCCCGGCTGTCGGTATCACCGCTTCGCTCGACCATACCAAAGGCCGCAGCGAGCGCCGGCAGTGCGGCGCCACCGGCTCGGTCGCCAGCAGTTGCGGTTGCCTGATGAGCTCGGGGAAGAACTCACCGACGAAGCGTCCTCCGCCGAAGATGCCGCGCTCGAACTTGTCGAGCAGCGGGCGCTTCGACGTCATCGGCACCCCGGAAGCAAAAAAGCTATGCGGGAAACCAGCCCGCGTCAGTGCCGCGTCGAGCACCGACCAAGCCTGATCCGCCGTGACGCCGCGGGTGCGATCAAGCAACTCCAGCGGGTTCCAGAAATCAGAATCAGTATCGGGAATCTCGTCCATAGTGTAATCTCCCGATGAATGATCATATTGTCGCTGGCTGGCCCGTGTCGTATTTCGGACCTGAGCCGCAATTGACGGCGCATGTTTCCCATCGCGGCGTCAAGGTGACGACGATACCTGCCGGCGAGCAGTTGCGCTTGTAAAAATCGGACAACGGGAGCGGGTTTATGGATGCTGGCGAAATCGACATCGTGCCGGCGCCGGCGCATCTGCAGCCGTTCGTGCGACGCTACATGTACGCCAACCAGCGCCTCGAAAAGCCATTGCTGGTCCGTCCGAAACCCACCGGCTACACCTATTTCGCCAACTGCTTCGGTGACCTGCCGGGCTATCGCTTCGTGGTGGATGGCCAGCCTGTTGCGCAATCGTCGCGCTGGCATCTGCCGGGCCAGATCATCGACCACGACATCGCCGTGCACCATCCGGTCGGCCATCACATGCTCTACTGCGAACTCTCCGCCACCGGCCTCTATCGGCTGTTCGGCATTGCCGGCGAGCAGACCACCGGACGGGCCCCGGCGCTGGCGGAGATCAACCCGGCGATCGAGCCGGTCGCACGCCGGCACTTCATCCGCGGTCCGGCCGGCTCACGCGACGAGCATATCGCGGAGGCGAACGGCTTTTTCAGCGCCCTCGCGCAGCATGCCGTCCCTGCAGACAGCGCTGTCGAGGCGGCGGTGGGCTGGTTCGAGAGCCAGAACGGCGCGATCCGGGTGGCAGAGATCTGTGCGCGGCTGGACATCGATCCACGTCAGCTCAATCGCCGCTTCGGTCGTATCGTCGGGGTCAAGCCGAAGTTTTTTGGGCAGATCCTGCAGATCAACTGGGTGGTGGGAGTGCTCTACCGCAACGACACCACGGCTCTGACCGCGATGGCCGTCGAGGCGGGGTTTCACGATCAATCGCATTTCCATCGCGCCATGAAGCGCTTCTTCAACGAGGGCCCGCGCGATTTCCTCGGCAGCGATCACCTGCTGTTCAAGACCTTCCTTGGTGCGTCTCGCCGTTTCGGCCCGACCGCACAACCATAGCGGCAACGTGCGGCGCAGCCGTGCTCCCGGCGAACTGACGAATTGAGGTCCTGCCGGAGGGGACGCGGAGCATGCGGTCAGGATTCCCTCCCCCGCTTGCGCAGGGCAATCGCATATGACTTTGTGCACTGAACTCTCAGTGCTCCTCCCCCGCTGCGCGGTGGAGGACCACGGAGAGCCCGGTGCCTTTCCATATGCGATAGCCCTGCGCTTGCGGGAGAGGGCCGCCGACTGCACGTTCAGAGAGCCCCTCACATCGGCGTAATCGAAGCGCTCTTCTTGCCGCTGGCGAACTGCTCGTAGGTGTAGCGGAGGCGGATGGTGCTGATCTGGCCCGAGTTGGAGACGCGCAGCGAGATGGCGCAGACCAGTTTGTTGCGGCTCGAATGGACGGTCCTGGCGCTGGCGATGTCTTCGATGAAGACGCCGTAGGAGACGAGCGAGCGACCGTCTTCGACGGAGTTGCGGAGGCCATCTTCCATCGCCTTGATCACATCGGGGTGGTCGCAGGGGATGCCGGCAAGGCTGGCGGCAGAGGCGGGGCTGGCGAGGAGGCCGAGCAGCAGGGCGGCGGCGGTGAACTTCATGGTGATCTCTCCCTTGGTTGAAGCGCCCGATCGCGCTTCGGTAAGGAGAGGAAAGCAGGTCGCCCGATGGCTTTCGAGGACAGCCCGGTGGCCGCCCTCCAAGCCGATTGGAGGGGTTAGCGACAGCCCTTAGCGAGCAGTTGCAGGATCGTTGCGTGGTCGCCCTGGCTGGTTGCGACACCCGCCGCCTGCATGCGCGATTTGGCCTTGTCGAGCACCGGCATGGCGTCCTTGCACCGCCCGGCGTCAAGCAGCAGGCGGGCATAGTTGATGGCGATGCCGCCATCGTCGACCGACGGGGTGGAGCCGGCCGCATAGAGCACCGCCACGGCGCTCTCGGCATACCCGAGGGCGCGGTCGAGCTCGCCCGAGGCGGCGAGAAACTGCGAATAGCCCTCGAGCCCATGGGCGTAATAGATGCTGTCGGGGCCGCTGGGGTTGAGCTTCTCGTAGCCGGTGAGCAGCGCTTCGAAGATCTCGGCAGCCTCCTGGCGCTTGCCGGTGGCGTTGAGGCGCGATGCGAGATTGCCCTGTTCGACCAGGATGCGCAGGTCGCCGGAGCCGACGAGGCGGGTGTAGATGGCGATGGCGGCGCGCGAGGCGGCGATCGCCGCCTCGATCTCGCCGATACCGCTGAGCGCGCCGACCATGTGGTTGCTGGCCTGGGCATATTCCATGCTGTCATCGCCAAACTGCGTTGCGGCGAGGTCGCGCGCGGCGCTCATCGCGCGGAAATAGGCAGCGGTATCGCCGGCATTGGCCATGCGGCGGCCTTCGTCCCACAGCGTCTCGAGCTTTTGCCGCGCCTCGAAGGCGCTGAGCAGGGTTTCGGTCTCGGTCGGCGCCGGCGCGACGGCTTCGGCCGGTGTTGCCACCGCCTCCCGCGCGGCGCGCGCCAGGTCGGCAAACACGCCTTCGGGGTAGTTTTTGAGGAACGCGTCCCAGGCCGCCTCAGTGCCGAGATCCCTGGCCCGGTCGAACGCTGCCGCCTCAACCGTATCGGCGGCCGGCGCGCTGGTCGGCCGCGGGTCGGCGTTGACGACGAAATCGCTGTTGAGCTCGTCGTAATAGGCCGGCGATTGCTCATGCCCGACGCTGAGCGCCAGCGCCGCGACGTCGACGCGGACGCCGCGGGCGATCTCGCTGATCGAGATGCCGGGCTGGCTGAGCCGTTCGAGCAGCACGCGGGTATAGACCGAGGTGGGGCTTTGATCTTCCGGGCCGAGCCGGTCGAGCGCGGTCTGCCGGAAGCCGGCCGAATAGAGCACGAAGCTGCCGGTGGGCGGCGCGCTCATCGCCAGCCCGCCATCCTCGCCGAGGCCACGCACGCCTTTGCGTGCGAACGGGTTGTTGCGACAGGCATCGACGACGAAAATCCGCACGGCTGCGCCGCTCTCGGCGACGCGCTGCATCATGTCGTTGAGGTCGATTGCTTCGGCCATGAGGAAATCCTCGTCGCCGCTGGTGGGGATCGGCACGTCGCGCGGCAGCAGCAGGTTGCGGCCGTCGACTTCGACGCCGTGGCCGGAATAGTGGACGAAGGCGGCATCGCCCGGCTGCAAAGCGCGGCGGAAGGCGGTGATCGCCTGGTTGAAATCGCGCCGGCCCGGGTTGAGCACCGTGGTGACCTCGAAGCCGAGCGTTTCGAGCCGGGCCGACATCGCCTCGGCATCGCCCACCGCCTTATCGAGCGGCGGCAGCGTGTCATAGGCGTCGATGCCGATGACCAGCGCCAGCCGCGCCGCCGCGGCGCTCAGCGGTGCAAGGCCGGTGAGAATGACGAGACAGGCGAGCAGCAGGCGCATCGTGGTCTCCGTTGTCACTATTTCGGTTTGCTGCCGCCGGCCGCGGTGCGGATCAGCTGCAGCAGGTCGGCCGAGGCCTCGGGTGAACTGCGCCAGACCTGCAGCAGAGCCGGGTTCTGGCCGAGCAGCTTGACGTCGGTCGCATCGAGATCATCGAGCCCGCCGCGGGTGTTGGACGGGTTGGCGAGCGCCGTGGCGATCAGATCGAGCGCGGCACGCAACATCTCGGGATCGCCGGCGAGCTCGGTGAGGGCAGGGTTCTGCTCGACCAGCTGCTGCTCGGCCGGGGTGAGGGTGCCGGCGGCGACCACCACCATTTCGGCGCGGGCCGGAGCGGTCGCGAGGCCGCTTGCGATGCCGAGGGTTGCGGCGATGAGGCTCGCCCTAATGAGCTGCTGCAGCACGGCGCGCCTCCCTGATCACTGTTCCATAGATGGCTTCGATGGTGCCGAGCGAGACGATCAGTACGGCGCCGAACGGCGAGCGAGTGCGCTCGACGAAGCCGGATTTTTCTGCCGCGAGCAGCAACTTCCTGCAGGTCTCGGTCGACATCACCGTGACGAGGAAGCGCGCCAGGTCGGACTGGTCGATCGAGGGCGCCGGCCCGGCGAAATTGGCGAGGAGTTTTCGCAGGTTATCGCCGGTGAACAGGGCGGAATCGATGCGCTCGGGGGTGAGGCCATAGCGGCGCATGCGTTCGCGATCGTCGCGGACCCCAAGCAGATATTGGTTATGGAGGTCGGCGAAGCGGTCGAGTTTGTCGGGGGAGTCGATGCCGTAGGTTTTCATCGCGAACAGGAACTCCGCCAGCTGAAAGAACGATTCCTGCCTGAGGCTCAGCAAGACGTCGGGATCGGTCGACTGCGACGCGGCAAGAAGTTCTGCCTGAAAACGCGCCTTCATCCGCCGGATGGTTTCGATGAACGCCAGGTCGAGCGCCAGTTCAGCAGTATCTGTGTCCCCAGTCAGCACCGGTTAACTCCACGGCGGGCAATCGAGACGAGAGGAAGCATGCCCACGCGGTTGGTAGCAAGGGCGCAAGCGGGTTGACGGGCCCCAAGCCGATTGGACCCGACCCATTCAGCTGTTGTGGCGGCGGGGCGATAGACGCGTCTAGCTCGGTGGATTGGCCACGGGAGCAAATGAGATGAACTGGGCAGCCGCTGCCGCCGTCGCCAGCCTCACGATGGTGTCGCCAGGAATTGGCGCGCCACCGCCCGAGCTGGCCCTCAACAAAGCGCAGCTGCTGCTGCAGGCCGTGGCACCGCAGCCGGCGGCGGGGTTCCTCGTCGAAGCCTGGGCCGATAGCCCGGATGGCGCCTACAGCATCGGCGAGGAGGTGCGGCTGTTCATCCGCGGCAGCCGCGACGCCTATTACACCGTGCTGACGGTGGGCCCCTCAGGCGAAGTGCTGCAGCTCTATCCGCCCGCGGACGGTGTGCCGCTGCTGGTGCAGGCCGGCGAAGTGCTGAGCATTCCCGGCCAGGACGATGCGGTGAGCATCCGCGCGGCCTATCCGGCCGGGCGCGAGCTGATCCGCATCGTCGGCTCGCTGGCGCCGCTCAGCATTCTGCCCGGAGCGCGCGGTGCGGCCGATCTCGCGGCGGCCGAGCTGCAGGCAGCGATGCTGCGGCTGCCCGAGGGGCTGGCGATGACGGATCTTTATCTTACGACGCTGGCCGATGCGCCTTGCCGGTGTGTTGGGCGGTAGGGAGTAACGCTGCCGAGGGGCCGGTGCGCACAGAGTACCCCGCAGCCTGTCCCTC
>NZ_LAJE02000226.1 GCF_000970465.2 Devosia insulae DS-56
GACGATTCCAGTCAGGATCGAGCTAATCGCCCGAGGGTTAACGATTGGTTACGAACCGCCTCAACCCGGCACAAATTGCCGGGCAGTTTTTGCCACGCGTCCTGCCGAGCGGCAGCTCATGCCGGGCCGCACCCAACTCTAACGCATTGATTTTGCTTGATATTGCGACTTGGCATGGTTGCTGCAGTGTTAATGGCGAGCCTGACGGCCTGGGGAGGTCGGACGGTTCGGGGACGTAACGGGGACTTCGGCGCCATGGAAAATGCGCAGCTCATCGGATTGTCGCGGCAGATCGCCTTGCAGCGGCAGATGGATGTGGTGGCGAACAACATCGCCAACATCAACACGACAGGATTCAAATCCGAACAGCTGTTGTTCGAGGAGTACCTGATGCCGGTCGCCCGGGATCGCGACTTCCCGACGCTTGATCAGTCCCTCAGCTACACCGACGACTGGACCACCATTCACGACATGTCCGGCGGCGCGTTGGTAGAGACCGGCAACCCGCTGGATGTGGCACTGCAGGGCGACGGCTTCCTCGCCGTCGAGACCACCGCCGGCGAGCGCTACACCCGGTCCGGCTCACTCGCCATCGATACCAGCGGCACGCTGGTCGATCTCAACGGCAACCCGGTGCTCGGCAATGGCGGGCCGATCCAGTTCGCCGCCGGCGAAACCGACATCATGATCGCTGAAGACGGTTCGGTCTCCTCCAGCGCCGGCCAGAAGGGGCGCCTGCGCCTCGTCGAGTTCGCCGATCCGCAGTCGACCACCCGCGAAGGCAGCAACCTCTGGGCCGGGACCGACCCGATCGAAGCGACTGAAACCCGGGTGCTGCAGGGCTCGATCGAGAAATCCAACGTCAACGGCGTCGGCGAGATGACCGAGATGATCCGCGTCCAGCGCGCCTACGAGAGCGCCGCCTCGCTGATCTCCAAGCAGGACGACCAGCGCCGCACGGCGATCCAGAAACTCGGCAACCTCAACGGCTGATCGGAGCAGATAAGATGAAAGCCCTCTACATCGCTTCGACCGGCATGGCCGCCCAGGAACGCAACGTCGAAGTCATTTCCAACAATATCGCGAACATGCGCACCACCGGCTACAAGCGGGCGCGTGCCGAGTTCCAGGATCTGCTCTACCAGGTCCAGCGCCAGGCCGGCAGCACCACCTCCGAGACCGGCACCATGGCGCCGGTCGGCATCGAGGTCGGCTCCGGCGTGCGCACCGCCGCGACGCCGCGCGTCATGAGCCAGGGCACTGTCGCCCCGACCGAGAAGGAACTCGACCTCGCCATCCGTGGCGAAGGCTTCTTCGTCGTACAGATGCCCGACGGCCGCACCGGCTACACCCGTGACGGCTCGTTCGAGCGCAGCCCCGAGGGCCAGCTGGTCAATGTCGACGGCTACGAGATCCAGCCCGGCATCACCATTCCCGGCAATGCCAACTCGGTATCGATCAGCCCAGATGGCACGGTCGAGGTGTTCCTCGATAACGACACCACTCCGACCACGGTCGGGCAGTTGCAGCTGGCGCGCTTCGTCAACAAGGCCGGCCTTTCCTCAGCCGGCAACAACCTGTTCGTCGAGACCGCCTCGAGCGGCCCGGCGCAGATCGGCACGCCGAACCAGGACGGCATGGGCGACCTGCTGCAGGAATATCTCGAAGCCAGTAACGTCAACTCCGTCACCGAAATCGCCGACCTGATTGCCGCTCAGCGCGCCTACGAGATGAACGCCCGTGTCATCTCCGGCGCCGACGAGATGATGCAGTCGGCCAGCCAGTTGCGCTGATCAGGAGAAGCTAGATGCACAAATTCATCCTCCCTGCCCTGCTCCTGGCCTTCGCCACCTCCACCGCACTGGCGGCGCCGGTGCTCAAGGCGGACGTCTCGGTCAACCACCCGGTCATCACCGTCGGCGACATGTTCTCCGATGCCGGCCTCCTCGCCGAGCGCGCTCTGTTCCGCGCCCCCGAGCCCGGCACCACTGGTATCGTCAGCCTCGACGCGGTGCGCGCTGCTGCCAGGAAGGCCGGGCTTACCGATTACAGCCAGGAGGGCCTGCTCAGCGTCCGCGTCGAGCGCCGTGCGACGGTGGTCGATACGACCGTCCTCTCCGGCCTCATCTCCGCCGACCTCGCGGTTCGCGGCCTGCTCCCGCAAGGCGGCGAGCTTCATACCCGCTTCGACAATCCGTCGCTCAGCTACAATGCCGAGGCAGTCGAGACCCCGGTGACGCTGCTGGCGCTGCGCTACCAGCCGGGTGCGGCGAGCTTTGCCGCCCGCTTCCAGGTCGCCGGCATGGACCTGCCGGTCGACGTCTCCGGCAGCATCGACCTCCTGGTCGAAGTGCCGCACCTCGCCGCCTCGCTGAAGGCCGGCGCCGTGCTGAGCCCGGCCGATATCGAAATGAAACGCGTCTCGCTCGCCTTCGCCGACCAGTCCGGCGTCGAGAACCTCAACGACCTCGTCGGCAAGCAGCTCCGCCGCAACTCGCGCGCCGGCGTCATGCTGAAGGCCGCCGATGTCACCGAGCCGCTGGCGGTGCGCCGCAATACCGAGGTCACCGTGCTGCTCCGTACCGGCCCGATGACCCTGACCGTGGTCGGCCAATCGCTTGGCGACGCCGCCACCGGCCAGCCGGTGCAGGTGATGAACAGCGTATCGCGGAAAATCCTCAACGGCGTCGCGACCGCCAATGGCGCGGTGGAGATCACCACCGCCGCCGCCAAGCTTCAGGTCGCCGGACTGTGACGGGCGAAAGGACAATGAAAATGCACCCGATGAAACTCTTCGCTACCCTCGCGCTCACCGCCCTCCTCGCCGGGTGCTCGACCATGGATCAGCTCGCTTCGGTCGGCCAGCAGCCGCGCCTGACCGCCATCTCCGACCCGACCGCCCAGGCCGGCTATCGCCCGGTGCAGATGCCGATGCCCGAACCGGTGGTCGCCTCGTACCAGCCCAACTCGCTGTTCTCCAACGAGGCCCGCGGCTTCTTCAAGGATCAGCGCGCCCACAAGATCGGCGACATCCTGACGGTGATGGTGACCATCGACGACAGCGCCAAGATCTCGAACTCCACCGATCGCGAGCGCACCTCGTCGTCGGAAGGCAGCGTCGGCGGCGTGCTCGGCTCGATCTTCGGCGGCAAGGTGCCGCTGGCCGATGTGCAGGCCTCGGGCAAGATCACCACCTCGGGCGATATGACCGATGGCGGCTCGGGCTCGGTGAACCGCAAGGAAAGCCTCGCCACCCAGGTCGCCGCCGTCGTCGTGCAGGTGCTGCCCAACGGCAACCTGGTGATCGAGGGCCGGCAGGAAGTGCGCGTCAACTTCGAGGTGCGCGAACTGATCGTCGCCGGCATCGTGCGCCCCGAGGATATCCACGCCGACAACACCATCCCCTCGTCCAAGATCGCCGAAGCCCGTATCTCCTACGGCGGCCGCGGCCAGATCACCCAGGTCCAGCAACCCCGCTACGGCCAGCAGATCGCCGACGCGATCCTCCCCTTCTAAGCCTGGCGGAGGCGCCTCGGGCGCCTCCTCCGGCCCCCTTCCCCATCGCTGGCGGCACAATCCCCCATTGGTGCCGTCAGCCTCGGCCGGTTCCAGAACAGAACCCGCCCCAGAGGGCGCAATCTCCCCGGCTGCGCCCTTTCCCCATTCAAAGACAATCGCTTAGCCAGGTGAACGGCGAATTCAGTGACGGTTTAGGCGGATCGGCGCAGGCTTTTGTCAGTCTCACTTCACTGAACGAAAGTAACTACCATGAACGTCACAAGACTTACCCGCCGCCTGGCTCTGCTTTCACTGCCGATCGCGATCGCAGTTGCAGCGCCGCTCGCGGCAACCACCCCTGCCCACGCCGGCAGCAACATGGCCAAGGTCGATATCGTCGCCGAAGGCATCGACATGGAGCCGATCTATGTCGACTCCCGGGCCTCTGGCTACACCGGCTCGGAGCAGAAGGCGCACAAGTATATGGTCCGCGTCTTCGCCAAGGCGGCCGGCCAGAACCGCGTCTGGAAGGTCCAGATTTACGGCATCGGCAAGAACAACAGCTTGTTCGAGAAGAATGTCGGCCGCTCCGAAGGCTGGGACGTCTACGGCAAGAGCCTCGAGGTTCACGCCAAGCCAGGGAGCCTCTCCTGGATGACCACCCCGAAGACCGCCTGTGACAACCTGATGAAGGAGAAGATCGCCGAGGGCATGACCAAGGCCCAGGTGCTGTCGAACGACCGCAAGACCACCGCCCTCGCCTTCATCGGCTTCGCCGCCTACGCGGATACCAAGAGGAACAACAAGCAGGGCGATCACGACTCTGCCCAGGGCGGTTACAGCCACCTCGACAACTCCGCCTACCAGGTGCGGGTCGTCTGCCGCGCCGCGCTCTAGGCCTGCGATCGTCGCCATCGGCAGGGCGCAGTCACCCCGGCTGCGCCCCTTCCCCCTTGCAAGGGACCGAAACATCAATCCTTACTGACACTTGTCTCGAGGGACCACGCCACATCGTCAGAGCAACTGGCCGCAGAACGATAGTTACTGATGATATATTGCGAAGGTCGCATCTTTTCGGTTTTACTGCCCCAAGGGGGAGCACATGAGCGACATAAGTTCACACCAACCGAAGGGAGTTGAGCGGCTCGTATTGCGCGCGGGGGCCATACTTGGAGCCCTGAGCGCAATTGTCGTGATCCCTTTCTTTGCCGCGAATTTTTTCAGAGATATCCAAGATATTCAGAGGCTCGTGCAAGACCAGGCTGTGAAAATCGCCGAGCTAGAAAGCCGTGCCACGACCGTCGGGGCAGACGGACCGCCAGGGCGCAGCCTCGAAATGAGAAGCACAACAACACACCTGCAGTGGCGGCTTGTGGGCGATACAGGTTGGAGCGATCTCGTCGCCCTGGACGAGTTGCGCGGGCCGCCCGGCCAGGATGGCGCGGCTGGGGTGCCCGGACAAGCGGGGACACCAGGGACAGCAGGTCGCGATGGGGAATCAATCTCTGAGGACACGATCCGAGAGATTGTGAGGCAACAGGTGGGTACTTTGCAGGGTGGTCGGCTTTCCACGCCTCCAGCCATACCCAGCTCGCCAACTACCAAATCGATCGAGGTGTTTCAGGACGACTCCTTCGACACTCAACGAGGCACCACAATTGGCGTGGGCGACGCCAGTTCGGTAACCACGCCGTTCTACGTCGACGGAAAGACACATCGCCTCCGACCTGGGCAATCGGTGACGGTCTCAGATGGTTGCACGCTCGTGTACCGCGGTCTGGTCGAACTACCCTTCGGTCAGCGGCAAAAGGCACGGGTGGACGTTCGGTGCCCGATCTAAGTCCCCTCGCATAATGACCCGCAATCGTCGTGAGTGAGAGCGCTCCGCGCTAGGAGCGAGATTTCGGGCGGCCCGCCCATGAGCGCCTGCCGGCCGATCCCGTATTCCCGATACCATCCCCGAACGGTATCGGGGTGTTTGCTGAAGCGGGCCGCCGCCACCTTGAGCGGAAGCGCATCATCCTCGGCTCAGGCAACCGCAATCGCCACTGACCGTAGGGGGCAGCCGCCTCGACTGCGCCCTTTCCTGTTGATCCCATTTGGTAAACCAAACACCGGGTCATTCCCGGCCAAAGCGGGAATCCCTGTTTTCTTGCCAGCGGCGACATCCTAAACAGAGGTTCCCGCGTTCGCGGGAATGACCCGGTGGGTGTTCGACCCGCTGCGGTTGCTGCTCACTCAAGAGGCCAACCATGTCCGCCAATTCCGCCTTCTCCAAACTCGATGCGCTGAGCCGCAAGCTGGAAGCCATCGAGCATGCGCAGTCGATGCTGGGCGTCGACGAGGCGGTGATGATGCCGGTGGGTGGCGGCGAAAAGCGCGCCGAGACCATGTCGACTTTGGCCGGCATGTACCACGAGATGGCCACCGCGCCGGAGGTTGGTGACTGGCTCGGCGATGCCGAGGCCGAGCCGCTCGACGAGATGCAGAGCCTCGCCATTCGTGAGTTCCGCCGCGTCCATACCAACATGACCTGCCTCTCGGCCGATTTCGTCCGCAAGCAAGTGAACGCCCGCATCCGGGCCGAGCAGCTCTGGCGCGAGCTCAGGCCCACCGGCGACTGGGCCGGCTTCCTGCCGGCCTTCGAAGGGCTCGTCGCCACCGCCCGCGAAGAAGCGCAGCTGCGCGCCGACGTGCTCGGCCTGTCCCCCTATGACGCGTTGATGGAGCAGTACGACCCCGGCAACCGCGTCGCCGAGGTGGCGCCGGTGCTCAACGACCTGAAAACCTTCCTCAAGGATTTTGTCCCGGCGGCCCTGGCGCACCAGGAAGCAAAGCTCGCTCGGCGCCCGCTGAAGCCGCTGAACGCCCCGTTCGCCATCGACAAGCAGAAGGCGCTGGGCCTCGTGATGATGGAGGCCGTCGGCTTCGACTTCGAGCATGGCCGCCTCGACGTCTCGCACCACCCGTTCTGCGGTGGCGTGCCCACCGATATCCGCATGACCACCCGCTACACCGAGGGCGAGTTTTTGACCTCACTGATGGGTATCCTGCACGAGACCGGCCACGGCCTCTACGAGCAGGGCCTGCCCAAGGAATGGACGCACTGGCCTGTCGGTCGCGCCCGCGGCATGGCGATGCACGAGAGCCAGAGCCTGTTCGTCGAAAAGCAGATCGCCCGCTCGCCCGAGTTCTGGGAGTGGGCCATGCCGCATGTGCGCGAAAAGCTCGGCGCAGAGGCCATTGCCGGCTGGGACCTCGAGGACGTGCTGGCGCATGTCCACTTCATCGAGCGCGGCCTGATCCGCGTCGATGCCGACGAGGCCACCTACCCACTGCACGTCATCCTCCGCTTCGAGCTGGAGCAGGACCTGATCAGCGGCAAGCTGGCGCCCAAGGACGTGCCGGCGGCCTGGGACGCCAAGATGCGGGAGTATCTGGGGCTCTCGACCATCGACAACATGAAGGATGGCCCGATGCAGGACGTGCACTGGCCGTCGGGCGCCATCGGCTACTTCCCCAGCTACACCCTGGGCGCCATCATCGCGGCGCAGCTCTGGAGCGCCATCGAGCGCGACCAGCCGAACGCCCGCGAGGACATGCGCAATGGCCGCTTCGTCGGCATCAACGACTGGCGGCGGGAGAACATCTGGAGCCAGGCGAGCAAGTACTCGACGCCCGAGCTGTTGCAGCGCGCCACCGGCGAGAAGCTGAACTCCAAGCACTTCCAGGAGCACCTGGCGCGCCGTTACCTCAGCTGATCGGGGGTAAGCCATGGCCAAGGATCGACCATCGGTCCTGCAGCCACTGCAGCACGGGACCTTCCGCAACATTTGGGTGGCGAACCTCGTCTCGAGTTTCGGCGCCCTGATCCAGGGCGTCGGCGCCGCCTGGATGATGACGGCGCTGACCAACTCGGTCGACCTGGTGGCGCTGGTCCAGGCCTCTACCTCGCTGCCGATCATGCTGTTCTCGCTGCTCGGCGGCGCCATCGCCGACAATTTCCCGCGCCGCCGGGTGATGCTGGTGGCGCAGGTCTTCATGCTGGCGGTCTCGGCGCTCCTGACCCTCAGCGCGCTGCTCGGGTTGATCACCCCGTGGCTGCTGCTGACCTTCACCTTCCTCATCGGCTGCGGCACGGCGCTCAACAACCCATCCTGGCAGGCCTCGGTGGGTGACCTGGTGCCGCGCTCGAGCGTCGGCTCGGCGGTGGCGCTCAACTCCATCGGCTTCAACCTGTCGCGTAGCCTCGGCCCCGCCGTGGGCGGCATCATCGTCGCGGTGGCCGGCGCCGCGGCGGCGTTCGCGGTCAACCTCGTCAGCTACCTCGGGCTATTGTTCGTGCTGCTGCGCTGGAAGCCGGCCCCGGCCCCGGCCGGCCTGCCGCGCGAGGCGGTCGGCGCGGCGATGTTCGCCGGTGTCCGCTACATGGCGCTGTCGCCGCAACTGGGCAAAGTCTTGGTGCGGAGCTTCATCTTCGGCCTCACTGCCAGCTCGGTGCTGGCGCTGCTGCCGGTGGTGGCGAGCCAGATCCCCGGCGGTGGCCCCTTGGTCTATGGCCTGTTGCTCGGCGCCTTCGGCCTCGGCGCGGTTGGCGGCGCGCTGATCAGTGCCCGGCTGGCCGAACAGTTCTCCAGCGAAGCCATCGTTCGGCTGGCCTTTATCGGCTTTGCCATCTGCGCCGCGGTCACCGGCCTCAGCCCGTCGCCCTGGCTGACCGGCGTCGCCCTGATGCTCGGCGGCGCCTGCTGGGTGCTGGCCCTGACCCTGTTCAACGTCACCGTGCAGCTCTCGACCCCGCGCTGGGTGGTCGGCCGTTCGCTGTCGCTCTACCAGACCGCCACCTTTGCCGGCCTCGCCGCCGGCAGTTGGTTATGGGGCGTTGCCGGCGAAGAGTTCGGCGTCAGCAATGCGCTGGTCGCTTCGGCGATCGCCCTCGTCGTCGGCGCCGGAGTCGGGCTGCTGCTGTCGATCCCGCCGCGCGTCATGCTCGACCTCGACCCCGCCAACCGCTGGCAGGAACCGCAGATCGCGCTGCCGATCGAGCCGCGCTCCGGGCCGATCGTCATCAGCATCGAATACAAGATCCGCCCGCAGGATGTGCGCGAGTTCCTGCGCGTCATGGCCGATCGCAAGCGGGTGCGGATGCGTGATGGCGCGCGCGAATGGGTGCTTCGCCGCGACCTCAGTGAGACCGACGTCTGGATCGAAAGCTACAAGAGCCCGACCTGGACCGAGTATGCCCGGCACAACCAGCGGCTGACCCATGCCGACGAGGTGATCGGCGAGAAACTGCGCAACCTGCACCAGGGCCCGGAACGCCCGGTGGTGCGCCGGATGATCGAACGCCCACCGAACTGGTTCGCGGCGATTGCCGCCAACCGGACAATCGACCCGCCGTGATGATCGTGAGCGCCATCGCGTCTCCGGATTGGGCGCAAGGATGAGCGACTGACTGCGGCAGATGGCCCCCTCCCATCCTCCCCCATGAAGGGGGAGGTGCCTCATCGAGTGCTTGGCACGATCGAGACAGAGCCTCGACTCTTCACCTCCCCCATATGGGGGAGGCCGGGGGGGCCGTCTCTATCAGTCGGGGTAAGCCGGCCACCAAGGTTGACATCTCAGCGATCATCCCTATTTTCCGCCCATCCGCAGCACCAACCGGCAGGTCCCCATGGATATCCGCATGACCGATCAAACCACCCTGATCCGTCACCCGGAGTCCAACTATGCCCGGTTCTATTTCGCTCAAAGCGGTGAGCTACAAGACGCCTGATGGCGTCACCCTCTTCTCAGATCTCGATCTTTCCTTCGGTCCGGTTCGCACCGGCCTGATCGGCCGCAACGGCACCGGCAAGACCACGCTGCTGAAACTGCTGCTCGGCGAACTCATGCCGTCCAGCGGCGAGATTGTCGTCTCCGGCACGCTTGGCGTCTTGCGACAAACGGTGCAGCGCTCCGACGCCAGTGTCGCCGATGCGCTAGGCTGCGCCGCAGAACTGGCCCGGCTCGATCGGCTCGAAGCCGGCACCGGCTCACTCGAGGATGCCGAAGCGGCCGACTGGCTGCTGCCGGCAAAGATCGGGACCGCCCTCGCCGATGTCGGCTTGCCATCACTCGCGCTCGATCGTCCCACCGCGACGCTGAGCGGTGGCCAGCGCACCCGCCTGTCGCTGGCGGCGCTGCTGATCGAGCAACCTGATATACTGCTGCTCGACGAGCCCACCAACAACCTCGACCGTGATGGCCGGACGGCCGTCACCGAGCTGCTGAAGCGCTGGCGCGGCGGCGCCATCGTCGTCAGCCATGATCGGGCCTTGCTGCGCGAGATGGACGCCATTGTCGAGCTCACGACGCTCGGCGCCCGCACCTATGGTGGCAACTGGGACCTCTACCAGGAGCGCAAGGCCATCGAGCTGGCTGCCGCCGAGCAGGGCCTCGCCAGTGCCGAACGCACCCTCGGCGAGCTCGACCGCAAGACGCAGCTGCTGCGTGAGCGCAAGGCCAAGAAGGATGGCGCGGGCGCCCGCAAGGCGGCCAAGGGCGATACCCCGCGCATCATGCTGGGCGGCATGAAGATGAACGCGGAGAACACCAGCGGCGAGCAGGCCAAACTCAGTGAACGGCGCCGCGCCTCGGCCAGCACGGCGCTCGCCGCCGCCAAGGCCGAGGTCGAGGTGCTGCAGCCCATGGCGGTGAAGCTCGAGCCGAGCCGCCTCGCCAATGGCACCACGGTGCTGCAGCTCGATCGGCTCACCGGCGGCCCGCTGCCGGAACAGCCGGTGATCCGGAACCTGAGCCTCGTCATCACTGGCCCCGAGCGGGTGGCGATCACTGGCCCCAATGGCTCCGGCAAGACCACCCTGCTCCGGCTGATCACCGGCGCCCTCGCCCCAGAGAGCGGCGCGGTGCGCATCGCGCGCCGCCATGCCTTGCTCGACCAGGAGGTCAGCCTGCTCGATCCGAGCCAGACCATTCGCGCGAACTACCTGCGCCTCAACCCCGAGGACGGCGAGACCACGGCGCGCTCGGCGCTCGCCCGCTTCATGTTCCGTGCCGACGCTGCGCTGAAACCGGTCGGGCAGCTCAGTGGCGGCGACATGCTGCGCGCCGGCCACGCCTGCACCATCGGCAGCG